>NZ_JAIUHV010000010.1:0-242844 GCF_020165285.1 Mesorhizobium sp. CA10
CCGCCCGACGACCAGCCTCCGCCCCCAGACGACCAGCCGCCCGAGGAAGAGCGCCGGTTCTGATCGAAGGTCATGCCCAGCCAGCGATAGCGGCCCGGTCCGATCTTCTGGCCGAAGATCGGCGGCAGCACCGTCATCGCGATGCCGCCAAAGAAGATAAGCGCCCAGATGGTGATGAAGATGGCGAAGAACAGGTCGTCTGAATTGAACGGCGCCTGTTCGTTGCGCTTGCCGCGCGCTTCCAGCTCCTCCGGATTGCCCTCCAGGACCATGATCATGTCGTCGACGGCCTTGGTGATGCCGCCAGAGAAATCGCCGGCGCGGAAGGCCGGCACCATGTCGTTCTCGATGATCAGCTTGGTGTGCAGGTCGGTCAGCGTGCCTTCCAGCCCGTAGCCGACCTCGATGCGCATCTTGCGGTCGTTGGGCGCGACCAAGAGCAGCACGCCGTTATTTTCCTTGGCCTGGCCGAGCTTCCAGAAGCGGAACAGCCGGTTGGCGTAAGGCTCGATCTCCTCGCCGCCGAGGCTGGGTATGGTGGCGACGACGATCTGGTCCGAGCCCTTGGTTTCGAAGTCGGCGAGTTTTTGCGTGAGGGACGCGCGCGTGCCAGCATCGATGATGCCGGCATTGTCGACGACGCGGCCGGTGAGGGCGGGAAGGTCGGCGGCGAGGGCGGCGAGGGGGAGGAGGAGACAAAAAAGCAAGCCAAGAAAGGCGATGCCGGCGTTCTGTCGCGCCCCCCTCTGTCCTGCCGGACATCTCCCCCTCAAGGGGGGAGATTGGCAGTTTCGACAACCTCGCCCTTTCTTCGACGCTGAAGATTGGCGAAGGCCGGCGTGACGTCCAATCTCCCCCCAAGAGGGGGAGATGTCCGGCAGGACAGAGGGGGGCGCGAAGGAACGCAAAGCTGACAGGCTCGATTAAATCGCCGCTCACCCGCCCTGCTTCGTGCTCGTGCCGAAATCGACCTTCGGCACCTGCATCTTGTCTTCCTCGACGGTGAAGTTCGCGAACGGCTCGTTGCCGCGGAACCAGAAGGTCGCCCACAGCACGGACGGGAAGGTCTTCAGCGTCAGATTATAGTCCCTGACCGCCTGGATGTAGTCGCGCCGCGCCACGGCGATGCGGTTCTCGGTGCCTTCCAGCTGCGCTTGCAGCGCGAGAAAATTCTGGTTCGCCTTAAGGTCGGGATAGGCTTCCGACACCGCGATCAGCCGCGACAGCGCGCTGGTCAGCCCGGCCTGGGCATCCTGGAACTTCTTCAGCGCCTCGGGATCCTTCAGCGTATCCGGTGTCACCGTGATCTGCGTCGCCTTGGCGCGCGCCTGGACGACTGCGTCGAGCGTATCTTTTTCATGCGAGGCATAGCCCTTCACCGTCTCGACCAGGTTCGGGATCAGGTCGGAACGACGCTGATATTGGTTGAGCACCTCGCTCCAGGCCGCATGCGCGTTCTCTTCCGCCGTCGGGATGGTGTTGTAACCGCAGCCGGCAAGCAGCGGCAGCACGAAAGCCATCATCAGGAAGGCGGCAAGGCTGCGGAAGGGGGAGGCTAGTGAGAGGCGCTCGGCAATCATGATTGGTCCCTCGACAGAAGTTGCGCGCGAAGCATTACCACAATCCACGCGTAAGAAAATGTCCGGCCGATGACGCCTGCTCCGGCTCGGGCGCGAGCCCCTGTGAATAGTCGAGCGAACAGGATTTCATCGTCTTGTTTGACGCCATTCCGGCCGGAAGGCTACGGCGAAGTCGCCGAGCCTAAACGCTTCGCACTTTTCCTGGAATTGCTCTAAGGTCCGGGCAGGAAAGGGCAATTGCCATGGCCGAGCGCCAGGATGACGAGACCGAATCGCGCCGCATCCTCGAACGCGTGGCGCGCGAGACAGCGCCGGGCGGCGCGTCGTTCATCGTCGGCACGGCGAAGGACGCGCGTGACCGCGTGACCGCCGCCGACACCGACCGCACCGATCCCATCGAATATTGGGGAACCCGCATTGGCCGAACGCTCGGCTTCCTCATTGCCATTGGGCTATTGGCCTGGCTGGTGTATGCCGCAACGCGTGGCGGCTAGGAACAGATTTCCATGAATGCAGAAAAAATCGACGCGCCGCGCGCGGTCATCGTCATCTCCAGCCATGTCGCCCGCGGCTCGGTCGGCAACCGCGCCGCCGTCTTCGCGCTGGAGACGCTGGGCTTCCCGGTCTGGGCGGTGCCGACCGTCATCCTGCCCTGGCATCCGGGCCACAGCCGGGCCACGCGCATCGTGCCGCCGCTCGATCAGTTCAAGGCGCTGATGGCCGATCTCGAGCGCGCGCCCTGGTTGGGCGAGGTGAGGGCCGTGTTGTCGGGCTATCTCGGCGAGGCCGGCCAGGCTGACGCGGTCGCCTCGCTTGTCGCCGCCGTCAAGGAAAAGACGCCGAACGCGCTTTACATCTGCGACCCGGTGATGGGCGATTCGGGCGGGCTCTACGTGCCCGAGCCGACGGCCATCGCCATGCGCGACAAATTGATGCCGATCGCGGATATCGCCACGCCCAACCGCTATGAGCTGGAATGGATGGCGGGCGCGCCGCTGCCCGACATCAAGGCGGTGACGGCGGCGGCACTTCACGCCGGCCCTTCGACCATGCTGGTGACCTCGGCGCCCGCGATGATGGCGGGCAGCACCGGCAATTTCCTGCTCGACGGCAGCCAGGCGCTGCTTGCCGAGCACCGCGTGATCGAGAAGCCGCCGAACGGGTTGGGCGACCTGACTGCGGCCGTCTATCTGGCGCGCGTTCTGTCCGGCCAGCCGCCGGTCAAGGCGCTGCAATCGACCACCGCCGCCGTCTACGAGATCCTCGCTCGCACAGCGAAACGCGGCGGCGACGAGCTGCAACTCGAAACCGACGCGCAGAGCCTGTCGCACCCCATGGCCATGGTGCAGTTGCGCCATCTCCTGCATCCCGGGCGGGACAAGCGGGCGTGAAGCTCGCAGGCGTCGACGGCTGCAAGGCCGGCTGGATCGCCGTCCACCGCCAAGCGGACGCCGCGCCATCGGTCTCGGTCTTCCCAAGCTTCCAGGCGCTGCTCGACGCGCTGCCGGATGCCACGTTCGCCGTCGACATGCCGATCGGCCTGCCGGATTTTTCGCGCAAGGGAGGTCGCGGGCCGGAAGCGCTGGTGCGGCCGCTGCTCGGGGCGCGGCAATCCAGCGTGTTCGCCATCCCTTCGCGGGCGGCGCTCTATGCCGACACCAGCGACTTCACCACGGTCGAAGCCTGGTATGCGGCGCATCGAAGGGCAAGCGCGGTGGCGATGGAGACCTCCGACCCGCCGCGCGGCGTTTCCATCCAGGCTTTCGGCATCTTTTCGAAGATCCGCGAGATCGACGCCCTGCTGATCGCGCGCCCCGATTTGCGCAGCCGTATCTTCGAATCGCACCCGGAAGTGGCATTCTGCCGGTTGAATGGCGGCACGGCGATGGCGCTGCCGAAGAAGATCAAGGGAGCGGTCAACCCGGCCGGCATGGAGGAGCGCAAGGCGCTGCTTTGTCGGCATGGCTACAGCAAAACCTTTCTCGACCAGGCGCCGCCACGTGGCGCGGCGAGCGACGACTTCCTCGATGCGGCGGCCATGATGCTGATTGCCGGGCGCATCGCCAGCGGCGAGGCAAAACCTTCTCCAGATCCGCCATTGACCGATCGTTTCGGCATTCCCGTTGCCATCTGGGTGTGACGAAGCCATGAATGCCGCATCGCGATTGCGACGGGCTCATCCGCAATTCGGCATTGCTCGCGACCGACTTTTGCCGCTAGAGGCTTTCCCAGACTTCAGGCAGACATCGCTCGAACACCCACATTCGTGCCGCATCCAACCCGGAAAGGGCCCAGACGCCGCCCATGCCTCACCTCCCTGAGCACCTCCTCGCCGGCTATCGCAACTTCATGGCCGGCCGCTATCCCTCGGAAAGCGACCGCTATCGCTCTCTGGCGCGCGAAGGCCAGGCGCCGGAAACGATGATCGTCGCCTGCTGCGATTCCCGCTCAGCCCCGGAGGCGATCTTCGACGCCGGGCCGGGCGAGCTCTTCGTGCTGCGCAATGTCGCCAATCTGGTGCCGCCCTATGAGCCGGACGGCGAATATCACTCGACATCGGCCGCGCTCGAATTCGCCGTGCAGAGCCTGAAGGTGAGGAACATCGTGGTGATGGGCCACGGCCGCTGCGGCGGCATCCGTGCCGCGCTCGACACCAATTCCTCGCCCCTGTCGCCCGGCGACTTCATCGGCAAATGGATGAGCCTGATCGCGCCGGCCGCCGAGACCGTGGCCTCCAGTACCATGATGACGGCGACCGAGCGTCAGACGGCGCTGGAGCGTATTTCAGTCCGCTATTCGATCGCCAATCTCAGGACCTTTCCCTGCGTCTCGATCCTCGAAGGCAAGGGCAAGCTCTCGCTCTACGGCGCATGGTTCGACATCTCGACCGGGGAGCTGTGGGTGATGAACAAGGAAACCGGCGATTTCGAGCGGCCTGAGTTGTGACGGAGGGATAATGCACCGGAGCCGGTGGAGGTTCTTTCTCGCGGCGGCGCTGTTCATGTCCACGGTCGCCCGCGCCAGCGCCGATGACGGCGCCATCATCGATCGCTGGTATTCGGCGCTGCTGGCCGCCGACAGGACCGAATTGTCCGAATTGCTTGCCGACGACGTGCGCATGAAGCTGGACGACATCGGCGTCGTGCAGACCAAGCAGGATTTCATCGCCTCGATCGACGAATGGCAGGGCGCGGTGACGGGCGCCACGATCCGTCATCGCATTGAAAAGAGCGAGAATGGCGAGACCACGGTGCTCGCCTGCTACGACTTCCCCAGCAACGACATGCTGATGCGCGAGACTTTTACCATCGCTGGCGGGCGCATCGTCGTCAGCACGCAGACGGCGGTGGCGCAGGATTGCAGCGGCTATTGAACTCCGCCGTGTTGCGCGGTGTGGGACGTCGCCCTACATCGGAGGCACCCGCCTCCATCCACTCACCGGAATGCACATGTCATCTTCAAAAACCGTCGATCTCGCCGCCCATCCGCTGACCGTCTGGCAAGGGCCGCTAGGCCTGCCGAATTTCTCGCGAATCGGCGACAATGATTTCGGGCCGGTCTTCGACGCGGCGCTGGCGGCGCATCAGGCCGAGATCGACGCGATCGCCGGCAACAGCGAGATGCCGACCGTCGAGAACACGCTTGCCGCGCTCGAGCTTGCCGGCGAGGCGCTCGACCGTGTCTCGTCGATCTTCTGGTGCCGCGCCGGCGCTCATACCAACGACACGATCCAGGCGATGGAGCGCGAGGTTTCGCCAAAGATGTCGCGGCATTTCTCGGCGATCTCGATGAACGAAAAACTGTTTGCCCGCATCGACGATCTCTACCAGCGGCGCGACAGCCTCAAGCTTGATGCCGAGACGCTGCGCGTCCTGGAAAAGACCTGGAAGGGCTTTGTCCGTTCGGGCGCCAAGCTCGATGCCGACGGCAAGAAGCGGCTCGCGGCAATCAACGAGGAACTCTCCTCGCTCGGCACCAAATTCGGCCAGAACGTGCTGGCCGACGAGCGTGACTGGGCGCTGTTCCTCGACGAGGCCGACCTTGCCGGCCTGCCGGACTTCTTGAAGAGCGCGATGGCGGAAGCGGCCGAGATGCGCGGCCAGAAGGGCCGCTACGCGGTGACGCTGTCGCGCTCGATCTACGAGCCGTTCTCGACCTTCTCGGAGCGCCGCGACCTGCGCGAGATCGCGTTCAAAGCCTTCATCATGCGCGGCCAGAATGGCGGCGCCTCCGACAACACCGATGTCGTGCGCGACATGCTGAAGCTGCGCGCCGAGAAAGCGAAGCTTCTGGGCTACGAATCCTTCGCGGCGCTGAAGCTCGACGACACGATGGCGAAGACGCCGAAGGCCGTGCACGAGCTGCTCGATCCCGTGTGGGAGAAAGCCCTGGAAAAAGCGGCCGCCGACCAGAAGGAGCTGGAGCGGCTGGCGGCGGAAGCCGGCAGCAATGAGAAGTTCGCGGCCTGGGACTGGCGCTTCTACCAGGAGAAGCTGCGCGCCGAGAAATTCGCCTTCGACGAAGCGGAGCTGAAGCCTTACCTGCAGCTCGAACGCGTCATCGAAGCCTGCTTCGATGTCGCGACACGCCTGTTCGGCATCACTTTCGAGGAAAAGAAGGGCATAACAGCCTGGCATCCCGACGCGCGCGTCTTCGTGGTGAAGAATGCCGACGGCAGCGAGCGCGGCCTGTTCCTCGCCGATTATTTCGCGCGGCCGTCAAAACGCTCCGGCGCCTGGATGAGCGCGCTGCGGTCGGGCTATAAGCTTTGCCCGGGCGCCAAGCCGGTGATCTACAACATCATGAACTTCGCCAAGCCGCCGGCCGGCGAGGCGGCGCTTCTGTCGGTCGACGAGGCGAAGACGCTGTTCCACGAGTTCGGCCATGCGCTGCACGGCATGCTGACCGACGTCACCTGGCCGTCGGTCTCCGGCACTTCGGTCAGCCGCGACTTCGTCGAACTGCCCTCGCAGCTTTACGAGCATTGGCTGACGGTGCCGGCGGTGCTGGAAAAGCATGCGCTGCACGTCAAGACCGGCAAGCCGATGCCGAAGGCATTGCTCGACAAGATGCTCGCTGCCCGCACCTTCGGCGCCGGTTTCGCCACGGTCGAGTTCACCGCTTCGGCGCTGATCGACATGGCCTATCATGCGCGACCTGACGCGCCCGCCGAGCCGCTTCGATACGAGGCTGAAACGCTGGAAAAGCTGCATATGCCCGACACGATCGCGATGCGACACCGCACCCCGCATTTCGGCCATGTCTTCGCCGGCGACGGATATTCAGCCGGCTATTATTCCTATATGTGGTCGGAAGTGCTCGACGCCGACGCCTTCTCGGCTTTCGAGGAGACGGGCGATGCCTTCAATCCGGAACTCGCCGAGCGGCTGCGGAAGAACATCTATGCCGCGGGTGGGTCGAAGGATCCGGAGGAGCTTTATACGACCTTCCGCGGGAAGATGCCGTCGCCTGAGGCGATGATGGTGAAGCGGGGATTGGTGTGACGCATCTTTCCCTTCTCCCCCCGTGGGAGAAGGTGGATCGGCGCGCAGCGCCGAGACGGATGAGGGGTGCTCCAGGGAACGCCAGCGCCTCACTCCGCTGGAACACCCCTCATCCGGCCGCTTCGCGGCCACCTTCTCCCACAAGGGGAGAAGGGGAAGCGCGCCACGGATCAGCCACTCTCGGCCAGATCGGCCGCGTCAGTTTCTTGTAATCCGTCACCGCCGGATTGCTCGGATAGGAACTCGGCGCAGCCACATAGATGATCTCGGCAGCGATCGGCGCGAAGCCGGCGTAGAAATGGTTCGTCGACTTGATCAGGAGGACATCCTTCGACAGCGGATCGATGCCGATGTTGGAAAAGATATCCGGCTCGAAAGTCTGGGTGCGGTTGGTGTTCAAGATGACGTCGACCTCGGTACCTTCGATGCGAACCACCGCCGACGGCCCCAGCGTCACCCGGCTTGGTCCGAAACTCTGCCAACCTTCGTTGGTTGTCTTCAGCACCCTGACGCGGGCATCGATCGGCTCGCCGGCCTGAGGGCCGGCCTTGCCGCCGAAGCGCAGGTCGATGACCGCGCCCTCGCCGGCCGCATGGCAGAAGGTCACGGCGATCGGGTCCCAGATCGTCGCAACGCCGACCTTGCCCACGCCGCGCGAAAGCAGGTCGCGCAGCACGATGGTGCCGTCGCCCGGCACGCCGCCGCCGGGATTGTCCCAGATGTCGGCGATCACGACGGGTTTGTCCTTGCGCTCGGCGCGCACGGCTAGCGCCTGCTGGATGCCTGCGGATGCAGACAGCATTGTCATGGCGGTCTTCTCACGCAAGGCGTAGAGCTCGCGCCCGAGCGTTTCGGCGAGCTTGTCGCCCTTTTCCTTGTCATTGTCGGTCACGACCAGGATGCGCGTGCCCATTTCGGGCACGTCGGCGGCCATGAAGCCGTGGATGACCGAGACCGACAACACGCCGTCCTTGCCGTGCAGGGCCTTGATCCTGTCGACGAAGGAGCGCATCGGCTCGCGGCTGGTCGGCAGCACCTGGATCATGCGGCAGTCGAAGGTCGAGATCACCGGCTTGATCTCGCCGCGCGCCGCGGCGAGGCCGAGCTCGACCACATGCTCGCCGCGCTCGTAGAAATCGGTGTGCGGGAATTCCAGGAAATAGGCCATGACATTGCAGGCCGCGACGCGTTTCGGGGTCAAATGGCTGTGCGGATCGAATTCCGATGCGATCACCACTTTCGGGCCGACGATGGCGCGCACGCGCTCCAAGAGATCGCCTTCGCAATCGTCATAACCTTGCGCCACCATGGCGCCATGCAATCCCAGGATCACCGCATGGACCGGCAAGGCGGTCTTGAGCTGATCGAGGATCTCGTCGCGCAGCGCTTCATAGGTCTGCCGCTGCACCAGGCCGCCGGGCTCCGCCCAGGTGGCGGTGCCTTCGATGACGGTCAGCCCTTCCTTCGCGGCGCGCTTGCGCAGCGCCACGATCGGCGAGGAGCAGAGCGTCGGCGTCTCCGGATGTTTTCCGGGGCCGGCATAGAAGGCCATCTCGAAGGAAGCCCGGTCGGTCGGCACCGGCGAGAAGGTGTTGGTTTCCGTCGCCAGCGAGGCGGTGAAGATGCGCATGAAGGCTCCGTGATGACCTTTTGTTTTTCGCAATTCCGGACGGAAAACCGCTGCGCACTTTTCCTGGAATCGCGGGGATAGCTATTTGACCGCGCCGAGCGCCAATCCGCGGACGAGGTAGCGCTGCAGCCAGATGAAGAGGATCGCCACCGGCAGTGTCGCCAGCAGGGTGGCGGCCATGACATGGTGCCATTCGATCGTATAGCGGCCGGCGACCAGCGAGAAAACCTGGATCGGCAGCGTGTAGCTTTCCTGGCTGCGCAGCATGGTGAGCGCCACGACGAACTCGTTCCAGGCATTAATGAAGGTGAAGATCGCCGTCACCGCGATCGCCGGCAGGCAGAGCGGCAGGAATACCTTGCGCAGCGTCAACCAACGGCCGGCGCCTTCCATCCAGGCCGCCTCCTCGAGGTCGCGCGGGATGGTGTCGAAATAGCTCTGCAGCATCCAGACCGTGAAGGCGACGTTGAAGGCCATGTAGATGAAGCCGAGCGCGGTGGTGCTCTCCACCAAGCCCCAGGCCGCCATCAACCGGAACAGGCCGAGCACCAGCACGATCGGCGAGATCATCTGCGAGATCAAAAGGAACTGGCGAAAGGCGCCATAGCCGCCGAAGCGGAAGCGCGACATGGCGTAGGCGGCCGGCACCGAGATCAGGATCGCGCCGATGGTCGCCAGCGCCGAGACATAGAGCGAGTTGAGCAGCGCCTGGCCGAAGCCGGTCGCCACCCACATGTCGGCGAAATTCGACCAGCGGAATTCGCTCGGCCACCAGGTGGGCGTCAGCACCTCGGTGCGTGGCTTGACGGCGGTCAGGAACATCACGGCGAAGGGGAAGATCGTCACCGCGACCAACGGTGCAAGCAGCAGCCAGGCGATGATGGTGCGTTTCAACTTGCCGTTCATGCGCGCTGCTCCCGCATGGCGAGGCGGACATAAATCATGGTGAAGACGAGCAGGATCGCGAACATCACCAGCGACACGGCTGATGCCTCGCCCAGCTTGCCGATGCGGAAGGCGAGCTTGTAGAGATGGGTGACCAATATGTCGGTCGAGTTTGCCGGCCCCCCTTGTGTCATCACCCAGATGATCGGGAAGGAGTTGAAGACATAGATGGTGTTGAGCACGATCGCGATGTTGATGAACGGCTTCAGCAGCGGAAAGGTGATCTCGCGGAACTGCTGCAAGGGCGTCGCGCCCTCGAGTGCCGCCGCCTCGTAGAGATCGTCGGGGATCGAGGACAGGCCGCCGAGGAAGATCGTTGTGGTGAACGGCACCGTCACCAATATGCCGATCAGCACCTGCATCGGGAAGGCGGTTTCGGCGCTGGCCAGCCACTGGATGTTCTGGCTGATCAGGCCGAGCTTCATCAGCGCCGAATTCAGCATGCCGCTCTCGCCGTTGAGCGCCCAGCGCCAGACCACCGCGGTCATGGTCAGCGACACCGCCCAGGGCAGCATGATGATGACGCGGGCGAGGCCGCGGCCGTAGAAGTCCGTATTGAGGATGATCGCCACCGGGATCGACAAAAGCAGCGCGCCGCCGACGACCAGCACCGTCCACAACGCGGTGCGCCAGAGCGCGGCGACAAAATCGGGATCGGCGGCGAGCGCCGCGAAATTGGCCAGACCGCTGAACTCGCGCAACTGACCGAAGCGGTTGACGTCATGCGTCGAGATCTGGATCAGATCCCAGACTGGCCAGAAGATCACCACCCCCGCCAGGAACAGGCTGGGCAGCGTCAGGAGATAGGGCAGGAAACGATTTTGCATCGGCTGGTTTGTGTCGCGTTGCGGATGGATGAGGCTGGCTTAACAGATTGACTTGCCTCCTTCTTCTCAGGACGTCGCTTCCGGATTCCTTGCAAGTGGTGGCGCTGTTCCTCACCTGTGCGCCCGTCCTCCGCGGCGGATGCGGAAGAGAGCCCTTCCTCTCCCCCGTCGATCGGGGGAGAGGTGTCGAGCGAAGCTCGACGGAGTGGGGGTCGACCCTTGGCGTAAGGCGAGGCGATGCTTGCGCGGAGTGTCTTTCGTAAGCCCGCTCGCGGCGGTGGCCAGGTGGTTCCCCCACTCCGTCTCGGCTTCGCCGAGCCACCTCTCCCCCCTCCGGAGGGAGAGGAAATAGATGTGGCGCGCTCCGACGGGGTGGAGCGCGCCACGGGCGCAGGGAGATACGCCCTATTTCTTCGTCAGGACGGCGTTGGCCTTGTCGGCGGCCTCCTTCAAGGCCGCTTCCGGCGTGGCGCTGCCGAGATAGATCTTCTGCATGGCGTCCGACGTGATCTGGGCGATCTCTTCCCAGCCCGGGATGACCGGCGCGAAGCGGGCGTCGGGCAGAAGCGCGGTGAAGGCGGCGAGGTCGGCGTTGTTGACGTAATATTCCATCTTCGCCTCTTCCTTGTTCACCGGCAGGAAGCCCTCGCCTTGCGTGAACTTGGCGCGCTGCTCCTTGGTGAACAGGAAGTCGAGCAGCTTCCAGGCCTCGTCCTTGTTCTTGGAGTTCTTGAACATGATGATGGAGTCTGTGACGCCATAGGTGCCGCGCGCACCGGTCGGGCCGGCGGGGATGGCGGCGACGCCGTATTTCAGCTTCGGCGCCTCTTCCTTGATCTGGTTGGACAGGAACGGCGCGGTGATCATCATGCCGACCTTGCCCTGTTTGAACAGGTTCTGCACGTCCTCGCGGTTGTTGGAGGTCACACCCGGTTCGGTCAGGCCCTCGTCGATCATCGACTTGTAAAGCTTGGCGGCCTCGAGCGCGCCGGGCGTGCTCAGACCGGAGGTGCCGTCCTTGTTGAGGATTTCGGTGCCGAAGGACCACATCGCGTAGTAGTAATAGACGTCGGTCTCGATCTCCTTGCCCTGCAGGCCGTAGCCGAAGGCGCCTTGCGCCTTGATCTTGCGCGCATCCTCCTGCAGCTCGCTCCAGGTGGCCGGTGGCTTGGCGATGCCTGCCTTCTCGAACAGCTCCTTGTTGTAATACATGGCACGGGCGGAAGCCGCGATCGGCAGGCCGTAGGTGTGGCCGTCCATGATCGAGGGCTGCAGGAAGGTGTCGATGAAGCGGTCCTTGAACTCCGGCTTGATGTAGCTGTCGAGCGGCTCGGCGACATCCTGCTGCACGAAGTCGATCAGCCAGCGCGTGCCGATGATCGAAAGGTCGGCATTGGTGCCGGCGGTGATGTCGGTAGTGAGCTTCTGCAGGAGCACGTCCCACGGCACCACTTCATACTTGATGGTGATGCCGGGATTGGCCGCCTCGAACTCCTTCTTGACCTCTTCGAAATAGGGGCCGGTCTTGGCGCTGTATTCGGCGACAGTGACGCGCACCTCGCCGGCACCGGCAGGTGCCGCAAAAGCCAGCATGCTCATTCCGGCCAACAGGCCGACAGTCCATTTCGCAAGGCTCATCTGATCTCTCCCATTGATGCGCATTCGCGCCCGGCCTTAGAGGCACAGGATTTATGTTACTTTCCTACATTATCGAGGGTTATGCCCAATGCAAGCAGTTTATCATGTTGCTAAATTACATTTTGTTGGATAGCGTTCCCTCGCTGTCTGGCACGGCGGAGGAGCGCGCATCGTGGTATCAAAGGCCGATTTCGAGGGCAGAACCGTTGTCGTCACCGGCGCCGGCGGCGGCCTCGGTTCGGCGATCGTCGAGCTCATAGCCGAGCGCGGCGCGCGCGTCGTCGGCTGCGACCAGTCGGTGGAAGCTCTGGCCAGCCCGCATATCGCGTCGCGCCATGTCTTCAACCTGCTCGACCGGGCCTCTATCGAAGCGGCGATACCCGCGCTGCTCGACAAGGACGGCGTTCCCGACATCCTGATCAACAATGCCGGCTGGACGCGCGCCGAGACCTTGAAGGCGCTGACGGCGGACAAGATCGAAGAGGAGCTCGGCCTCAATTTGACCGGTGTGATGACCTTCGCCGATCCGCTCATCAAGGCGATGTCCAAGCGCGGGTCGGGCAGCGTCGTCTTCATCTCCTCCGTCAACGCGATTTCGCATTTCGGCAATCCGGCCTATGCGGCGGCCAAAGCCGGCATCAACGCCTACGCCAAATCCATCGCCGTCGAGCTCGGCCGCAGCGGGTTGCGGGCCAATGTCGTCTGTCCGGGCTCGATCCGCACCGCCGCCTGGGACCATCGCCTGGCCAAGGACCCCGAGATCTTAGGCCGGCTGAAGCGGCTCTATCCGCTCGGCCGCATCGTCAATGCGTCGGAAGTGGCGGAGGCCGTCGCCTTCCTTGCCTCCGAGCGCGCTTCCGGCATAACAGGTGCCGTGGTCCCCGTGGACGCGGGACTGACAGCCGGCTACCTGCCTTTCATCGACGACATTTTGGGAGCGTGACCATGACCGACGTCCAGTTCCGCAACCTGTCGAAATCCTTCGGCCAGCACAAAATCCTCGAAGATATCAATCTCGACATCCGGACCGGTGAGTTCGTCGTGCTGGTCGGCCCGTCCGGCTGCGGCAAGTCCACTTTGCTGCGCATGCTGGCAGGGCTGGAGACGATCACCTCCGGCGATCTCGTCATCGGTGGCATGCGCGCCAACGAGCTGCCGCCGCAGAAACGCAACATCGCCATGGTGTTCCAGTCTTACGCGCTGTTCCCGCATTTGAAGGCGTCGGAGAATATCGGCTTCGGCCCGAAGATCCGCGGCGAGACGCGCGCGGCGATCGAGGACAAGGTCAAGAAGGCGTCGGGCGTGCTCAACCTCTTTTCCTATCTCGACCGCTATCCAAGGCAATTGTCGGGCGGCCAGCGCCAGCGCGTCGCCATGGGCCGCGCCATCGTGCGCGAGCCTTCGGTCTTCCTGTTCGACGAGCCGCTTTCAAATCTCGACGCGCAGCTGCGCGTGCAGATGCGCACCGAGATCAAGGCGCTGCACCAGCGGCTGAAATCGACCATCGTCTACGTCACCCACGACCAGATCGAGGCGATGACCATGGCCGACCGCATCGTGGTGATGGATCGCGGCCGCATCCAGCAGGTTGGGCAGCCGCTGGAGCTCTACGACCGGCCGGCCAACAAATTCGTCGCCGCCTTCATCGGCTCGCCTTCGATGAGCTTCGTCTCCGGCGCGCTGAAGACCGCCGGAGCCGAGTCCTGGTTCGAGACGACGGGCGGCGGCCGTCTGGCGCTCCCGGGCAAGGCCGCGTCCGGCAGGGACACGGTCGAGGCCGGCATCCGGCCCGAGCACTTCCTCGTCGGCGCCGGCGACGATGCGATCGCCATCAAGGTCGATGTCGTCGAGCCGACCGGTTCGGAAACGCATGTCTATGGCTCGGTCGGCGACGACACGGTGCGCGCGGTGTTCCGCGACCGGCTGCAGGTGAAGCCCGGCGACCGGCTGCCGGTGAGCGTCGACCCGCGCAACATCCACCTCTTCGACAAGGCGACGGGCCTGCCGCTGTGAGATGATGACATGAAGACCCCGGCCGACATCATCACCCGCCTGCAATTGATATCGCAGGACGGCACCAAGTCGGACCGCCGGCTGGCCGGGCTGGTGCTTTCCGATCTTGATTTCGCCTCGAAGGCCGCGATCTCGGAGATCGCCGCGCGCGTCGGCGTCAGCGAGCCGACCGTCACCCGCTTCTGCCGCAATCTCGGCTGCGAGGGTCTGCGCGATTTCAAGTTCTACCTGGCGCAGGCGATCGCCATCGGCGGCCAGTATCTGTCGCCGGAGCCGCTCAGCCGCGACGCGCGCGAGCAGCGCATCGCGTCGGCAATCACCGAGGCGGCGATCGCCGCCATCCAGCGCGCCAGCGAAAACCTCGACATGACGACGGTGATGGACGTCGCCGCCCGCATCGCGGCTTCCGGCAATGTGCTGTGCATCGGCTCAGGCGGCATCTCCTCGATGATGGCGACCGAGATGCAGAACCGGCTGTTCCGGCTCGGCTTGTCGGCGCTCGCCCAGACCGACGGCCAGCTGCAGCGCATGTATGCCGCCGTCGCGACGCCCGAGACGACGCTGCTTGCCTTCTCCGTCTCGGGCTATGCGCGCTCGGTGATCGAGGCGGTCGAGGTTGCGCAGCAATATGGTGCGGCGACCGTTGCCATCACCGCGCCGGATTCGGCCCTGGCCAAGGTCGCCGACACGGTCATCCTTCTGCAGTCCGTCGAGGACGGAAACATCTACAAGCCGACCTCGTCGCGCTACGCGCTGCTTGCCATCCTCGACATGATCGCCACCACGGTGGCGGAAGCGCGCGGGCCGAAAGTGCTGGAGAATCTGCGCCGCATAAAGCAGAGCGTGAACACGCTGAAGGTGGACGATCCGAGACTGCCGCTGGGCGATTGAGCGGTCGCAGCGGCTTGCGCCGTCAGCGCTGGCGATCGCTCGCGCCCTCCTCTGGCCTGCCGGGCATCTTCCCGATTGGCAGCTTCCGCGCCCCTCATGTAGCGCTGGTCGACCCCCCACTCCGTCTCGGCTTCGCCGAGCCACCTCTCCCCCGATCGACGGGGTAGAGGAAAGGCGCCAAGCCTTTTGCCGTCAATGCTCGTCCAGCAACGCTCCCTTCCTTTCCCTCCGGAGGGGGGAAAGGTGGCGCTGCGAAGCAGCGACGGATTGGGGGAACCACGTGGCAATCAAGCCTCGGCCTGATCAGTCACGACAGTCACAGAAGATGTGTGCATAGCGTAGCCAAGCGAGGGAGATGTCCGGCAGGACAGAGGGGGGCGCCGTCCCGCCTGCGTCTCAGATCTTCGATTGCTTAGAAAGAGCCTCGACGCTTTTCGCCAGCTCGGCCCCATTACCCACGACCCGCAGCGTCTTCAGTCGCGATGTCCCGCCGGCAACCACCGAAACGGCCGATACTGGAACACCCAGCGCCTTCGCCATCAGCCGTTCCAGCGCTGTATTGGCGGCGCCGTTCTCCGGCACGGCGCGCACGCGCGCCTTGAGATGATTGCGCGCGTCGGCGGCGGTCTCGACGCCGTCGATCCGGTCGAGCGCCGCTTTCGGCGTCAGACGCACGAAGAGGTCGATGCCGTTCTCGCGCAGCCGAAACGGCGTGCTCATCAGCCGCCGGCCACGACCCAGGACCAGACGGTAGTGACCAGGAACTGCCGGATGAAGAAGATGATCAGAAGCAGGATGATCGGCGAAATGTCGATGCCGCCGAGATCGGGCATGAAGCGGCGTATCGGGCGCAATGCCGGATCGGTCAGCCGGTAGAGCATATTGCCCACGCTGCCGACGAACTGGTTGCGCGAGTTGACGACATTGAAGGCGTAGAGCCAGGAAAAGATCGCCGAGGCGATGATGATCCACCAGTAGATATCAAGCGCCATGACGATGGTCTGAATAAGGGCGATCATGCCGGTCTCCAAAATTGTCGCCGACATGTAGCCATTGCTCGGCGTGCGGGCAAGCCCGCGGGCTTGGCGAGCGGGCAAGGCCCGTGGGCTTGGCGTGCGGGCAAGGCCCGTGGGCTTGGCGTGCGGGCAAGGCCTGCCCCGCCACGGCGCCTGTGCCGGCCCGGTCTTTCGCCTTGACATCAAACGGCCGCGACCGATACAAGCCCATCCGCTGGAACGGGGCTGTAGCTCAGCTGGGAGAGCGCATCGTTCGCAATGATGAGGTCAGGGGTTCGATCCCCCTCAGCTCCACCAGCGGATTTAAAATCAAAGTCTTAGCAATGGGTTTTCGCTGGTGGGACAACCAAGTGAGCCATTTGCTATGCGCATTCCCGCCTACCTGTCACGTTCTCGGCACGGAATTTTCTACTATCGGCACCCCCTGCCCAGACCCTTGCACCCTAAGGGAGCTGCGACAACCATTCGAATATCTCTCGGTACAAGGGATCGTCGAGAGGCATTGCTACTAGCGTATAGCCTCAGGTACGTAGCCTCTGTGGTAGGGCATGGCAGGGTAAAAAATCAGATGGATTATGCTGACGTTCACGGCATGTTTTCTGCTTATTTTAAGGAGGCCTTAAAGGCTCACAAACAATCCATCAGAGAGAACGGGCACCTGTCCCCGGTTGTGATATCGGCTTTCGAGCAGGCTGTTGCTGATGCACGCGTCCCGAACGTCCAGAGCCTCAAAGAAGCAGCGGATAGGAATTTTATCGACAACTTCATGATGGATCGGATTCTTGTGGAGGTTGGTCGATCAACGGATTTGCCGAATGGGATGCGGCAAATGCTCCTTAAAGAGTACCGGCGCGCAAATGGTGCCTACTGCCAAGCCGTGCTCGATTTCGATAGCGCGTTTGGCAGCTACGATTTCGAGACTGACAATCAGGCCACGGTCCCTTTGCCTTCTTCCCAAAAGTCCTCCGACTTCACGTCCTTGTCGCAACTGGTGACGGAGTTCTGGAAATACGCAAGGCTAGAGGAACGTTGGACACCCAAGACCGAGGGTGAGAAGCAGGAACACATAGACCTGCTTTACGAGATATTGGGCAAAGACCTGGACGCGCGGACAATCGACCATCCGAAGGCACGCAAAGTAAGGGAAGTCCTCGCGTCATATCCTGTGAACCGAAACAAAGGCAAACTAACCAGAGGTAAGACGCTGGATGAGATACTAGGGATGACGGGGCTAACAACCCTGCATCGCCTGACGATCAACAAGTACCTGCAAACCTACAAGGGTCTATTTAATTGGGCCAAACAGAACGGCTATTGTGCAGAGAACCCGTTTTCCGGTCTGTCGTTGGGAAACAAACGCACCAACGATGAGGCTCCCCGTCTTCCGTTCTCTGACTCTGAGCTGGAAACACTACGCAATGCCCTTTTGGATAAGAGCAGAAATCTGCAAGAGCATCACAAGTGGGGAACGCTCATAGCCATGCACTCAGGTGCACGGTTGAACGAGGTCGCTCAGCTTCATTTGGACGATATCAGGGTCGTGGACGGTATCCACTGCTTCGACATCAATGGGTCTGGTCCAACGAAGAAGCTCAAGAACGCCTCCTCCAAGCGTGTCGTTCCGATCCATCCGGGTCTTATCGAATACGGTCTACTCGAATATATAGATGCAGTGCGCTCCAAACCGGGAAACGTCCGCCTCTTTCCGCAACTGACGTACACAGAATCGGACGGCTATGGCCGCAACCTGGGCAGATGGTTCAATGAGACCTTCCTGCCAGACCTGAAACTGAAGACGAAGCAACTGACCTTTCACAGCCTACGGCATTCTGTCGTTAGACAGCTAATTAAGGGTGACGTCAGTCAGGCTCATATCATGGCAATCGTAGGACATGAGCCGGGAACGACCACCCTCAGTACCTACAATCGGAATGGGTTCCCTCCTGCACAGTTGCTCGCAGCATTGGAGAAGGTGTTTTAGCGAGCTATTTCTCCGAAAGTGGTTTCCGCAGTCTACGAACCAGAGCCTCAACGTCTAGGTCGATGATAGCGCCTATGTCCAGAAGCTCCACAAGGTCAATTCTGCGTTCGCCACTTTCGATGTTCGCTATGAACGGCTGGTGTCGTCCCATCGCTTTTGCGACTTGGGTCTGGGTCAGGCCTTTCAAACGCCTCTGATCCGCCAACGCTTTGGCGATCATCACATGACGTTCTGAGTGCAGAGACTTCGGCATGGGCCCGTTGACGAGAGGTCAGACGGGCGGGTAATCCGAAAATCAGATTATCCAAAAATCAGATATTTTGCCTTTGAGTTCGTGGCAGTTTGGTGGATCAGACAGGGGCTACAGATGGATATTTTGCTAGGGCTGGTCGTACTCGGAGCAGCAGTGTTCTATTTCCTCAAAGGCAATTCCCGGAGAGGTGCCGAGACCGTAAGAGCCTCGATATTTTTGACCGGCTTGGAGTCTGGCCACACGGTTGCTGAGGCCAATCTCGTGGCTAGCATGGATGCGGAACACATGCCGGCCTCAATGATCCACAATGCCATGGACCACGTACGGGTGTTCTACGGTGGCAAGCAGTTGCCCATGATCGCGGAAGCGTATCGAAAGGGTATGAAGCCTAAGCTCGCAATGTGGAATCAAGTCCTGATAGACATGCTTCATTCCTCTGCCCCGGAGCATGGCAGGGCGAAGCGACCGGACGCAAATAGCACGGCTCCGCAGACCGGAAACCGGCCGACAAGTTACGATGATTATAAGCAAGCTCTGGTGGCAGAGGCCAAGCGCCTGGACGGCAAAGCCAGCACTGACTTGCATTGGATCGAGCTGACTGACGATGAAGGCACAAAGCGTGCTTACAAGGATGGGATAGACCCCAAATGGCTCGCTGCCGAAATCTTGAAGGTTGGGCCGCCGCCTCCGTGGCGAGTGAGCTAGCTGCGCCAGGGGAAGCCCGCAGGACTCGTTTGTTCCCTCGTCGCGGGGGATTGGCGCGGAAACGCCCTAACCCCTGTCAGCGGCCTTCCCTGTTCGATTTGGGGCCTAATCTCTAAAGCCCCCAAGCCAGCAAGTTTGCTTCGGCCTGATCGGGTGCTTTATCTTCGATGCGGATTACCGTTTGCCGCGTCAAACCCGTTGCCTTGGCGATGGCCGACGCGCCGGCACCATTAGCAAGCATCTCCCTGACAAGCTGATACTGATGCCGGTCATAAGTTGGCTTGCGACCGCGATATTTCGTGTCCTTCGTCTGTGCGTGGGCTATGCCAGCCTTCTGCGCTTCCTTCGTCGCCTCTGCTTGCGCTTGAGCGGTTGCAGCCATGAAGGCAATCAGGGCATCACGTACCGCTTGCTGGATCGGGTCTGTAGTTGCCCCATCGAACGTCATGTTGTTGATGACCGTTCTGATGGTAACGCCTCTGCGCATGAACTCCCTGATCACATCACAGACATCCTGGTAGTTTCGCCCGAGCCGGTCTACCCATCGCACTACCAGCGTATCGCCCCTGCGGAGCATGTCATATAGGCGCCTGCCTTCTGAGCGATCCGCGAGCTTTGTGCTCAAGCCGGATGCTCCTTGGTCAGAAACAACTGTGTCGATCTGAAAGCCGGCCTTCCTGGCCTGGGCCTCCTGATGCTCTATGGTCTGGTCTGTTGTCGAGACTCGGGCATAAAGGATAACGGACATCACTATCTCCAATGTACGATAGGGTAGTGTCCGTAGATAGTTCTGTACGTTGACTCATGTCAACCCTAACGTACATCTAATTCTCAGCCGGATCGTATGTACGCTAGGGTATACCCCAACGGACCAAGCCGATTGCTATGAGCAAGCGATCTCTGGTTCTGCCGCAATAGCATACCGCTTGAAGTCCATGGCCTTGTTAATCCATGGTTCTAATCCATGCTCCATGGCTCTATCTGGTATCCGGAGCTAGGCGTGTTAGCTGCCCACCATGTTCTGACTGGTAGCGTAGCCACAAGGCGAAGTGGACAGGCAGCATGGATTAATAATATGCTATTTATCTAGAAACCAACATTTTCGAACACAATGAGTATGGATTATCGTAATATAGTATAATAGCTATTATACAGCGAATATTATATACCAATTACATGATACAATCATATATTCCATGTATTAGCTAATCCAATTATCTCATATATTATATCTATATATAAGGTAGTCAACTTGCTGCAACACATGGGTCGCTTCGTTCTCTTCGATCTCTGGCTCCAGCCATGAACTGATACCGGACAGACTTAGTACTGGACCATAGTCCAGTGTCTTACCCTATCAATTACATTCGGCTTTTTGTTCCACATAGGGAGCACAAGCCACCGGCTCTTAGTTCACACAGGGGTACCGGCCCCATATGCCAGCTTTCCATCCATGGCTGACTGTCTCATTGGGTCCCAGCTGAGGAGCAGGATTGAGAGCGACATAGACATGCACCCCATGGGGGGAATGTGCGTCCTTGGTTGTATTGACATCCCCGCGAAAAATTTCGGCGTTTTCAGATTTTGGCTTGGCGTTTCGCCTGCGTAATGATGCTGACCAATTCCGCGACCGTAAGCCACTGCCTACGACGATGGATCATACGATGGCAGTTGGAGCAGACCAGCGCAAGCTCAGCTAAGGGCGTAACGCGACCTTCCTCCAATGTGTGAAGCGGGCGCGTGTGGTGCACCTCCATGAACCGATCACCCCATTCACCGTACCGCTCTGAGAAGGACATATCACAGGCTTCACATCTAAGTTCACCTGTCTCTTCGATCGCTCTTTTTATGCGTGCCTTGACCAGCTTCCGACTGCGTTCCCTCCGATAGTGGAGAACAGCCAAGAGCCTTCCTTCTTGAGCTTCCTCCACATCGTCAAATTCTGCGCTCACGACTATTTGCGCACTCTGCGACAAGGCAGACCTGATCGCTTGGGCGGTCGCCGCTAGTTGTTTTGGATCAGATGCAAACTCATTCCAAACGTCTTCCTCCTCAGCGCCACCATGCCTCAATCCGGACTTACCTAATGAAGCAAACGATGGATCGAAGCGACGGAAATTCATCACCTTCATGTAAACGCCATTGGGGTTTCGGAAGTCCTGCCCTCCCGTACGTCCCAACATCGCATTCAACTGATTGAGCTGGTTTGACAGTTCACGAACTTCCGGACTGGACTTGCCTGGCGGCGATCGTGGATTTTGCATGTACATATCGAGCGCCAGAATCAGTTCGTCTCTAACCCAGTTGGGGTTACGAGTCGGTGGCGGCGACTTATGATCCATCTCCGGAAGTATCTCATTCGGTGGAGTACCACGCCCTGTGATCCTTGCGCCACTTTCGTAAAGGAAGTTCGCAACTCCACTGCGGGTATAGTCCCAACCAGGCTTGTGAGCGTCAGGCTCTTCATGGGTTTCCAGATACCGCAAATGATAGGCGTAAGACAGTATCGCTTTGGATGGGTACTTTGCCCCACGCCATACCACTGAGTACGCCTGAGCTTTAGCAAACCTGGGCTTCCCCTGCCTATATGATTGGCGGTTAACAAAGGTCAGAAATGCGTCTGGGCCACCCTGTTTATGCGCTACTTCTAGGGCCTTTCGTATATATTCCTGCACCTTCTGTGCCCCTCAACAACAAACGCAACAGAGTTCCGCGCGACCATCCATCTGGGTGCAGTTCGGACTACGGAGTCCTATGTGAATAAAGCTTCATTTGTGAAGCAAGAAGAAGAGAACAACCAACCCGGCGATGACAATCAAAGCCAGTTTCCCGCCCCCGCCACTGTTTGCAGCTGAGGGCATGCGATAGCCAGGTGCTTCCAGCCGTACACCGGATACGCCCTTATCGATGAGAAGTTCAAGCTCGTGCTTGCCGACCTTTACGACCTGAGCAAGCCGAGAAGTGTGTCCTCCATGCTGCCCCTTTATGTGCTCTAGAAGAACCGGCATTTGAGCGCGAGCCGCCTCTACTACCATTGTGCGTTCCATCGACCTAAGATGGTTGAGCAGTTCCTGCTTCACACCAACATCACCGGCGGCGAGCCAATTGAATCTGCGCTCTATCTGCTCGGGTATCCGATACTGGGTTACCACCTCGTCTATGTGCCGACGCGCAAGCTCGATAACCTGTTCAAGGTCAGCGTCGAGCCCGACTCGCATGACACGTTTCGAGCTTGGGCCGAAGTGATGCCAGAGGCCTTCGGTGAGCTTGTACTTCTCTGACAAAGGCATGCGCGGAGGCAACAAATTGAACAGTCGTTCTGCAACAGTCCCGCTCATCTTCGTCTGTCCAGTGCGCCACTTGTGCATTGTATCTGACGCATATTCTCGAGCCTGAGATCCGTATTGGCGTCCGTACTCGGCTAAAATGATAGTCAGGTCTGAACCTGGAAGCGAAAAAAAATATCGCTTCACGTCCTCGTCCGTGCCACCCAGCTCATGGCTTAGACGTTTCGCATCTTCGATATGCTGAAGTGCTCTTTCGCGCCCATAGTCACGACCGTAGGTGCGCTTTGCGTAGCGGCGATCATATCTCGGCATTATCCACCCAACAGGCTACGCGCAACGCGGCTCAGCCAGGACTTTGGGGTGCCTGCTCCATAGAGGAGCTGCAACTCGTACCCTTCACCCTTTATCTGTCGGGAAAGCGACATCCGGCTGCCTTGCGCCGCAAGGTTCGACCCTTGCTCGGTCACCACGCGAAGGACCGCCCGTACCTGACCCATCATTTCCGCGACTGTCGAATCTGAGAGACCCGCCCTAGTGCCCTCTCTATGCAGGGCAACTAGCTTGCCCTCGATGTCTCCATCGTCAGATAGCTCCAGAGTTGATCTGTACACGTCAGCGACCTAAGGCGATCGCTATCACGATCAAAGCGACTATCCCCGCAATGACATAGTAGGGGGTCCAATCTCGTTCTCCCGTCTGAGAACGTGAAAGCTTCCCAGCCGTGGCGGCGTCGGTATTGCCCATAATCACTTCGGTACGGCCAAACTGGCTGTTCTGGACATGAGTGAGCGTTACTGAGTTGCCGTCTTGTGCGACCTGTTTCGTTGTCTCTCCCAGGGTGCCAAGTGTACTGCGAAGGACCGATACTTCGATGCCCAACTCCTGTGCTCGCTTGCTGACGTCCAGAGCGCCCTTGGCGTAGTCGGTTAGTAGGGCCCTACGTTGGTCTTCTGGCATCCACGAAAGATCGATCTGAGTGCTCTGACCTAGCGGAATGGTGGTTGGAACTTGCCCCAACGGTTCCGTATTCGTTGTAAGGCTCTTCGATTCGTTCTTGTCTGCCATCACACGCCCCTACCTTTGAGAATTGCAGTCTGTAGAACCCCACACGTTACGTCCGTCTCAATTCTTCTTCCCGGTTCGACGGTACTCCGCAGGATTCTCGAATGAGCCGGCCCATAGGCCAACGCCCTTAGTTCGTGCCGCGTCTTCAAGCGGTACGTACTCCAGAGAATATTTTCTGTATGCTATAGCCCACCCCCTACGAACCATTTCAGCGCTGACGTCAATCTGCGCGACAGTACACTTCGCTATGGTTCGCCCGTACCTGTCCGTGTCTAGTTTGACACATACCACAGCCTTGTCAGCAAGAATCTCGTCAAGTGCAAACGCGGCCTTCTGTCCGCAACGGTAGGACGTTCCATTTGCGTCACACTTTTGCGAAGCCTCAGGCGCGTCTATGCCATTCAGGCGGATACGAATGCCATGAATTTCAAGCGTATCGCCATCAACTACGGAAGCCTGACCTGCGATCGACTCTTCCGTTGCGACGGTCTGCGGACCACCACCCGGCACGGCCACGCTGTTACGTGGGACCATGCTGACAGGCGCAGCCCCGCTGGCACTCTCTAGTGCAGTCGGACGCCCGTGCAAGGCCATCAGGGCAACTGCCAGCGCCAGGGGCGCGCAGAACGCCACTACCGCAACACGATTCATCGAAAGCGGCTCATAGGCACCCGAACCCTGTTCTCGCATGTTGCCGTGTGCAATTGCTCACCCCCGCTATATGCCCATAGGTTATCGCAAGCCCTATCTTTGTAAGGTTACAATCGTTAGCAACTCAGCAACAATCCGTCTTATGGAGCCGCCTTGCTATCGATGCGGAATTCCGGCAGATGCGACACTAACGGGCATTCTAGATCGGACGGATACCCCCCCTAGTCCAAGGTAGGTCAACGATGGAGTATGCTATAGTCTCATCGTACATAGGCGGATCGGTGGACATCCCTATCGGGAAAAGCCAGTACGATCAGATCAAAGATGCAATCCAGCGCATCATATCGGCAACTGACGCAGAAGAGTTGTATCTTGTTTGCGTTTACAACTATGAAGATTACGAACGACATCTACTGACGTCTGCATTAGACGACATGATCTTTAGCAAAGATCAGCATTCGGAATTTCTATCAATTATAGGACGAACACACCAACGGCTCGCCAATTTTCTGACTTCATGCCGTGCCTACTTAGACCAAATACAGACGCTGGCCGATAGAGTTTGCACGAAATCTACGGGGGCTGATGACCGGATAAGAGAGCTGGCCAGCGCGTGGTATGATCGGTCACTATCCTACCGCCTCATGGAAGCCCTGAGGAACTTTGTGCAGCACCGAGGTTTCGGCGTCCATGGCCTAGCACTCGGACGCAGATGGGTTGCAAAGGGTGACGACATAAAGCACCGTGCTCACCACTGGGTGCAGCCCAACGTCTCGCCCGTGCGTCTCTCCGAGAGTGGTTCATTCAAGCGAAGCGTACTAGATGAAATCGTCCACCTCAAAAGCGTCGACTTGAACCCTCATGTCCGAGAGTACATGCGTGCAATAAGTGAGGTCCAAGCCCTGTTTCGCACAGAGACTGCCAATGACATACGGGAAGCAGAGCAACCGGTACGCTGGGCGCTGGACAAGTACCGCGCGGAATCGAGCGACGGAAAGACGATAGGTGCTTCAGCTGTGGCCTATGAGGGCGGCAACGTGGTTGATGAATACCCGATCTTGCAGGAAACACTGGACTATTATGCGGAGACGAAGAATCGCGTCAGTTCTTTCGCAAATCTTGAACGGCGAGTGGTCAGCAATGCTCCACCACCGTAGGGGGGACACAGTGGGTGGTTGATGACCAGGTAGCATACTGGGCGGCTCGACAAGACGAAATGATGGAAGCCGGTTCGTTTGTCCCGTCACCGATCCCCACGTACGGAGCGGGCGCAACAGCGGTAGATCAATATCGGATAGTCGGCATCAGGTCGAGCAATCTCCAGCAGATCGGGGTTGCGTTCACGGACATAACAGCGGCATCGGCGCTATCAAAGATCGCAGAGGGCAACGTAGGCAGTTACGCTGATTTGGAAGCGGCCGAGACAGCTCTCAAGCACTTTTGCTCCACAACATAGTTCATGTTCTGGTGCCTGCTCCAAAGGTCGATTTCGGCACAGGGCTGATGTCTTATTTACGTCAAGACGAGAGCAAACGGACTCAGTTTGCCTATGATCTATTTGCGGTAGCAAGTTCACGTGATTGGATTATAGCTCCTGAGTTCGCAACGATGCAGGACGGCAAGGTTGTCAGCGCCACCTTCCGCAATAGTCCTCTGGTAGGACGTACCGGGGATGAAGTGATAGCCAGCGGCTATTGGAGCCCGGAGGTTGCGGAGGCCATAAACGTAGCTGTGGAAATGTACGGTGTCCCAGCGTATCTGACTGACCCTGAACTGATCATACCTCGGTCTGGTGATGGCTTCCCAAAGAAGTTTTATCATCAACTGAAGACCTCTTGGGACAAGAGCACAGGTGGCTTGCCACCCGTAGTTTGCACATTTAACTTGCCTCCCTTGTTGGCCATCACACTTAACCAGATGACAAGCCGCCAAGACTTGAAGGACGCAGTAATGTCCCTGCGCGCTGAACTCGCTCCTGTTCGAAAGGAGCTGCTGGAGTTCAATGAGATCGTAACTCAATCGACATCTAATGCCGAGATCGAAGCGCGGGTCGCTAGCATCTCCGCATCCTTCGATGCAATCCTGCCCGAGTCACGTCTCTCTGGTGCACAACGGTTTCAGAGGAGGATCGTCTCGGTACAGCGCCTAGTTCGTCCCCTCGTAAAGTTCGCTGCAGGATTCTTCACTCAGACTGGGGGTAGCTGGTCTGATGCAATGAGCGCCGTAGGAGGCGTGGAACAGCTATTGATGGAAAGCGATGCTATCGTGCAACGCACGGTGACAGCGAAAACATTTTCTGGCTTGGTCCGGACAGAGGCTATCCAATCACTCGTACAGACCCACCTGACCAATAGCGAAATTTCGGCAATCGAACAGTCAATTCGACGATCAAGGCGTTGATCCGTCTAAATGCGGACCGGTGAGCTGAGCTTTGAGACCACGGTTGGGTGGCCTTGTCGTGCCCGCCAGTGCTGTAAGATCGAAGCATAGCCGGTATGCCCAGATGTCGGGCCTGTCTTGACCCATATCTTGCAAAAGTCATTCTGTTGCCACAAGGTGAGACACATAGGTGGGACATTCCGTCCCGCTTCCCGCTAGGGACCCTTAGTGCTCAAGGCTTTGCAAACCTTGGTGGACGCCCCCCTCAGCTCCACCAGCCAGCACACGCATATACTTCTCATCGGCTTTTGCTTTCCTCGCTCAGCATTTTGTGACAGCCGGATTTCGGGCCGCGTGCTTGGAACCAATGGTGGGGCAAGACGGTTCAGCTATACTTTTGAAGCTGATATTCCCCAGCCGGCTGGGTAAGCGGCGATGCTTGAGGAGGTCCCCATCATGAAGATTTCGTCCAGGTTCCGTTCAGTCGCGGTTGCGGCCATTGCTGCCGCCAGCGTCAGCATTGCCAGCGCCGCGCATGCCGATAGCGGCACGATCCGCTTCTCCGTCTACAAGGCGGCCTTCTTCATCGGCGGCTCCGGCGGGGAAGGCACGCTGACCTTCCACGGCAAACGGTATCCGATCTCGGTCGGCGGCGTATCGGGCGGCCTCGCCTTCGGCGCGTCCAAGACCTATTTTCAGGGCAGGGTGCGCCATATCCGGCGCGCCAGCGACGTGACGGGCGTCTACGGCGCGGCCGGCGGCGGCGGCGCGCTCGGCAGAGGCGCCCAGGTGATCGTCATGACCAATGACAAGGGCGCCCAGCTCGAGCTCACCGGCCGGCAGGTGGGCCTGCAGGTCAACGCCGACCTCAGCGGCATGAGCATCGCGCTGAAGAGGTAGGAGCCCCAACTCCATCCGTTATTCCCGGATGGGCCGGTTCAGGCGTGCCCGGGCGCGCAATGTCAACGACAAGGTCGCGCCGGGCAGGCCAGACGGCGAGTTTCATCGACCTCTCCGCCGACCTGCCAGACCAATGGCGGGGGTGTCCGCTCTGATGAATAGCGGGCCTGCAGGCATCCCGCTTGCCAATGAAGGGCGGCTCGCCTCAATCGTCCCAGTCATCCCAATTGTCTTCGTCCTGCGGATAGTCGGGAACGACCCGGATGATCGGCCGCGGACGCTGATAGCGCCAATAATCCTCGTCCGGTAGCTGACGCTCATAGGTGCGATAGGCAGGCCGGTCGTAGTGGTGGCGCTTCCAGTATTTGTGCTTCTTGTGCGGCCGCACGCAGTAGCCGTCCTCGGTCAGGTAGGCGCATGTGACATGCGCCTGCTGGACCAGGCCATTCCTGGCCGGCATGCCAATCATCGGCGCCGCATGGACCGCTGGCATCGCAAGGGCAAGAACAGACAATTTCATCGGCCTCTCCAATCTGTGCAGATTAAGGCCGGAAGAACGTCCTGATTGGGGACGATTTGCGGCGGCCGAGATCACTTTGATTTGCGGCCGCACATATGAGCGTTAGATCATGTATTGCGCCGGCGTCAGGCTGACGCAACCATAGCGGCCGCTTTCTTTCACATCATCCCGCGAGCGGAGGCCACCCTGCACTGCTAATTGGCCAACTGATCGAGAAGCGTGTCGATTTCCCCTTTCTTTGGCGCTTCGGGCGAAGCAGGGGCGGCCTGCGGGCCGGCGGAAGCGGGTTCGGCCGCCGGCGCGGTTGTCTCTGCTTCGGCCTCGCCACCGGCGTTCGAACCTGGCGGCGGCGCCGCACTATCCGTATTGCCGGTGTCTGGCGCCACGGCGGGTTCCGGAGCCGCGGGCAGGGCTTTGGGCCGGGGCGCGGCGTTGCGCAGAAGATCGCCGATCAGATCCGCCGCTCCCTTGCCGGAACCGTCGCCGTTCGAGCCCGTTTGGCCCGGGATCAGCTTGTCGAGATTCACCTTCCCGGTTGGTAGCCCAAGGCGGCCCAACATGTCCAGCGCGCCCTGCGGGTCTTTGGCCAATGCGCTCAGGTCCGGATAGGCCCGAGGCGCAAACAGCGGGCCTTGGACCACGATCGGCACCCCGATGCCCTTCACGACAATGCCGCCTCCCTGCCCGGCAAGCGAGGCAACGACGCGGGGGTTGAGACGGACGTCGAGCGTCTGGTCGGCGAAGTCTATCTTGCCCGAGCCGTCCATTCGCACCAGCGGACCCAGCAGGCTGATGTCCGTCGTCTGCGCGACGCCGTTCTCGATGGCAAAAGAGGCGCCGAGTTCGGTGAACGTCGTCTTCTTGGTCTGATCCTGCTTGAAGCCGCTGGAAAGCAGCCCCACCAGGTTGTTGTAGACCTCGGCTATGTCGATGCCCCGGAAGGCGCCGTCGCCGAATTTTGCCGCCGCCTTGCCGCCAAGGGAGCGGGCAAGCGATTTCGTAGTCTTTCCCGAGCCTGAAACCGCGACGGTCGCATTGAGCGTTCCTTCGATGCGGTCGAAATCCGCCGCGTCATGGAGCAAGGGAGCCGCGGCCGCGCCGGCGATCGCAGTGTTCAGCTTCAGGGAAGCGGCGTCGTTTGAGCCGTCGGCTGTCATCTCCGCGGCAATCGTGCCACCGTAGAAGGGACTTTGCGGCACGTTCAGGCGCGCCTTGCCATCAGCAACCACCAGAGTGGTGGCCACCGGCCCGGCGAAGACCTTTCCATAGCCGAGCTTGTCGGCCTGGATGTCCACCTTGGCGTCAATTCCCTTGAGGAAGGAGAGATCGATCGGCGCGTCGGTGGCGCCGTTCGGCTTCTGCTTTCCGCCCGTGGCAGGCTCGCCGCCGCCGGCGAACGCCGCGAAGTCAAGCTTCGCGAAATTGAGCGACGTCCGGATGTTGAGGGGCGCCCCAAGTTTCATCGAGCCTTGGCCCGACGCCTTGACGCCGTTCAAGGCAACAGCGGCTTTCTGAAAGGAAAGCTGTCCTCGCCCGGCGTCCACGTCACCTTTGAAGGCAAAGTCTCGCAGACCGTGGGAAGCACTCTGCCCCAGCCATTGCATGAGCTTGTCGACCGAGGCCGATGTGACCGAAACCTGACCCTTGAACGTGCCGCCACCCCCGGCAGCGCCGCTTATGCTGCCTTCGAGGTATTTGGAGGAAACCGAAAGGCTGATCGGCCCGGACGCATCGGCAACGGAGCCGCTGGCCAGAAAGGATGCAGGCGCGAGCTGGGACTTGAACGTCACGGCCTGTCTCCGCCAAACGAGCTTGCCCGTCAAATCGACCGGCTTGCCGACATCGTGAACCTTCGCGTCAAGATTGAGCCCGGTGATGTCGTCGGCCGTCCGGGCCTCGGCAAGTGCTGCGAGCGGAAGCTTGCCTTCCCGAATTCCGACCGTTCCCTGCAGATTGACGCTGCTGCGTATGCGCTCCGCGGTGAGTCCGCGAAAAGCGAACCCCATATCGGCGGTCAGCTTTCCGGACAACGGCACGGATTGTCCGGCCAGCTTCGCTATCGAGCCGATATCCAGCCCTGAACTGGCAAAATTGCCCCGTATGGTCGGAGGCGTTTCACCGACATTCGTCGAGGCTGTCGCTGTGAGGTTTCCCGCATCAAGGCCGAAGTGCTCCAGCTTTGCCTCGATATGTCCATCGCGCAGCGTGGCGGCGACCTGGACATCGGAAGCCCGTATCTTGCCGCCGACCAATTCATCGATGGCAACGCTGATATCGGCATCGAACGCAGAGAGCATCGCGAGGTCGGGCTCGCCGGAGCCGGCCGAAACCTTGCCCGCGCTGGAACCACCCTTTCCAATATCGCTCAAGGCGTCGATATCGACGCGCTTTGCCGCCAGGTCGGCGAAGAAGCGATGCCGCGCCCCGGGCTGAAAGAGCGCGTCCATCTGGAAGCTCTGGTCGCCGACATCGAACTTTCCGCCCTTGATCTGATAACTGCCGTTCCCGTTGAGCTGGATCTCTCCACTCGCATGCAATGAAGAGAATTTGGCAACCGGCGCCGGATCGAGACGCGCCTCGATGGCGATCTGGGCCGGCAGCCGTTTCAGGATCGGCCTCAAGGCGGAAAGGCTCCCGCTCATTTCAACGCGACGGCCGCCGCTGGTGCCGGCCAACGAAAACGAGACCTCTCGGTCGAGGTCCGGAGCCCTCAGATCGGCGTCGATTGCCGTCACCTTAGCGGAATTGCCGGCCGACGCGCCTGAGGCAAGGGTGCCGTTCGTTATCGTCAGTTGATTGATCGCCAGCCGCTCGAGCGTCTCGACAATCGCCGCGAACGGATCGGCCTGTACATCCTTCGGTTCCGGAGCTGACGCCACGTTTGCCGAAGCCTTGAGCGCGATTACCGGATCCGCCAGCGCGACGGACTGTATCTCAAGCTTTTTCGACCATAGGGACGACAGCGTTATCGAAGTCGAGAACCGCGGAGCGGATATCGCGATATCGCCCGTGCCGGTCGAAAGCGAGATATCGTCCGCGACCACCGCCAGCTTGGGCAGCAGCGATAGTCTGACAGGTCCGTCCAGCCGAATTGTCATTCCGGTTGCGGCTGACAGTTGCCGGCTCAGTTCGGCACGAACCCAGTCGGTTGAAACAAGCGCGGGCAGAAGGAAAAGCAGCCCGACGACAAGAACGACGGCTACGGTGAGTGCAGCGACGATTTTTCTCACATCGACCAGCCAAAAAGATCGGAAGAATCAGTATCGTCAAACATACATGCTTCTGGCGCGCGACTGAATCCTGCCGAAACATGGGCCCCGCGCCGGACGAATTTCGGACTGTTCCGCGGAGCCCGTCGGCTCTTTCGTCGAGGTCTATCGCGGTCGCAGCCATTTGCACGCAAGTGTTTCCAGACGAAAGGGTTTGGAAACGGTCAGCCGGTTTCCGAGCCATTCGCGTGAAACAGACCGGGCGCATTTTTCCGGCACCCGCCGCCGACATATCAGCCATTTCAAATGGAGGACGTGCCAATGTCTGCGCTCGGAACCCTGCTTCGTTTTGAGCCGCGCCATCATCCACGCGCACAACAACGCCAAGGTCAGAAACCTGATGGATGTCCCGCCGCCCGAAACCGGCAGAGACATGGGCCGGCATGTTTCGCCCGACGCCTCCAAAAAGGAGCCTGGCGCCATACACCCCGGAGGACGCTGACAAAAAACGGAGCCTCGGACCGGCCTCTCCCACTCACCTGGAGACTGGTGTTGCTTTGTGATTGCGTGGCGCGCATAGGCCACGCAGGCGTCCACGGTGCTGACGCATAGCGCGTCACGGCTGTTCGGCAAGTTATTGTCGCCGGCATAGGCTACCTCTGCGACGTGGCCGTTGAGCATGCGTATTTGCGTATTGCAATAGCCGCCGGGGGCGACGTTGACCGACCCTCCGACCGCGGGAATCGCGCCCACGGCCATCGTCGGCACCGCGATACTGAGATTGCCGCGTTGCACGGTGCGCTGGTAGGTCCAAATCTGACCGGAAGGCCCCGTGTCGGCCGTCGCGGTCGGAAAGCCGGCGCACATGCGGACATCGGCCTCGCTGAGACCGACCATCTCCTTGCGGGCAGCGGCCGTGGTGGCGTCGACCTTGGCGATGCTCGACGTATCGTCGGGGATGACGCAGGACGACAGGATGGAGATACCTGCCGCAACAAAGGCAAGTTTTCGAATATGCAAGGATGTCATGCCGTCGGTCGGAGTTGTGTGCCGCCCCAGCGCCCTCCTGCCTACCTAGGCAATCGGTCAAACGCGTCAACCCGCGGAATGCCGGCGCATTTCCGCGCCAATGCGCTTATACCACCCGGAAGTAGCTCGTCATGCCGGTCTTCTGGTGCTCGATGATGTGGCAATGCAGCAGCCAGTCGCCGGGATTGTCGGCGACGAAGCCCAGCTGCACCTTCTCGTCGGGCTGGATCAGATAGGTGTCGGAGATAAGCGGCTGCACTGCCCTGGTCGAGGACGACAGCACCTTGAAGCTCATGCCGTGCAAATGGATGGGGTGCGCGTGCGGGGTCAGGTTCGCCATGTCGATGATGTAGCTCTGGCCGAGCTTCAGTTCGGCGAGCGGCGCCGTCGGGTCGGGCGTGTCGCCGGGCCACGGCACCTTGTTGATCGCCCAGAAACTGTAGCCGAGCGAGCCGCAAATGCCGTCGGCCACGACGTTTTCAGCCGTGGCGCTCAGCGCCAGCGGAATACGTTTGGCGCCGGCAAAATCCGCCTCCGCCACCGGATTGGCTTCGAGCGGGCCGAGATCGCGCAGATCGTGCTTCAGCGATCTGCCGACCGAACGCAGCGTCGCCAGGATTTTCGGCTTGGTGCCTCTGACGTCGCGCAGGCTGACGATCGCGCCCTCCTCGTCGGGCATGCGGATGGCAAGCTCCAGCCGCTGGCCGGGCCCCAGCTGCAAGGCATCCGGCGTAAACCGCTGCGGCACCGGATTGCCGTCGAGCGCGATGACCGCAGCTTCGGCGCCGTCGACGCGAAAGGCATAGATGCGGGTGACATCAGTGATGGCGGCGCGCAGCCGCACCAGCCCGCCGGCCGGCGCGTCGAATTGCGGCTGGCCCTGCCAATTGGCGGTGCGCACCGTGCCGAAAGTACCGGTCCTGGCCGCGTCGCGCGGCCGGAACGGTTCGATGAACTGGCCGTCGTCGCCGAGCCGCCAGTCGCGCAGGTTGACGACCATCTCGACATCGAAGACCGGATCGTTCGGGTTCTCGACCACGATCACGCCGGTCAGGCCGCGGCCCATCTGGATCAGCGTGTTGCAATGCGGGTGGTACCAGAACGTGCCGGCGTCGGGCGGCGTGAAGGCATAGTCGAAACGGTCGCCCTGATAGACATAGGGCTGCACCAGGAACGGCACGCCATCCATCTTGTTGGGAACGCGGATGCCATGCCAGTGGATGGTCGTCGGATCATCGATGCCGTTGATCAGGCGTGCGGAAAACGGCTCACCCTTCCTCATCCTGACGACCGGCGGCGGACCTGCTTCCCCATAGGTCAGCACATTCTTCGTCGGCGCACCCTCCATCAGCCGCGCCTCGATGGTGGCGGTCTTCAGGATCAGCGGCTCGGGCTTCGGTGCTGCCCAGCCGGCAAACTTGCCGGCGGCGGAGAGGCCGATACCGGCCGTGCCCGCCGCCGCGGCGCCCTGCAGGAGTTTGCGGCGTGTGAGGGCCGACATTGGAATCCCGAAATAGATGAGTAACTGTCAGGCTTTATCACCATTCGCGCAGTTTCCGAAACGGACAGATCGCCGCTCCGGGTGCCTGTCAATCCGCGACCGCGGCGAGATGTCCGCCGCCGAAATCCTTGAGCAGCAGTTTCGGCACGCTCTCGCCGATCCGGCGCGTCGCGCTTGGAATTTCGCGGTCCAGACGTGCAAAGCGTGTCCGGCGCCGTGACGGATCGGGAACCGGCACCGCCTCGATAAGCCGCCGCGTATAGGGATGGCGCGGATTGGAAAAGACCTGATCGCGGCTGCCGATCTCGACGATCTGGCCGAGATACATGACGGCGACGCGGTCGGAGATGTTCTCGACCACCGCCATGTCATGCGAGATGAAGAGATAAGCGACGCCGAATTCGCGTTGCAGCTCCTTCAAAAGATCGAGCACGCGCGCCTGCACCGAGACATCGAGCGCCGACACGCTCTCGTCGGCGATGATCAGCTTCGGCCGGAGCGCCAGCGCCCGGGCGATACAGATGCGCTGGCGCTGGCCGCCCGAGAATTCATGCGGATAGAGCTCCATCTGCCCTGCCGACAAGCCGACCCGCTCGAACAGGGCGGCCACGCGTTCGCGGCGCTCCTGCCTTGAGCCAATGCCATGGATGAGCAGCGGCTCGGCCACCAGATCGCCGACGCGCATGCGCGGGTCGAGCGAGGCGTATGGATCCTGGAAGACCATCTGCACGTCGCGCCGTACCGCCTTGCGCTCGTCGCCGCCAAGCCCGGAGAGCTCGCGGCCGCCGATCGTCACGCCGCCGGCATAGGGCACAAGGCCGGCCAGAGCCTTGGCAGTGGTGGACTTGCCGCAGCCGGATTCGCCGACCAGCGCCAGCGTCTCGTTGGACGCGATCGAGAAGCTGACGCCTTCGACGGCGTGCACCCGCCGGTTGACGCGGCCGAAAAAGCCGCCGCGCAGGTCGAAACGGACATGGAGGTCGTCCACCACCGCCACCTTGTCCTGTCCGGCCGTGCTGGTGGCCTCGCCCGGATTCCGCCGTCCGACGCCCGAGCCGATGCGCGGAACCGCCGCGAGGAGCTCTTGCGTGTAGGCGGCCTGCGGCCTAGCGAAAATATCGGCGGTGGCCCCTTCCTCGACCATGCGGCCATTGCGCATGACGATAACGCGATCGGCCATCTCGGCGACGACGCCCATGTCGTGGGTGATCAGGATGACGCTGGTGCCGTGCTGGCGCTGCAGGTCGCGCAGCAGCTCCAGAACCTCGCCCTGTACGGTGACGTCCAGCGCCGTCGTCGGCTCGTCGGCGATCAGCACGTCGGGCTCGAGCGCCAGCGCCATGGCGATCATCACCCGCTGGCGCATGCCGCCCGACAATTCATGCGGAAACTGTTTCAGCCGGCTTTCGGCTTCGGAAATGCGAACCGCCTTCAGCGCCTCGACGGCGCGCTGTTGCGCCTCGGCGTGCGAGAGACCGGTATGGACCTCGATCGATTCGGTGAGCTGGCGGCCGATCGACAGCACCGGATTGAGCGAGGTCATCGGCTCCTGGAAGATCATGGCGATGCGGTCGCCGCGAATGTCGCGCATGCGCCGCTCGTCGAGCGCCGTCAACTCGACGGCACCGCCATCCTTATCAAACAGCCGGATCTTTCCCGAAGCGATGCGGCCGGCCGGCTGCGGCAGGAGCTGCATGACCGCCAGCGCCGTCATCGACTTGCCGGAACCGGATTCGCCGGCGATGCACAGCGTCTCGCCGCGTTTGAGCGACAGCGACAGGCCGGACACCACCTCGCGCTCGCCATCCTCGCCACGCACACCGACGGAGAGACCGGTGATTTCGAGCACCGGCCCCGCGGCCACTTTTGCGGCGGCGTCAGCGTGTTCATCGACCACGCCTGCGCTCATTCGAACACGCAGCGCGGGAAATAGAACGACACCACCCAGTTCGGCATGTCGACGATCTCGCTGATCCTGAGATCGCCGCAGACCGAGACGAGCATATAGGCCTCGACCGGCTTGAGTTTATAGCGGCCGGCAAGCAGGTCGACCATCTGGCTGACGGCCTCTTTGGCCCCGGTCATCAGGTCGGGCCCGATGCCGGTCGTCACCTCATAGCCCTTGGCGTCGAGGTGGCGCGTCACGGGGCCGGGCGTGGTGAAACGCGGCGTCTTCAGCCGCGCATCCTTCACCAAGTCGAGTTTCAGCACGACGTCCATCGGGCTTTCGATCGCCGTGCCGCATACCTCGCCGTCGCCCTGCGCGGCATGCGTGTCGCCGACCGAGAACAGTGCGCCCGGCACTTCCACCGGCAGATAGAGCGTGGTGCCGGCAGCAAGATCGCGGATGTCGAGATTGCCGCCGACGCGCCGCGGCGGCACCACCGAATGGTGGCCGTTCTCGCCCGGCGCGTTGCCGATCGTGCCGGCGAACGGCTTCAGCGGCACGCGGCCTTGTCTGCCGAAGAGCGCAGGCTCGAGCGAGGCGGCGTCGTATTTCCAGATGTTGAGCGCCGGTTCCTTGAAGTCGTCGGCGAGCAGGCCGAAACCCGGAATGTTCGCCGTCCAGCCGAAGCCGGACGGTTTGAACATCTCGATCGTCACCTTCAGCGCATCGCCGGGCTCGGCGCCGTCGACGAAGATCGGCCCGGTCACCGGGTTGATTTGATCGAAGTCGAGCTTAGCGATGTCGTCGACGGTGCTGTCTGCCTTGAGTTGCCCGCCGGACGAGTCCAGGCACTGGAACTCGATCGTCGAGCCGGGCACCACCCGTTCGGCCGGGACGAAGGAATTGTCCCAGCCGAAATGGTGATGGCGCCCGTGGATGGTGTAGTCGCAGTTACTGCACATCTTTCACATACACATTGTCGTAGTTGATCGGGATATGGACCGGGTCGACATAGAGATTGTCGGCGCCGCCCATGCGGGCTGATTTCAGCGTGAAGCGCTGCTCGTTGAAGACCGGCGCCCAGGGCGCGTCCTCCATGATCTTGTCGTAGATCGCGCTCCACATCTTTTCGCGTTCCCCGGACTTGGCCGGATCGACTACGGAGTCGGCCTCGGCCGCCTTGGCGTCGAGGTCCTTGTTGCAGTACCACGACCAGTTCCAGCCGCCGGGCACCGCGCCGGCGCAGCCTAGGATCGGCCCGTAGAAGTTGGACGGATCCGGGAAGTCGGCGATCCAGGCCATGCCGCCCGACCAGATCATCGGCGCGCCGGCCTTGTCGCCGCCGGCGGCAATGACGTTGGCCTGGGCGAGCGACTGGATGCTGGCCTTGATGCCGATGGCCGCCAAATCCTGCTGGATCGCCTGTGCGATGCGCGGATTGGGATCGGTGTTCATGGCGAAGAGCTGGGTCTCGAAGCCATCCGGGTGGCCGGCCTCGGCCAGCAGCGCCTTGGCCTTGGCGACATCATACGGATACCCCTTGAACGCCTTGTCGTAGCCGGGCATCGAGGGCGGCAGCGGCTGGTTTGCCGGCACCGCGCGGTTGTTGATCATCTGGACGATGCGGTCCTTGTTGATCGCCATGTTCACGGCCTGGCGCACCTTCACATTGTCGAAGGGCGCCATGGTGGTGTTCATGGTGATGTAGCCGGTGTGCAGCTGCCCGCCCACCACGACGCGCGCCTTCTGTTCAGGGTCGTTCATCACCTCCTGGAACTTGGCCGGCGGAATGCCGTCGCCGGGCACGTCGATCTCCCCCTTCTGCAAGCGCAGCAGGGCCACGATCGGCTCCTGGCCGATCTCGAAGGTGATCTTGTCGAGATGCGGCAGGCCCTTGTGCCAGTAGTCGGGATTGCGCTCGAAGACGATGCGCTGGCCGAGCGTCCATTCGGCGAGCTTGAAGGCGCCGGTGCCGACCGGATGCTTGCCGAAGTCGGCGCCGTATTTCTCGACCTCCTCCTTCGGCACGACATGCGAGAAGTTGATCGCCATGACATGCAGGAAGGTGGCGTCCGGCCGGGTCAGCTCGAACTTGATCGTGTAGGGATCGACCACGGTGACGCCGGAGAGGCTGTCGGCCTTGCCGGCGGCGACATCCTCATGGCCCTTGATGGAGCCGAAGAAGCCGGCGCCCGGGCTCTGGGTCTTCGGGTTGGTGACGCGGTCGAGCGAGTATTTGACGTCGTCGGCGGTCATCTCGCGGCCGTTGTGGAACTTGACGCCGTGGCGCAGTTTGAAGGTGAAGGTCTTGCCGTCCGGCGAGATCTCGTAGCTTTCGGCGAGGTCGGGCTTGAGCTTGGTGGTGCCCGGCTCATAGTCCATCAACCCGTCGAACAGGCTCTTGATCATCGACCAGTTCTGCCAGTCGTAGCCGATCGCCGGGTCGAGGGTCGCGACATCATCCTTGTAGGTGATGGTGATGGCGCCGCCTTGCTTGACGTTCGGGTCGACGGTGTCGTCGGCGCGCGCGCTGGCCATGCCGAGCATCAGCGCAAGTGCCGACGCGGCTACTGTGGATGCCAGAAATCGTCTCATGTCAGTGTTCCCTTTCTTTGGTTGTTGTCGTTGTCATCTCAGTTTGATGCGGGGGTCGATGAAGGGCGCGATGATGTCGGCCAGCAGATTGCCGAGCACGATGGCGAAGGCCGAGACCAGGGTGACCCCCATGATGATCGGAATGTCGACGCGCTGGATGGCCTGCCAGGCGAGCTGGCCGATGCCCGGCCAGCCGAACACGCTTTCGACCACCACGATGCCGCCCATGAAGATGCCGATGTCGATGCCGATCATGGCGACGACCGGAAGGATGGCGTTGGGCAGCGCATGGCGAAACAGGATGGCGCCGCGCGCCAGCCCCTTGGCGCGGGCAGTGCGCATATAGTCCTGGCGCAGCACATCGATCATCGACGAGCGCATCATGCGCGCGTACCACCCAGCGCCGAGTATGCCCATGGTCAGCGACGGCAGCACGAGGTGGCGCCAGCTGCCGTAACCGCCGATCGGAAACCAACCGAGCCTGACGGCGAAGACGTAGAGCAAGAGCAGGCCAACGACGAATTGCGGCGCCGAGACGCCGACGAAGGAGGCGACCATCAAAGTCTGGTCGGTTACACTTCCACGCTTGACGGCAGCGATCAGCCCCATGGTGAGGCCAATCGCCAGCTCGCACAGGATGGCGCCGACCATCAGAAGCAGGCTCGCCGGCAGCCGCGAAACGATGAGCTCAGTGACCTCCGAGCGCTGGATGTAGGAGCGGCCGAGATCGCCGCCGAGCAGCCTTGTGAGATAGTGCCAGTACTGGACGATGAAGGGCTGGTCGAGGCCGAGCTGACGGCGGATGTTCTCCACCGTTTCCGGCGTGGCGCTGCGGCCGGCGATCTGGCGCACCGGATCGGCGGGCAAAAGATAGAGCAGCGCGAAGGTGATCAGCGAGACGCCGAGCAGGATGAGCAGCGACTGGATGAGCCGGCGGCCGAGATAGGCGATCATGACCGGCCTCCCATTATTCCCGCCCTCTCTGCGTCGGGTCGAGGATGTCGCGCAGCGCGTCGCCGATCAGGTTGAAGGCGAGCGCCAGCGCCAGGATCGCGGCGCCCGGGAAGAACACCAGCCAGGGCGCCGCCTGGAAATACGTCTGGTTCTCGAAGATAATGTTGCCCCACGACGCGGTCGGCGGCTGCACGCCGATGCCGAGATAGCTGAGCGTGGCTTCGAGCAGCACTGTCGTCGAGATGCCCAGCGTGCCCCAGACGATGATCGTCGGCAGGAGATGCGGCAGGATGTGGCGCAACAGTATGCGCGGCGCGCTCGCGCCTATCGTGCGCTCGGCGTCGATGAATTCGCGCTCAGACAGTGACGAGGTTTCGGTGTAGATGACGCGCGCGGTCTGCACCCAGTTGACCAGCGCGATCACCATGGCGACGATCCACAGGCTCGGCTCGAACACCGCGGCCAGGCAGATGGCTAAAAGCAGCGCGGGAAAGGCCATCATCAGATCGGTGAAGCGCATCAGCGCGCTGCCGATCCAGCCGCGGAAATAACCCGCCGTGACACCGACCAGCGTGCCGATCAAAAGCGCGACGCCATTGGCGACGATGCCGATGATCAGCGAGGTGCGAGCGCCGAACAGGATGCGGGTCAACAGGTCGCGCCCGAGCAGGTCGGTGCCCAGCCAGAACTTGGCGTCCGGCGGCAAAGGCGAGCCTTCGAGTGTCAGGCCGTCGAACATCTGCTCGTTGGGGTCGTAGCCGGTCAGCCATGGCGCGAGGATGGCGCCGGCGAGCACGATGGCGACGATGAATAGCCCGAGTAGCGCCAGCGGTCGCTTGACCAGCCGGCGCCAGACGCCGGCGCGCGGCTTTGCCGGCATCCGGCCCGCCGCCGGAAGATCAGGCGCGATGGGATTGGTCATCGCCGCCCTCCGCTTGCGTCATCGCCACGATGCGCCGAGCCGCTTCCTCGACGCTGATTTGCCAGCTCATCGCCAGCGAGCGCAGCTGCGCATAGGCCCGGTCGTCGTCGCTGCCTTTCGACAGAGCCGCGACCGCGCGCACGATGGTCTGGCGTTCGCCGACCCGCTGGCGCAGCGACTCGATCTCATCGGCGAGCCGCTTGCGCGCTTCGAAACTCTGCCTGGCGATGAGCAGCGCGCTATAGACGCCGGCGGTGCCCACCGGTTTCAACAATTGCGCATCGGCCTTGTGCGACAGCGCCCATTCGATGCGGCCCGGCGCTTCCGAGCCGATCAGCGCCACCAGCGGCATCGGCGCCTCGCCGGGCTTCCAGGGAAACTGCTCGTCGAAGCCGAGGTCGGCGTCGAAGAAGACGAAATCCGCCGCCAGCGCCTCCGCCGGCAGATGCGGCCAGCATTCGACCGCTTCGAGGCCGATCGCCGACAATTGCCTGGTGATCGCCTGCACCGTCATGTGCGGACGATGCAGCACGAAGGCCTTGGCGCCGCCGAGATTGGGGATGCGCGCCGCGCGGCTCACGACACCACCCTGAGCCGCGGACGGCCGAAGGTCTTGGCCGGATCGTAGCGCGAAAGATAGGGATCGGGCACCACCTCTTCCTCGCGGCTCACCACCTCGAAGAAGCCGTCGGCAATACGCCCGATGATCACCGGCAGCGTCGCATGCTGGGTGTGAGGATCGATAGCGATCGGCCCCAGGCGGGTCGCGAAGCGGCGCTCGGCGAAGGCTTTGGAGAATTCCGCCGGGCCGGCGTCCGGGTTGCTGGAAAGCACGTCCGCCATCACCTGCACCGAGGCATAGGCGGAGGCCTCGAAGGACGAGGCGAAGGCGGCCGGACGCGGCGCGAAATAGGGTCCGGCCGACAAATGGCCCTTGCCCGTTTCGCCGATCGCCGACAGTTCGGCCTCCGTGAGATTGCAGGAGATTACCGGGCAGGCGTCAGGCTTGAAGGCCGCATCCTCGCGTCCCAGCTCGCGATAGGCGGCGAGAAAAGCATAGGACGAGGTGCCGATCAGGTTGTTGAGGATGAAATCCGGCTGCGTGACGCGGATTTCGTCGATCAGGCGCGAAACCTCGGTCTCGCCGATGCGCAGATAGCGTTCGCCCAGCACCTTGCCGCCGGCGTCGGCGATCAGGTCGCGCGCGACGCGGTTCATCTCCCAGCCCCATATGTAGTTCGAGCCGAGCAGGAAGCCGTTGGCGCCGAAACGCGGCGCGACATGAGCCATCAACGGCACCAGATGCTGATTCGGGCAGGCATGCATGTAGACAACATGCTCATTGGCCTCGAAGCCTTCGTACGGGCAGGCATACCAGAGCATTCCGCCTGCCTTCTCCAGCACGGGGATTGTCTCCTTGCGGCTCCAGGAGGTGATGCAGCCGACGACATGGCGGGTGCTGCTGGTGCGGAAGATGTCCTCGCAGAGCGTCGCGTAGCGGTCGGCGTTGCTTTGCGGATCGCGTTCGACCGGAACGAGCTCGATGCTTTGGGCGCGGTCGGCGTTGATGTCGGCGATCGCCCGCATTGCGCCCAGCCGGCAGGCGTCGGAGACGAGCTGATAGCTGCCTGACCGCGAATAGAGGATGCCGATCTCGATACGTCGCTTCAAGCAAGGCCCCAGAAATGAAAAAGCCTCGCAGCCAGCGCCGGACGGGCGAGGCATACGAGGCATTCTTGCCGCCCGGCGACCAAAGCCGGTATTTTCGCGGGCTACCCTATTCCGTACCGTCCGCCAGTCAAGCCTGAAAGTTGAATGGCCATCTAGTCGCGCAGGCTGAAGACGAAGGGCGCGGTGCGGGTGATGCGGGCGCCGAGCTCCGCCGGCGGCGCCGGTACCGAGGCGCCCCGCAGCGCGCCGAGCGCCGCACGGTCGAGATCGCCGTCACCCGAGGATCGCGCCAGCCGGGCCGAGACCACCCTGCCGGAGGTGTCGACCGTGAAGGTCACGCTCGGCGTGCCCTCGACCCGCCTGGAGCGCGCCGCGCTCGGATAGCGGGTGTGCCGCCTGATCCACGCCGCCAGGCTGGAATTCCAGCGCGACGGGCCGATGCTGGAGCGCGGCGCCGCATTCGAGGACTGCGGTGCTGCCGCCTTCGCCGCCGCCTTGGCGTCGATGCTGGCGGTGGTCGTCGCCTTTGGCGGTGGCGCCTTTTCCTTTTTCACGCGTTCTTTCGGCTTCTCGACCAGTTTTTTCTCGGCCTTTTTCCTGGCTTCGACCGGTCTCTGCGCCTTCATCTCCGCTTCCGCAGGTTTCGGTACCGGCAGCGGAATGACGACGTCCGGCGCAATCGCCTCGACAAGGTCGGGCACGACCTCGTCCAGCGGCGGCTGCTCGTTCAGCGCGGCAACGGCCTGTTCGGCGGGAGCGGCCTGTTTGGCCTCCTGCGTGTCGTCGGTACCGAGGGGCTGTTCAGCGACGGGCTCGGTCCGCTCGGCCACCGGCGCCGGGTCGATCACCGATTTCGCGTCGATGGGCTTTTCCGTCTCCTCCGCCGCATCGGGCGGCTCCGGTGTCACCGTGTCCGGCATTGCCGTCTCTTCCGGCACGGCGGGGGCGATCGCCTGCGGCGCCATCTCGACCGCCAGCGCCGGCGGCGGACTGCCATCCTGCATCTCGGCGAAGCTCAGATTCTGCACCGCATAGGCAACCGCCACATGCGCGGCCAGAATGATCGCGGCGGCGCTCGTCCACAGGCCGGCCTCACGCGCGCCGAAGCGCGGCTGCGAAATGCGGGAAAGCGCGGTGACCGTCATGGCGCAGAACCGTCACCCGGAGCCGACGCCGAGTTTACACCAGTTGCCGGAGTTCCAGACTCGGCCGGTCCGCCAGCACTGCCCGACGTAGTTTCGAGCCCCACCAGCGCGACCTTGAGATAGCCGGCGCCACGCAGCAGGTTCATCACCTCCATCAGGTCGCCATAGCCGACCGTCCTGTCGGCGCGCAGGAAGATGCGCGTCTGCTTGTCGCCCTTGGTGCGGCTGTCGAGCACAGCGGCAAAGGCCGGGCGGGGCAGGCTGTCATTGCCGACCGCGAGCGTCAGATCGCTTTTCAGCGTGAGGAACAGCGGTGTCTCGGGCCGCGGCGCCGGCGTAGCCGTCGATCCGGGCAGGTCGACATTGACGTCGACCGTGGCGAGAGGTGCGGCGACCATGAAGATGATCAGGAGCACCAGGATGACGTCGATAAACGGCGTGACGTTGATGTCGTAGCTTTCCTCGAGATCGTCGCCGGAGGCCTCGCGAATCCGCGCCGCCATCGCCGCTACTCCGCCGCGATCGCCGTTGCCGGCGGCACGGTGCGGAAATCGAGGTCGCGGCTGACCAGCCGCTCGACGCCGGCGGAAGCGTCGGCGAGGATCTGCCTGTAGCCGGCTATCGAGCGCGCGAAGACGTTGTAGATGACGACCGCCGGAATGGCTGCGACGAGGCCCATGGCGGTGGCAAGCAATGCCTCGGCGATGCCGGGCGCGACGACGGCGAGGTTGGTGGTCTGCGCCTGCGAGATGCCGATAAAAGCGTTCATAATGCCCCAGACGGTGCCGAACAGGCCGACGAAGGGCGCCGTCGAGCCGATGGTGGCGAGCAGGCCGGTACCGCGCGACATGCGCCGCGCCGCCGCCGCCTCGATGCGCGCAAGCCTGGAGGCGACGCGTTCCTTCAGGCCGTCGCCGGAGGCATGGTCGAGCGCGCCGGCCGACAGCGCCCGTTCCTCTTCCGCCGCCCGCACCAGCAGCGCGCCCGGGCCGCCGCTGTGGCCAAGCTCCCGGCCGGCCTGCATCAATGTCGCGGCGTTGCCGATCGCATCGGCGGCGCGGCGGGCCCTCAGCTTACCGCCCAGGACCTCCAGCGACTTGGCGAGCCAGATCGTCCAAGTGACGAGGGAAGCGAAGGCCAGCCCGACCATCACCGCCTTTACGACGATGTCGGCATTGATGAACATACCCCAGGGCGACAGGTCATGCGGCAGCGTCAGCGAGATGGAAGGCTCTTCGCTCGTGGCGCCGTTCGCAGCCGGCCGAATGCCTGGCCCCACCGACGTGGCGGCGGGCGCCTGCGCCGGGGGCGTCTGCAGGGTTGGAGCGGCCGGCGCCTGCTCGACCGGCGCAGGCGATCGTCCCTGCGCCGCGGCGACACCCGCCGAAAGAATGAGCGACGCGGCCAGCGCCGCCAGGAGGCTGTTTCGGGACAAGGCTCGTCCTCGCTTCATCGTTGCAATGCGGCGGCCGCCATACAGACAGGCGCAGGGCGAGCCGTGCCGGTTGACTATGAAACATGAGTTTCCGAGTCAACTATAAAGATGACTATGCTGCTCCACAATTCATAATGTGCCTATGCCCGCCTGAGCACGCTGCGGGCCTGGACCGCAAGGCGGTTGCCGGGCACGATGCGCATGGAGCAAGAAGAGCAGGCGGCCGATGATCAAGGCGATACCCTTCGACTTTCCCTATGACGGCAGGCTGGAGCCGCAGCACACGGCGCTGCTGGCGATCGACCTGCAGGTGGATTTCCTGTCGCCGACCGGCTACTTCGCCAGGAAGGGCTACGATCCGTCGCCGCTGCGAGCCATCCTGCCGGCGGTCAACCGGCTGATTGCCGCGGCCCGCGCCGCCGGCCTCACCATCATCCACACCAGGCAAGGCTATCGCGCCGACATGGCCGATATGACGCCTTACGAAAGATGGCGCCGCAAGCGGGCAGGGCTCGACGGCACCGATGTCCTGCTGCGCTCCGGCCCAGGTTTCCAGATCGTTTCCGACATCGAGGTAGCGCCTAGGGACATCATCATCGACAAGACCTGCAACAGCGCCTTCACCCACACGGATCTCGAGCTCATTCTTCGGGCGCGCGGCATCACGCATCTGATGTTCACCGGCTGCACGACGGATGTGTGCGTGCACACCACGCTGCGCGAGGCCTGCGACCGCAACTTCCAATGCCTGACGATTTCGGACGCCTGCGCCAGCGGCGACCAATATGCCCATGAAGCCGCGCTGCATATGGTGACGGTCGAGGACGGCGTCTTCGGCGCGCTGGCGGACTCGGCGGCCGTCATCAGCGCGCTATCACGGCTCGCGGGTGTGGCGAGCTGAGGATTTCGGGATTGCGCGGATCGCCGGGTTCCGGCCAGCCGATATCCTTGCGGATGTCGAGTGGCAGCAGATAAAGCGTCCGCGCTGCCCGATAGCGTGCACGGGTCGCGGTGTATTCGGCCGCGATGCGAGCGATGGATGACAGGATCGACGTTTGCTTCTCCCTTGGTTGATGCCGGGATGGCAACCCGGCACTCACCAAGACGAAACGCGGATGGCTTTTGGAACGCGAGGATAAATTTTTCTGAACTCACGGCACGGCGGCCGCTCGATATAGGTCCATGGCAGCGTCCGGATCGCGAACTTGATTGATTGCCGAAAAACTTTTGCGTGTACCGTTCCGTTTTCGGTTCAGGCTTCGTCTTGAGGGTCGTAATGGGTGCGAGAGCCAAGACGGCCTCCGCCCTCAGGACAAACGGAGCCAAGCCATGTCGACCACAGTGACCTTGATCAACGTCTTCACCGCCAAGCCGGGCAAGCAGCAGGAACTCGCCAACACGCTTGCGGAGGGCACGAGGAGTTTCTTCAGCAGGCAGCCTGGCTCGCTGTCGTCATCCGTGGTGATCGGCGTCGACGGCAGTAAGGTGGCCAACATCTCGCAATGGCGTTCGGCGGACGACATCGCGGCCTTCCGCGGCGATCCCCGCTTCGGCGAATACATGAAGAGCATCGTCGAGCTCGCCTCCGGCGAGACCATGATGGGCCACACGACTTATTCCCACACGGGCGGGGTGGAGAACTGAAGCAATTCCAGGAAAAGTGTGAAACGGTTAGGTTCGGCGCCTTCGCCGACCTTCTGTCCGGAATTGCGTCAAACAAAGAGGTAGAGCACGCGTGACCGGTTCGCACGATCAGTCCGTTGCGGCGGCCGAAACCAGGCTTCGCGCCTTCGAGCGCGATGCCGCCTTGCTGAGAGCCAAGCTGCACCGCTACGCGTCGCGCATGGTCGGATCGGTCATCGATGGCGAAGACATCGTCCAGGAGGCTTTGGCAAAAGGCTTCGTGGCGATCAGGAATGGCGACATGCCCGACAAGACCGAGCCTTGGTTGTTTCGCATCGCGCATAACTCTGCCCTCGATTTCCTGCGCAAGCGCGCCCGCCTGCGGGGGCGCGAAAGCGAAGTCGAGCTCGACACGATCGCCGACCAGAACTCGGCGCTGGATGCTCGCATTGCCGCCGAGGCGAGCCTGGCCGAACTGATGCAACTGCCGCCGGCGCAACGATGCACGGTCGTGCTGAAGGATGTGCTTGGACACAGCCTGGAAGAGATCGGCGAAATCCTCGAAACTTCCGAGACCGCGATCAAGGGCGCGCTGCAGCGGGGTCGCGAGAGCCTGCGCAAGCTGGCGGCCGCGCCGCGCATCGCGCCGCCCCGCCCGGCGCTCGACCAACACGACATGCGGCGCCTCGGCGATTATGTGGCCGCCTTCAACGCCAGGGACTTCGATACCTTGCGCGGCCTGTTGGCCGAGGACGTCAAGCTGGAGCTGGTCAACCGCCTGCGCGCCGACGGCAAGGAATATGTCGGCAATTATTTCGGCCGCTATGCCGACGAGACGCATTGGCATTTCACGGCCGGCCTCGTCGAAGGCCGGCCCGCCATCCTGGTCACCAGCCCGGAGCGTCCGGACGGACCGCCGCGCTATTTCATCCTCATCGATTGGGAGAACGGCCGGATCGCCGGCATCCGCGACTTCCTGTTCGCGGATTACGTGATGGACGGCCTGGACTATTCCGACGCGGAGCGACCTTAGTCTAGGACGCGCAGCGTTGCGGAAAAGGGTGCGAGGCAAACGCGCCCGGCTGCGGGACCTCCGTCTCGCGTCGCGCCAGCGAATTCGCGACCAGCGCGATCGTCTCGCGCCCGATGCGGGCGATCTCGCCCAGGCGGTCGATGCCGCCGATCATGAACTCCTCGACGCCCAGCGCCGCATAGGGCAACAGCGCCAAGGCGAGCCGCGCCGGCGGCCCGGCAATCTCGACCGCCTTGTGATCCGAGGCGCCCGTCCAGCCGTCCGGGCGGATGCGCACCGGAAGCGCGAAGCGCAGCCTGCCGCCGCGGCCGTGCTCGGCGGCGGCGCTGCGCGCGCGCTCCATCAATTGCCTCACCTCGTCGGGCGAACCGGCGGCCAGCTCGAAGACATCGGCATGCTTGCCGGCGACCTTCAGCGCGGTGCCCGACTGACCGCCGAGCCGGATGACGAGATCGGCGCCGTGCGGACCCTTGCGGGGCACGAAGCCGTCGCGCACGCTGTAGAAGGCGCCCTCATGGTCGAACGCCCTGTCGTTCGACCACAGCCGCTTCAGCAGCACCAGATATTCGTCGATGCGCTGCCACACGACGCTGTGGCCGACCGGCCGCGCCTCGGCATCGCTGTCTTCAAGCGGCTCGCTCAGCATGCGAAGCGACAGACGCCCCCCGCCTCTGCGGTCGAGCGCTGCGAGCTGCCCTGCCGCCACCGTCGGCTCGATAACGCCGGCCCAATGCGTCAGCACCACCTCCAGCGAGCCGGTGCGGTCGAGCGTCAGCGCGGCGATGTCCATGTTGGTGAGCAGGCCGGCCGGATCGTCCACCACCAGCTTGCGGAAACCGGAATCCTCGATCAGCGACAATTTGGTCGCCGTCTCGGCGAAATCATAGAAAAAGCTGCCATTGGCAGGCTTGTCTGGAACATGCGTGAACTCGATTGGCATTGCCATCTCCTCCATCACGTTGGGCCGCCCCGCTCCGAACCCCCGAGTCAAATCCATCTCGTCGGCGCGCGACAGCGCGCCGGCCTTCTTCGGCTCCGATTACACAACTCAGATTTTTGGACGGCGGGGCCTTTGTTTTTACGCAATTCCGGACGGAAAACAGATCGCACTTTCCTGGAATTGCTCTGGCCCCCGGCTCAGTCAGGGGATGATCCCGAAAACGACGGCGCCGGTGAACACGAAGGCAAGCGCAAAGACGAGGTAGGCGAACGTGCCGCCATAGGCGGGCCTCCAGCTCTGGTCGGCGGCAAGCCTCTGGCCTTTGCGTTGGGCGTTCTGAATGTAGGACATGGTCGATCCTCCGTCGCGACCATTAATCTATAAAACTAGTAGACTTTGTCGATTGTTATTTTTGGGCGGTTTCTGGAACAAATTTTTGGGGAGGATGCAATCTGTGGTTTTTCATTCTCGTCCCGTTGCGGTTGTAGCCGGTTCCAGGTTCTTCGCCCCGGAACGGCTTGGCGCGTTTCCTCTACCCCGTCGATCGGGGGAGACGTGTCGAGCGCAGCTCGACGGAGTGGGGGTCGACCCTTGGCGCGGTGCAAGGAGATTCGTGCGCCGAGTCTCGCGGCGGTAGCGAGGTGGTTCCCCCACTCCGCCGCTGCTTCGCAGCGCCACCTCTCCCCTCCGGAGGGAGAGGAAAGGGCGCCACCCGCCTACCGCTCCTCCCGGCGGAACGGCTTCAGCAGGGCCGAAGGCGCGACCGCGTTGCGCGACATGAAGGCCATGGCGACGATGGTGAAGATGAAGGGCAGCATCAGGAAGGCTTCGTAGGGGATGTGGCCGAGGCCGCTCGCCTGCATCCTGAGTTGCAGCGCATCGACGAAGGCAAAGAGCAGCGCCGCGCCCGCCGAGCGCCAGGGATCCCAGCGGCCGAACACGACCAGCGCGATCGCCACCCAGCCGCGCCCGGATACGACGCCGAAGGTGAAGGCGTTGAACTGCGCCATGGTGAGGAAGGCTCCGGCAAGGCCCATCAGCGCGCCGCCGAGGATCACCGCCTGGAAGCGCGTGGCAATCACGCTGACGCCGGCCGAGTCCGCCGCGCGCGGATTCTCGCCGACCATGCGCACCGACAGCCCCCAGGGCGTGCGGTAGAGCACGAAGGCGGCGAGCGGGATGGCGATGATCGCCAGATAGACCAGCGTGAACTGGTTGAACACCGCCGGGCCGAGGATCGGGATATCCGAAAGCAGCGGAATCGGCACCGTCTTGAAGCCATCGATGCTCGGCGGCACCGATTGCTGGCCGAAAATCAGCCGGTAGAGGAAATAGGCAAGGCCGGATGAGAACAGCGTCACGCCGATGCCGCAGACATGCTGGCTGAGGCCCAGCGCCACGGTGAACAGCGCATGCAGCGCGCCCATCAGCGCCCCGACCAGCACGGCCACCAGTACGCCCAGCCACAGGCTGCCGCTAAGGCTCGCGGCGGTGAATCCGGCCATCGCCGACAGCAGCATGATGCCTTCGATGCCGAGATTGAGCACGCCGGCGCGCTCGGAGAACATTTCGCCAAGGGTGGCGAAGGCGAGCGGCGTGGCGATGCGGATGATGGCGGCGAGAAAGCCGACCTGGAAGATCTGCTCGAACACCGCGCTCATGTCTGCGCTCCCACGCGGCGGACGCGGTAGGCGGTGAACAGCAGCGCCACCAGCATGGCCAGCAGCGCCGTGCCCTGAATGACGTCGCTTAAGAAAGCCGGCACGCCGGTCGCGCGCGACATCGCCTCGGCGCCGGTCATGACGGCGGCCAGGAAGATCGCCGCCGGTACCACGCCGAGCGGGTTGAGCCGGGCGAGCATGGCGACGACGATGCCCGAATAACCATAGCCCGGCGAGATGTCGCTCATCACCTGGAAGTGCACGCCGCCGACCTCGCCGACGCCGGCCAGCCCGGCCAGCGCGCCGGAGAGCAGCGCAGTGGAAAGCAGCACGCGCTGGACGTTGATGCCGCCATAGCGGGCGGCTTCCGGGTTCTCGCCGGTGACACGGATCCTAAAGCCGAGCGTGGTGCGCGCGATCAGGAACCAGCAAAGGGGTGCGGCGATCAGCGCCACGACCACGCCGAGATGCAGCCTTGTGCCCTCGATCAGCACCGGGAAATTGGCCGAGTCCTCGATCGGCGGGGAGATCGGGTAGCCGGAGAAGGTGTCCTTCCACGGCCCTTCGATCAGTGCCATCAGCGCGTAATAGATGACCGAGTTGAGCAGCAGCGAGCTGACCACGTCGTCGACCTTGAATTTGACGCGCAATGTCGCCGGCACCAGCGCGACGAGAGCGCCCGCAGCCGCGCCTACAAGCGCCATCAGCAGCATGGCGAGATAGCCCGGCATCGGGATGGCGCCGATGAAGCAGCTTGCCACCGCGCCGGCGAGCAGCTGGCCCTCGGCGCCGATGTTCCAGAATTTGGCGCGGAAGGCGATTGCCACCGCAAGGCCGGTGAAGATCATCGGGGCGGCGCGCACCAGCGTCTCGGTGATGGCGTAGCTGTCGCCGAGCGATGCAGACAGCATCACGCCATAGGCCTCGATCACGCCGGCGCCTGCAATCGCGATCAGGCCGCTGCACAGGATCAGTGTGGCGGCGATGGCGACCAGCGGCAGCGCGAGGTTGAACCAGGCGGGCGTTGACGTGCGGGCTTCGAGGCGGAACATCAGGCGTGCCCCTCCGCGCCGGTCATCATCAGGCCGAGCCTTGCGACGGTGGCATCCGCGCTGGGAAGCGTGCCTGCGATGCGGCCCTCATACATCACGGCTATGCGGTCCGAGAGCATCAGCAATTCCTCGAGGTCCTCGCCGATGACGATGATGCCGCAGCCCTTGGCGCGCATGGCGAGGAATTTCTCGTGGACGAAGCGGGCAGCGCCGATGTCGAGGCCGCGCGTCGGCTGCGAGACGATCAGCACCTTGGGGTCGAAGGCGAGCTCGCGCGCAAGAAGCGCCTTCTGCAGATTGCCGCCGGACAACGCTCCGGCGCGCACCATCGGTCCGGGGCAGCGGATGTCATAGGCCTTGATCTGTTGCTCGGCGAAGGCGCGGATGGCGGCCGGGTTGAGCAGGCCCTTGCGGCTGAAGGCCTCGGTGCCGATACGCGGCAGCACCATGGAATCGGCTAAAGGCAGGTTTGTGACGAGGCCGGTGGTCATCCGGTCTTCCGGGATGCGGCCGAGGCCGAGCGCCTGCAGCTCGCGCGGCGAAAATTGCATCACCGCTTTGCCGGCTATCATCATGGTGCCAGCCTTCGGCGGCAGCATGCCGGAAATGACGTCGGCGAGCGCACGCTGGCCGTTGCCGGAAACGCCGGCGATGCCGAGGATCTCGCCCGCACGGACGAAAAGCGAAACCTCGCGCAGCGGCGTGCCGGCATGAGCGGAAGTGGATATGCCGTCGAGCGTCAGCACGGCAGCGCCGGGCGTCGAAGCCTGCTTGACCGGCGGCACGATCTCGTGGCCGCACATCAGCTTGGCCATTTCCGCCGACGTGGTGCTTGCCGGATGGTCGACGCGGCCGGCGACCTTGCCGTGGCGCAGCACGACGCAGCGATGGGTGAGGGCCCGCACTTCGTTGAGCTTGTGCGAGATGAAGATGATGCCGAGCCCTTGCGCCGCCATCGAGCGCAGGGCGGCGAACAGGCCGTCGACTTCGCTCGGCGCCAGCACCGCCGTCGGCTCATCGAGGATCAAAAGCCTGGCGCCGCGAAACAGCGCCTTGATGATTTCCAGCCGCTGCTGCTCGCCGACCGACAACGCCGAGACCGGCAGGTTCGGGTCGAGGCTCAAGCCATATTGCCGGCTGATTTCGTCCAGGCGGGCAAGCCCGCGAGCACGGTCGATGCGGCCGGACTTGCCGGGAATGCCGATCAGGAGGTTCTCCAGCACCGTGAGGCGCGGCGCTAGGTGAAAATGTTGGTGCACCATCCCGATGCCGGCGGCCAGGGCGTCGGCGGAGTTGTGGATAGCAACGGGCCTGCCCTCGACCAGGATCTCGCCTGCATCCGGCGCATAGGCGCCGAACAGCACGTTCATCAGCGTCGTCTTGCCGGCGCCGTTCTCGCCGAGCAGGCCGAGGATCTCGCCAGGGGCCACGCTGAGGTCGACGGCCTCGTTCGCCTTGACGGCGCCGAAGCTCTTGGTGATGCCGCGCATTTCGATGAGTGGGGCGGACAAGGATGCTCCTGCAGGATTGGCTTAACTTGAAAGGGCGTGCCCGGCGCACCCCCCTCTGGCCTGCCGGCCATCTCCCCCTCTAGGGGGGAGATCAGATGTCACGGCGGCCTTCGCCAACTTTCAACGTTGAAAGCATCGAACACCGTCGACGGAACTGCCAATCTCCCCCCTTGAGGGGGAGATATCCGGTCCACCCTCCGGAGCTCCAGCGCAGCTGCTGCGAAGGATGGGCAGGACAGGGAGGGGGCCGCGCCGCCCCTGGCGTCAATCCGAAACCGGCGTGTTCTCGTCGACGTCGACGCGGAAATTGCCTTCGAGGATCTCGGCCTTCTTCTTCTCGACCAGGTCCTTGACGTCCGCCGGCAGCGTCTTGTCGAACTTGTGGAAGGGCGCCAGATACGAGCCGCCCTTGGCCATGCGCGAGAAATCGCCATAGTCCTGCGCGGTGAAGACGCCGGCCTTGACCAGCTTGATCGCCTGCTCGACCGTCGGGTACATGTCCCACACCGGGCCGGTGATGACGGTATCCGGCCCGAGGCTGGACTGGTCGGACATGTTGGAGATGGCAAAAATCTTCTTCTCGACCGCCGCTTCGATGACGCCGAAGCGCTCGGCATAGATGACATCGACGCCGGCATCAATCTGTGCCACGGCCGCTTCCTTGGCCTTGGGCGGATCGAAGAAGGAGCCGATGAAGGCGACCTTCTTCTTGACGTTCGGGTTGACCTCCTTGGCGCCGGCGAAGAAAGCGTTGACCAGCCGGTTCACTTCCGGGATGCCCATCGCCGCGACGGCGCCGACCGTGCCCGATTTCGACATCTTTCCGGCGATCATGCCGGAGAGATAGGCGGGCTCGTGAATCCAGTTGTCGAAGACACCGAAATTGGGCTCGGCCGGACCGGCGCCGGAGCCGAACAGCCACGCGGTCTTCGGGAATTGTTTGGCCGTGCGGCGCGACTCGCGCTCGGCGGCGAAGGCGTCGCCCAGCACCAGCTCGTAGCCCCCTTGAGCATATTCGCGCATCACGCGGCTGAAGTCGGCGGTCTGCACCTTTTCCGACCATTTGTATTCGATGCCCAGCTCCTTCTCGGCCTTCTGCAGGGCGACGTGGATCTGGTTGTCCCACGGCTCCTCGATCGGCGTGGCGAAGATCGCCGCCACCTTCAGCTTCTTGTCCTTGGCGAAGGCCGCGCCGGGCAGTGCAGCCGCCGCTAGGCCGAGCGCGCCGAGTTCCAGCACGCTGCGCCGCGACAGGCCGGCGCGTTGCGTTTTGCTACGTTCGTTTTCCATTGAAGTGCCCCTCTGTTCGACAGCCGTGTCGAGCCGGCCGTTCCAAAATGTCAGACACCCGGGACTATGGAACGGCGCCTGAGATTTGTCCACATGGTCAAATTTGGGTGTTGTCGCCTCCGCGTTCGTCATCCACGGGCGGAGCAAGGAGCGTAGCGACGCAGCGCAGACCCGAGGATCCATGCCGCGACGTCTGAGCGCGGCGACGGTGCAGAATAATCGACGGCTGTGCCATCGCTCGTTCTGCACCGTTGCATTCTTTGTCTGATGGAACGGCATGGATTCCAGGGTCTACGCTTCGCTTCGCCCTGGAATGACGAAGTTATGGGGCGCCGCCCGCACCTTCCCACGATCCCGTCTCGGCAAACCGCCTCAACGCCGGCGCCGGCTCGAATATCGGCCGGCCGGTCTGCCGGTGCCAATGCTCCAGCCGCTCGACGATCTTCGCAGCGCCCGCAAGGCCGACCCAGAACATCGGCCCACCCTTGCCGATCGGGAAGCCGTAGCCATTGACCCAGACGACATCGATATCGGACGCGCGCGCGGCGATGCCTTCCTCGAGTATCTTCGCACCCTCGTTGACCAAGGGATAAAGCGTGCGTTCGAGAATCTCTTCGGCGCCGATCTCGCGCCGCGCAATTCCAAGCTCCGCCGCCTTCGCCCGGATCAGCGCCTCGATTTCCGGATCGGGAATCGGCTCACGTGAGCCAGCCTCATAGTGGTACCAGCCGCGCCCGGTCTTCTGGCCGAAATGGCCCTGCTCGCACAGCGTATCGGCGATCACAGCCTTCTGGCCCCGCGCCTTGCGGTTGCGCCAGCCAATGTCGAGGCCGGCGAGGTCGCCCATCTGGAACGGCCCCATCGGCCAGCCGAAATCGGTGAACGCCTTGTCGACCTGGCTCGGCGTCGCGCCTTCCAGCAACAGCGCCTCGTTCTCGGCGCCTCGCGCCGAAAGCATCCGGTTGCCGACGAAACCGTGGCAGACGCCGACGACGACCGCCACCTTGCCGATGCGCCGGGCGAGGTCGGTGATCGTCGCCAGCACTTCGGGCGCGGTCTTCTCGGCGCGCACGATCTCCAGGAGTTTCATGACGTTTGCCGGCGAAAAGAAATGCATGCCGAGCACGTCCCCCGGACGCGAAGTCGAGGCGGCGATTTCGTTCACGTCCAGATAGGAGGTGTTGGTGGCGAGGATGGCGCCGGGCCTGGCGATGGCGTCGACCTTGCCGAACACCTCCTTCTTCACCGCCATGTCCTCGAACACGGCCTCGATGATCAAATCGCAATCGGCGAGGTCGGCATAGTCGGTGCTGCCCTTGAAAAGTCCGAGCCGCTGCTGCTTCGCCTCTTCGCTCAACGAGCCGCGGCTGACGGAGACGGCATAGTTCTTCTCGATCGTCGCCAGGCCGCGGCGCAGCACTTCCTCGCTGGCCTCGAGCAAGGTCACCGGGAGACCGCCATTGGCGAAGGCCATGGCGATGCCGCCGCCCATCGTGCCGGCGCCGATGATGCCGACGCGTTCGATCCGGCGTTTCCGCAGATCCTTGCCGGGCAGCTTCGCCGCCTCGCGCTCGGCAAAGAACAAATGCCGCTGCGCGCGCGACTGATCGCCGGAAACGAGTTTCAGGAAAATTTGCCGCTCGGCCGCAAGGGCCGCGTCAAACGGCAAGGTAATCGCGTTGCGCACGGCTTCGGCGCAGGCCAGCGGCGCGTCCAGTCCGCGGGTTTTTTTGGTCAGATCGGCGGCTAGGCCGTCGAAGGCAGCAAGATCGGTCCCGGCAAGGCGGTCATTGCGCTCACGCACGGACACGAAAGGTCCGCCTCGATCAGCCATTTCGCGGGCGAAACGAACCGCCTCAGCCAATAGATCGCGATCAACAACCGCATCGGCAAGACCGGCGGCCTTTGCCTCGCCGGCCGAGATCGGCGTGCCCGAGACGATCATGGCAAGCGCTTTCGCGGCGCCGATCAGGCGTGGCAAACGCACGGTCCCGCCGCCACCCGGCAACAGGCCGAGCTTTACCTCCGGCAGGCCGAGCTTGGCGCCGGCGTCCGCGACGCGAAAATGGCAACCCAACGCCAGTTCCAGCCCACCGCCGAGCGCCGTGCCATGGATGGCGGCCACCGTCGGCTTGGCGATGGTTTCCAGCAAGGCAACGATGGCGCGCAATTCCGGTTGCTCGACCGGCTTGCCGAATTCAGTGATGTCGGCGCCGGCGACAAAGGTGCGGCCGGCGCAGGCGATGACGATCGCGCTCGCGGCGGGATCGTCGCGCAAAGCGGTGAGCACCTCGTAAAGCGGCTTGCGGACATGAAAGCTCAGCGCATTGACCGGCGGGTTGTCGATGGTGACCACTGCCACGCCGTTCTCGTTCGTGACACTGACAGAACTGGACAAGCGGAACCTCCCGAGACCGGCTGCAACCGCGCAAGGGTTTACTAGGCAGCGAGGTGAATGGGAACCCGATCCGGCCCTGGCCCAATTGTTGGCGAGGCCCGGTTAGTTGTCCACGCGGCCGAAGGGCGGCACGTCGCCGATCACCTCGCGCTTGTCCTTGCCGCAGGCGAAGGTCTTTGCCTTGTCATCGGCGAGCTTGCGCGCCTGGTCGTTGGCCTGCGGATTGCCAGTGGCTAATACCAGGCCGATCGTGCAGCCTTGGTGCTCTTCCGGTTGCGCCACCTTGGCGACGACCAGCACCTCGGTCGATTTCTTTTCGTCCTCAGGGTTGCTGACGGAGCGGCGGTGGATGGCGGCGAAGGGGATTGCGACGTCGCCATTGGTCTCGATGCGCCATTCGACTTTCGGTCCGGAGCCGTTGAACGCGGTAAAACTCTCCCAGACCGCAGTCATGTCGTCGGACGGAAAGCCGTAATAGACGGATTCGCGCGCGTCGTCGTAGCCGATCAGCACCGGGTAGCCGCGATAGCCGGAGCAAGCGAGGCTCGCCCAGTCGCCGTCGCCTTCCGCGGCCTGCGCATAGGTCACGCAGTCCTTCTTCCAGTCGAGCTCGGTATAGGCGCTGGAGATGTCGCCGGCCTGGGCCGCCTGGCAGAAACCGGCGAGGGCAAGCGGGACCAGAAGAGCGCGCATCGCTGACAACTCCGTTCGAGCTGCCCGAGCGTAACGTCAATCGCTATTTCTTCAAGCTGGCTTCGATCAAGAGATCGGCGTTGCGGGCAACCGCCGCCGCCGGTCCGCCCAAGCCAAACAGCTGGCCGCTGATATAGGCGCCTTCGATGAGCAGCAGCAGGCCGTCACCCAGCGTATCGGAATCGGCGGCGCCCATTGCGGCGGCCATGGCGCGCAGGCGTCGGCGCAATTCGATTTTGTTGTTCTCGCTCACTACCCGCGCCGGATGGCCGCGCTCGGGATATTCCACCGCAGCGTTGGTCATGCCGCAGCCGCGATAGTCCGGCTTTTGCGTGCGTTTGCCTACGCGGGTCAGGAAGGCGATGATCTGGGCGCGCGGATCGCCCGGATGCGCGTCGACGGCTTCGTCGAAGCGTTCCCAGAATTCGAGGTCGTATTTGCGCAGATAGGAGGCGGCAAGCTCGTCCTTGGATGGAAAGCTGCGGTACAGGCTCGGCTTTGTGACGCCGGCGCGCTTGACGATCTCGTCGACGCCGATCGCCCTGATGCCTTCGCGATAAAAAAGGTCGCGCGCCACGTCCAGGATCTTGTCCGCCGCCCTCGGAGCAGGGGGCTCGCTGATCGACGCTTCAATTTTATTGTCGGATGGCATTCAAACAACTCGCTTGACAATGTTACTGACCGGTACGTATGTATGGCCTCACTCCATTGCAACGTACCGGTCAGTAACATGATAATCCAGTCCCGTCCGTTTGGCCAGCGCTACGCATTCGTCGTTGTTGCCGTCATTTTCCTGTGCCTGCTGATCGCGGCCGGGCTCCGTTCGGCGCCCTCGGTGATGATGGTGCCGCTGGAGAAAAGCTTCGGCTGGCATCGCGACGTAACGTCCTGGGCCGCCAGCGTCGGCATCCTGCTCTACGGCCTGACCGGTCCGTTCGCCGCCGCGCTGATGGAGCGCATTGGGCTGCGCCGCACGCTGCTCGGCTCGCTGCTGGTGATGTCGGGATCGACCGCGCTCAGCCTGTTCATGACTGAGCCATGGCATCTTTTCATCACCTGGGGCGTGTTTTCCGGCATCGGTTCGGGCGCGGTGGCGAGCGTGCTCGGCGCCACCATCGTCAACCGCTGGTTCAAGACCAATCGCGGCCTGATGATGGGGCTGATGTCGGCCTCCAGCGCCACCGGAATGCTAGTCTTCCTGCCGCTCATCGCCTCGCTGGCGCAGAGCGGCGGCTGGAAGCCGGTGGCGATCGCCGTGGCGCTGGCCACCGCCGCGCTGATACCCTTCGTCTTGCTGCTGGTGCCGGAGCGCCCCGCTTCGATCGGCCAGGTTCGTTACGGCGCCGATGCCGACGACGTGCCGCCGGTGTCGCCGGCATCGCAGGGCAATTTCCTGGCGCACACGCTGAACACGCTGCGCCGCGCGGCGGGCACGCGGGTGTTCTGGTATCTGTTCGCCACCTTCTTCGTCTGCGGCTTCACCACCAATGGACTCGTCGGCACGCATCTCATCGCCTTCTGCGGCGATATGGGCATCGGCGAGGTGCAGGCAGCCGGGCTGTTGTCGATGATGGGCATTTTCGACCTGATCGGTACGACGTTGTCCGGCTGGCTCACCGACCGTTTCGATCCGCGCAAGCTGCTCGGCGTCTATTACGCGGTGCGCGGTCTGTCGCTGATCTACCTGCCCTATTCCGGCTTCTCGGCTACCAGCCTGGTCATCTTCGCAGTGCTCTACGGGCTCGACTGGATCGCCACCGTGCCGCCGACGCTGCGGCTTGCCAACGAGGCGTTCGGCGATCGCAGCGGACCGATCGTGTTCGGCTGGATCGTCGCCGGCCACCAGGTGGGCGCCGCGGCCGCCGCCGCCTTCGGCGGCACGATGCGCGAACTGCAGGGCAATTACGAGCTGGCCTTCCTGATTGCCGGCATGACGGGCATCGCGGCGGCTTGTATTTCGCTCTTGATCAACACCGACAGGCCGGCTTTCGAGCCGGAGCCGCAGGCGGCTTGAGGCGCGACTTTCCCTTCTCCCCTTGTGGGAGAAGGTGGCCGCGAAGCGGCCGGATGAGGGGTGCTCCAGGGAACACCGACGCCTCACTCCGCTGGAACACCCCTCATCCGTCTCGGCGCTTGCGCGCCGATCCACCTTCTCCCACAAGGGGAGAAGGAAGATGTCGACTGTTATCAAAACTTCATGGTTCCGATATGCGCCTGAAACATTGAAGCGAGAGCTTGGCGGTCCCGCTCAATGCCATCCCGGAGACAGCCATGAACAAGCTTTCGCTCACCCGCCGCGCTTTCGTCACTTCGGCCAGCGCCTTCGGCCTTGTCGGCGCCTCCGGTCTGGCGCTGCCCTATTATTCCCGCGCCAGCCAGCGTCCGGCCTTCACGCATGGCGTCCAGTCCGGCGACGTCGACGCCATCTCGGGCATGGTCTGGACCCGCACCGATCGTCCGGCCCGCGTGATGTATGAAGTGTCGACGACCGAAAGCTTCGCCAATGCGACGCGGCTGGCGGCGCTCGATACCTCGCCGGCCAGCGACTACACGGTGAAGCGGCTGCTCACCGATCTCGCCTCGGACCAGGACATCTTCTACCGCATGACTGCTGCCGATCTTTCCGACATCAATGCCGTGTCCGAGCCGATCGTCGGCCGTTTCCGTACCGCGCCGTCGTCCAAGCGCGATGTGCGCTTCGCCTGGTCGGGCGACACCGCCGGTCAGGGCTGGGGCATCGACGAGACCGGCATGAAGACCTATTCGACCATCGCCAAGCACACGCCGGACTTCTTCCTGCATTCCGGCGACACCATCTATGCCGACGGCGCCATGAAGGACGAGGTCGACCTGCCCGGCGGCGGCAAGTGGAAGAACGTCGTCATGATCGACGGCAAGCGCAAGGTGGCCGAGACGCTGGACGAATACCGCGACCAGTGGAAGTACAATATGATGGACAAGCATGTGCTTGGCCTGTCCGCCATCTGCCCGACCTTCTACCAGTGGGACGACCACGAGGTGCTCAACAACTGGTCGGATTCGAAGGACCTGACCGCCGACGACCGCTACAAGGAAAAGTCGATCCATGTGCTGGCGGCCAGGGCGGCTCGCGCCTTCCATGAAATGACGACCATCCGCTACGAGCCGTCGGAGCCGGGCCGCGTCTACCGCAAGGTCTCGCATGGGCCGCTGCTCGACGTGTTCTTCCTCGACATGCGCTCCTATCGCGGCCCGAACGGTCCTGATATGGAAGAGACGCTGACGCCGAAGTCGCGCATGATCGGCGAGGAGCAGTCCAAGTGGCTGAAGCGCGAGCTGGCAAATTCCAAGGCGACGTGGAAGGTCATCGCCGCCGACATGCCGCTTGGCCTGGTCGTCTGGAACGACGCGGCGAAGAAGGCCGGTGCCGAGGCGGTCGCCAACGGCGACAATGGCGCGCCGAAAGGCCGCGAGCTGGAATTCGCCGACGTGCTGCGCTTCATCAAGAATGCCGGCATCACCAACACGGTGTGGCTCACCGCCGACGTTCACTACACCGCGGCGCATTACTATAATCCCGACAAGGCGCAATTCCAGGATTTCAATCCGTTCTGGGAATTCGTCTCCGGCCCGATCCACGCCGGTACCTTCGGCCCCAACGACCTCGACATGACCTTCGGGCCGGAGCTGAAGTTCATCAAGGCGCCAACCGCCGAACAGGGCCAGAACCTGCCGCCGTCGGCCGGGCTGCAGTTCTTCGGTCTGGTCGACATTTCCGGCGCGACGGAACAGCTCACCGTACGGCTGATGGATCGCGACGACAACGAGCTCTACAAGGTGACGTTGGATCCGGTCCGGTCGGCTTAGGCTGCGTTGATATTCAGGTGATGCCGGCCTGCGAACAATGGTTACCTGCGCTTCCGGTGCTCACGTACTTTAAGTACGCTCCGCTCCGGTTCTCGGAAACACCGTTCTCGGCTCGGCCTGACCTGAATCTCAACATACCCTAGGCCCAGCAGTCGCGTCGTCGTGTGACGTCAACGCGGTGAGGTGGTCCAGAATTGAACTCGCAAAAGACCGTCAGTCCGGATAGCAAGCCCGGGGAACGTTGGGCCAGACCGCGGTGTCGCAGTTGGCATCCTTCTGGCGTTGCTTGAAGGCGGCGCTGACCGGGCCGGTGACGACCGGATCGACGCCGTCGGGGGCGTCGGCGAACATCTGCTGCGCGGTCCTGGCGTCGGGCGGTACGATCGGGTCGGCTTGCCGAAGCGTCGCCGCCGACTGCGCTGCGCCCGCAGCGACGAGCATTCCAAGCGCCGCCCACGCGAAAACCGGACGCAATCTGGACATAGGATCGGTCATGAACATCGAACTGTCCGGCCCCTCAAAGGTTCCGCCTTAGTTAACGGAATCATTTCACACCAAGACGTTTAAGAATCAGTGACCATGTATTTGGGGTCGGGCCTCCCCTTTCGCAATTGCGAAAAACCTTGTATGAGCCGCGCAACCGAAAAAGGCGGCGCCTCTGGGCCTGCTGCCTGCAACGCTCCCGAGACCAGACAATGAACCTCCGCAATATCGCGATCATCGCGCATGTCGACCATGGCAAGACCACCCTCGTCGACCAACTCCTGAAACAGTCCGGCGCCTTCCGCGACAACCAGCGCGTCGCCGAGCGCGCCATGGATTCCAACGACCTCGAAAAGGAACGCGGCATCACCATTCTGGCCAAGGCGACCTCGGTCGACTGGCATGGCACCCGCATCAACATCGTCGACACGCCCGGACACGCCGATTTCGGCGGCGAGGTCGAGCGCATCCTGTCGATGGTGGATTCGGCAATCGTGCTCGTCGACGCCGCCGAAGGCCCGATGCCGCAGACCAAATTCGTCGTCGGCAAGGCGCTCAAGGTTGGCTTGCGTCCAATCGTCGTCATCAACAAGATCGACCGTCCGGACGCCCGCCATATCGAAGTGGTCAACGAGGTGTTCGACCTCTTCGCCGCGCTCGACGCCACCGACGAGCAGCTCGACTTCCCGATCCTCTACGGTTCGGGCCGCGACGGCTGGGTTTCGGAAAACCCCGAGGGTCCGAAGGACCAGGGTCTTGCCCCGCTGTTCGATCTCGTCGTCAAGCATGTGCCGGCGCCGACGGTCCATCCCGGCCCGTTCCGCATGATCGGCACCATCCTCGAGGCCAACCCGTTCCTCGGCCGCATCATCACCGGCCGCATCGAGTCCGGCACGCTGAAGGCCAACCAGGCGGTCAAGGTGCTGCACCATGACGGCACGCAGATCGAGACCGGCCGCATTTCCAAGATCCTCGCCTTCCGCGGCCTTGAGCGCCAGCCGATCGAGGAAGCGCAGGCGGGCGACATCGTGGCCATCGCCGGCCTGTCGAAAGGCACCGTCGCCGACACCTTCTGCGATCCGGCGGTGAGCGAGCCGCTGCATGCGCAGCCGATCGACCCGCCGACCGTGACCATGTCCTTCCTCGTCAATGACGGCCCGCTTGCCGGCACCGAGGGCGACAAGGTGACCAGCCGCGTCATCCGCGACCGGCTGCTGCGCGAGGCCGAAGGCAATGTCGCGCTCAAGATCGAGGAATCGGCCGAGAAGGATTCCTTCTTCGTGTCCGGCCGCGGCGAATTGCAGCTCGCCGTGCTGATCGAGACGATGCGCCGCGAAGGTTTCGAGCTTGCCGTGTCGCGTCCGCGCGTCGTCATGCAGAAGGGCGAGGACGGCCAACTGCTGGAGCCGGTCGAGGAAGTCGTCATCGACGTCGACGAGGAGCATGCCGGCGTCGTCGTGCAGAAGATGTCGGAACGCAAGGCCGAGATGGTCGAGCTGCGTCCGTCCGGCGGCAACCGCCAGCGCCTGGTTTTCCATGCCCCGACGCGCGGCCTGATCGGCTATCAGTCCGAATTGTTGACCGACACGCGCGGCACCGCCGTGATGAACCGGCTGTTCTTTGCCTATGAGCCGTATAAGGGCGAGCTGCCCGGCCGCACCAATGGCGTGCTGATCTCCAACGAGCAGGGCGAATCGGTCGCCTATGCGATGTGGAATCTGGAAGACCGCGGCCCGATGATCATCGATCCGGGCGTCAAGGTCTACCAGGGCATGATCATCGGCGTCCATTCGCGCGACAACGACCTCGAAGTGAACGTGCTCAAGGGCAAGAAGCTCACCAACATCCGCGCCGCCGGCAAGGACGAAGCGGTGAAGCTGACGCCGCCGATCCGCATGACGCTGGAGCGGGCGCTGGCCTGGATCCAGGACGATGAGCTGGTCGAGGTGACGCCGAAGACCATCCGCCTGCGCAAGCTCCATCTCGACCCGAACGAGCGCAAGCGTTTCGAGAAGGCCGCCAAGGTGATGGGCGCGGCGTAAGGTTCCACGGAAAGTTCGAAAGAGGGAGCGGGTGCTCCCTCTTTTGTTTCAGCGGCAGGCGGCTGCTTTCGTTTCAATTTAGGCGTCGGCGCTGCCCCTCATCCGCCTGCCGGCACCTTCTCCCCGTGAACGGGGAGAAGGGAATCTCGCGCGAACTCCGGCGCTCTTTCTGCAACGTTGGTGATTGGCGAAATCGGCGACGACAGCCCCTTCGCCCCGTTCAACGGGGAGAAGATGGCGGCAGCCAGATGGGGGCGGCGCCGGCGCTGGCAGTTGTTGTCGCCTTGATGAACGATCGCGCCTTGCCGGGGCGTGCCAACTCCACTCTGATCGGCTATCGTTCTTTTCTATCTTATAGGGAGCGACCTCATGCATCTCGCCTCGTTGCTGATCTTCGCCGCCGCGCTCTTTGTCGCCGCCGGCTCGCCCGGCCCGTCGATCGCAGCCTTGGTGGCGCGGGTGATCTCGAAAGGGTTCCGCGACGTCTTCCCGTTCCTGTTGGCAATGTGGATCGGCGAGGGCGTCTGGCTTTCGCTGGCGGTGTTCGGGCTCGCGGTCGTGGCGCAGACCTTCCACTACGCCTTCGTCGTCGTGAAATGGGTTGGCGTCGCCTACCTTGCTTATCTCGCGTTCAAGATGTGGACGGCGCCGGTCGAGGCGAAGGAGGGCGAGATGCCGCGCGAGGACTCGCCCCTGAAACTTTTCCTTGCCGGCATGGCGGTGACACTCGGCAATCCGAAAATCATGATGTTCTATCTGGCGCTGCTGCCGACCATCATCGATCTGGCTTCGGTCAGCGTGATCGGCTGGGTCGAGCTGACGCTAACCATGGCGCTCGTGCTGATCGTCATCGATCTCGCCTGGGTGCTGGCCGCCTCCCAGGCGCGCCGGTTGCTGAAGAGCAAGCGCGCCATGAAGATCGCCAACCGTGTCAGCGCGACGACGATGGCGGGCGCCGCCGCCGCTATCGCCGCGCGATAGAGCGCCGGCCTCACATCATTTCAATGATCGGCGCGATCTCGACGGTAAAAGCCGGGTCCATCAGGATCGGGCAGTCCTTGGCTTTGGCGACGGCATCGTCGATATCCTTGGCTTCGACGATGCTGTAGCCGGCGGTCGGATTGCTGCCGCCATTGTTCTCGATCTTGCCGCCGGGCAGCACCGTCTTCGACATGCCGACCGGATTGCCGCCGTCGACCACGGCCGAGCCGAGCTTGTCGTACCAGCCCGTCCAGGCATCCATCGCCGCTTTGCGTTCGGCTTCGTCGGTCGGCATCTTGCCGGAACCATGATAGACATAGAGAAATTTCGCCATGTTCTCCTCCCTTGTCGGCGGCGTCGAACCGGCATGCGGCCACGCCGCTTGCGATATGCAGTGATGCTGCAATGCGATATGCGGCCTTGCCGCAATCCTGATCATCGGACCAAAACGAAAAACAGGCAATCGATGTTAAGTTGAGTCTACTGTAACGAGCTCACCTTGCCATGGCGTGATATTCGGGATTGGGCCGCATGTCGACCGCGGCCGCCACCCGGTTCGACATGTTGAAGAAGGCGGCGGTCGAGGCGATGTCCCAGATGTCGCGGTCGGTGAAGCCGGCCTGGCGCAAGGCGGCGCGATCGGCCTCGACGATTTTAGCCGGCTCCTCGGTCAGCTTCACGGCGAATTCGAGCATGGCACGCTGCCGGTCCGACAGATCGGCGGCGCGAAAATTCATCACCATCATCTCGCCGAAGGCCGGTTCGCCCGACAGCTGGCGCACCGCCGCGCCATGCGCGGTCAGGCAATAGAAGCAGTGGTTGATCGAGGAGACGACCACGGCGATCATCTCGCGCTCCAGCTTCGACAGACCGGAATCGCCCAGCATCAGGTCGTTGTACATGTCGGTGAAGGCGCGCAGCTTCTTCTCGTCGAAGGCGTAGGCGAGAAGCACGTTGGGCACGAGGCCGAGCTTCTCCTCGCATTTGGCGAAATAGGCTTTTGTCGCCTCGCCGAGCTCCGCCTGGACAAGGTCGAGCGCGGTTACTTTGCCGGTCATGGTTGTTCTCCTCGCGCTGTGATGGCGTCGGTTGGAATTTTTTTAAGCGCCGTCAAACCTTTGTCGCCAAACGGCGGTCATCTGGCTACCATAGTCGCAAAAGCATATAACGGGAGGGACTAAGCGTCATGGCCAGCGTGAAATCCAAGCCGAAGAGGAAAGCCGCCGCCGCGAAAGCGGAGGAGAAACCCGCAAGGCTTGCCGACTATCTGCTGGCGCGGGCGCCCGCCGAGGACATCGCGGCCTATGACGTGGCCGACCTCGAGCGCGCCGGCGAGCTCGCCGCCCAAGCAGTCGCTAGCCACAGGAAGGGCGAAAGCGTCGTTGCCGTCGAAGCCGATTCGGGCGTTGCCTGCGACGGCCGGCCGGTCACGGTCATCACCGTCGTCAACGACAACATGCCGTTCCTGTTCGATTCCATCCTCGGCGAAATCACCGAGACAAGCGGTGAGCCGACCTTGGTCACCCATCCGATCGTCACCGTCCGCCACGGCAAGACCGGTGTGGTCGAGGTGCTTGGCGACGGCGGCAAGGAAGATGACGACCGGCTGAGCGTCGTCCATGTGCATATCCCGCGGCTGACCGCCGAGCAGGCCAAGAGCCTCACCGGGCGGCTGCACAAGGTGCTTTCGCAGGTCCGGGCGGCCGTCGTCGACTGGAAGCGGATGCTCGCCCGCCTCGACCAGGCGATTTCCGAATTCCGCTATTCGGCGGTGCCGCTCGACAAGAAGAGCGTCGCCGAGGCGATCGCCTTCCTCGAATGGCTGCGCGACGACAATTTCACCTTCCTCGGCATGCGCGAGTTCAAATATACCGGCGGCGAGGAAAGCGGCTCGCTGGAGCGCGCCGACAAACCCGGCCTAGGCATCCTGTCGGATCCGGATGTGCTGGTGTTGAGGCGCGGCACCGAGGCGGTGACGACGACGCCGGAAATCCGCGCCTTCCTGCACGGGCCGGAGCCGCTGATCGTCACCAAGGCCAATGCCAAGTCGTCGGTGCATCGCCGCATCTATCTCGATTACATCGGCATCAAGACCTACACGTCGAAAGGGGCGCTCGCGGGCGAGCTGCGCATCGTCGGCCTGTTCACCTCGACCGCCTACACGCGTTCGGTGATGAAGATCCCCTATCTGCGCTCCAAGGCCGAGACCGTGATCTCGAAATCCGGCTTCGATCCGCACGATCATTCCGGCAAAGCGCTGATCAACATCCTGGAAAGCTATCCGCGCGACGAGCTGTTCCAGGTTCCCATTCCCATCTTGCGCAAGCACGCCAGCGCCATACTCGGGTTGATCGAGCGGCCGCGCGTGCGGGCGCTGGTGCGCGTCGACCAGTTCGACCGCTTCGTCTCGATCATCGTCTTCGTGCCGCGCGACCGCTACGACAGCGTCGTGCGCGAGAAGGTCGGCACCTATCTCAAGACGGTGTTCGAGGGCCGGCTGTCGGCCTATTACCCGGCCTTCCCGGAAGGCGGGCTGGCGCGCGTGCATTTCATCATCGGCCGTTCCGGCGGCAAGACCCCGAAGGTCGAGCAGTCGGCGATCGAGGCGGCGATTCGCGACATCGTGCGCACTTGGGAGGACGCGCTCGCCGAAGCCGCGGAAGCCGCCGGCAGCGATCCGGCGCTGAAGGCGATCGCGGCGCGTTTCCCCGAAAGCTATCGCGACAGCTTCTCGGCCGCCGTGGCGCTGGCCGACGCCGGCCGCATCGCGAAGATCGGGGCCGACAATCCGATCGCCATCGACTATTACCGCCATGCCGACCAGAAGCCGCACCAGGCGGCTTTGAAGATCTATCATTTCGGCAGCCCTGTCGCGCTGTCGCGGCGCGTGCCGGTGCTCGAAAATATCGGCTTCCGCGTCATCAGCGAGCGCACCTTCGAGGTCGCCGACACCGGCTCCGGCAAAGTCTTCATCCACGACATGGAGCTGGAGAACAGCTATGGCGCGCGAATAGACATCTCCGATGGCGGCGCGTTGTTCGAAGACGCCTTCCTGTCCGTCTGGCGCGGCGATGTCGACAATGACAGCTATAACGGCCTGGCCCAGACCGCCGGCCTGTGGTCTGGCGAGATCGCCATCCTGCGCGCCTATGGCCGCTATCTGCAGCAGGCCGGCATTCCCCAGAGCCAGGATTTCATCGCCGCCGCACTCAACCGCTATCCCGAGATCGCGCGCGGCCTGCACGCGCTGTTCGTCGCCCGGCTTGGTCCGGCGGCGGAAGGCGACGGCGCGGTTGCGGCCAAGCACCTCAAGGCCAAGATCAAGGACGCGCTGGAGGAGGTGCCCAATATCGACGACGACACCATCATCCGCCGCTATCTCAACCTCATTGAAGCCTCGCTGCGCACCAATCATTTCGTGGCCGATACGAAACAGAAAGGGCAGTCGCTGGCGATCAAGCTCGATTCGCAGGCGGTCGAGGGACTGCCGGCGCCGCGGCCATGGCGCGAGATCTTCGTCTACGGCTCCGAGGTGGAAGGCGTGCATCTGCGCTTCGGCCCGGTGGCGCGCGGCGGCCTGCGCTGGTCGGACCGCGCCCAGGACTACCGCACCGAGGTGCTGGGCCTGGTGAAGGCGCAGCAGGTCAAGAATGCAGTCATCGTGCCGGTCGGCGCCAAGGGCGGCTTCTATCCGAAGAAACTGCCGATGAGCGCCGGGCGGGACGCCATCTTCGAAGCCGGCACATCGGCCTACAAGAACTTCGTCTCCAGCCTGCTTTCGATCACCGACAATATCGGCGTCGACGGCGTCATCCCGCCGGCCGATGTGGTACGGCGCGACCAGGACGATCCCTATTTCGTCGTCGCCGCCGACAAGGGCACGGCGACCTTCTCAGACACCGCGAATGCCATTTCCGAAAAACACCATTTCTGGCTGGACGACGCCTTCGCCAGCGGCGGCTCGGCCGGCTACGACCACAAGAAGATGGGCATCACCGCCAAGGGCGCCTGGGAAGCGGTGAAGCGGCATTTCCGCGAGATGAACCGCGACATCCAGACCTCGCCCTTCACTGTGGTCGGCGTCGGCGACATGTCGGGCGACGTGTTCGGCAACGGCATGCTGTTGTCGCCGGCCACCAGGCTGATCGCCGCCTTCGACCATCGCGACATCTTCATCGATCCCGATCCGGACATGGCCGCCTCGATGGTCGAGCGGCAGCGCATGTTCGCGCTGCCGCGCTCGTCCTGGCAGGACTACGACAAGTCGAAGCTGTCGGAAGGCGGCGTCATCGTCTCGCGCAACCAGAAATCGATCACGCTGCCGCAGGCCGCGGCCGCCGCGATCGGCCTCGCCAAGACCACGGCTACGCCGGTCGAGATCATGAACGCCATCCTCAAGGCGCCGGTCGACCTTTTGTGGTTCGGCGGCATCGGCACCTATGTGCGGGCTTCAGGCGAAAGCAACGCCGATGTTGGCGACCGCGCCAACGACGCCGTCCGCGTCACGGCGCTCGATGTCCGGGCGAAAGTCATCGGCGAGGGCGCCAATCTCGGCGTCACGCAACGGGCGCGCATCGAGTTCGGCATGAATGGCGGCCGCTGCAACTCCGACGCCATCGACAATTCGGGCGGCGTCAACTGTTCCGACGTCGAGGTCAACATCAAGATCGCGCTGGCGTCGGCCATGCGCAAAGGCTCGCTGGCGCGGCCGGCGCGCAACAAGCTGCTCGCCGAAATGACCGACGAGGTGAGCGCGCTGGTGCTCTCCAACAATTATCAGCAGACGCTGGCACTGTCGCTCGCGCGCAAGCGCGGGCTCGCCGACATAGCGCACCAGGCGCGCTTCATGACGGCGCTGGAAGCGCGCGGCCTGCTCGACCGCGCGGTCGAGACGCTGCCTTCGCCGGCGGCGCTTGCCGAACGCGAGGCGCGCGGCGAGCCGCTGACCCGGGCCGAGCTTGGCGTGCTGCTCGCCTATGCCAAGATCGTGCTGTTTTCCGATATCGTCGCCAGCGACGTGCCCGACGATCAGCATTTCGATCGCGATCTGATGGGTTATTTCCCGGAACGCATGGCGAGGAAATTCGCCGGCGAGATCCGCGAACACCGGCTGCGGCGCGAGATCATCGCGCGCGTGCTCGCCAACGACCTTGTCAATCGCGGCGGACCGTCCTTCGTCAACCGGCTGCAGGAAGCCACGGGCCGCAGGGCGGCCGATGTGGTGCGCATCTTCGCCATGATCCGCGACGGCTTCGCGCTGCCCGCGCTCTATCGCGAGATCGACGCGCTCGACAACCATATCGACGGGCAGGTCCAGCTCGATCTCTATCAAGCGATCAGCCGGCTTATCTTTGTGACCAGCGGCTGGTACCTGAAGCACGAAGCCGGCTCCGCGCCGCTTGGCCAGCGCATCGCCGAATTGCAGGAGGCGCGCAAGGCGCTCGAGCCGAAGCTTCTCTCGCTGCTGCCGGCCTTCTCGCGTGAACGCGTCGAGGAGCGGCGGCACGGTCTGTCCAGGAGCGGCGCGCCGGAGAAGCTCGCCGGGCAGCTCGCTCTGGCCGAAGTGGCCGAATTGATCCCCGACGTCGCGCTCACCGCGCGCACGGCCAATGCCGACATCGTCAGCGCGGCCAAGGCCTTCTTCGCCGTCAGCGATGCCTTCCGCATCCCGCGCGTCGAGGAAGCCGCGCGCTCGATCATGCCGCCCGACTATTACGACCAGTTGGCGCTGTCGCGCGCGGCCGACACGATCGGCGTGGCGCGTCGGGGCATCGCGGTGGCGGCGCTCACCGGTTACGGCACGGCGGCGGATCCGGTCGCGGCTTGGCTGGAAGCCGGCGGCGACCGCGTCGCGCGCACCCGCGAGCGGTTGCAGGCGCTGACCGAAGGCGGCGACATCACCGTGTCGCGGCTGTCGGTGGCATCGGGCCTGATGAGCGACCTTACGGGGATGTGAGAGTTTGCTTGGGTTCCTCGCATGCGCTGGTCGACCCCCACTCCGTCTCGGCTTCGCCGAGCCACCTCTCCCCCGATCGACGGGGTAGAGGAAGGGCGCCAAGCTTTTTGCCGTCAACGCCCGTCCAGCAAGGCTCCCTTCCTTTCCCTCCGGAGGGGGGAAAGGTGGCGCTGCGAAGCAGCGACGGATTGGGGGAACCACCTGGCAATCAAGCCTCGGCCTGATCAGTCGCGCCAGTCACAGAAGATGTGTGCATAGCATAGCCCACTTCGTGGGGCGAAGAATTGTCGCCATGCTTGTCCGTTTGCATCGCTGGCTGAAAACATGCAGACATGGCGCCCGACGCGAGCGGTGCCAGGGGAATCAGCATGGTGGCGGTAGAGACAGTGCAGCGGGCATCGGGGCGCGGCATCTGGGGCTGGATGTTCTTCGACTGGGCGGCGCAGCCGTTCTTCACCGTCGTCACGACATTCATCTTCGGACCCTATTTTGTCTCGCGCATGGCGAGCGATCCGACTGCCGGGCAGGCCGCGTGGGGTTACGGCATTGCCGCCGCGGGCCTGGTCATCGCGGTGCTGTCGCCGGTGCTCGGCTCGATCGCCGACCAGACCGGGCCGCGCAAGCCGTGGATCGCCTTCTTCGCGGCCATCAAGATCGCCAGCCTCACGCTTTTGTGGTTCGCGGCGCCGGGCTCGAACCTTTTCCTGGTCGTGCTCTTGTTCTCGCTGGCTTCGGTGGCGGCCGAATTCTCGACCGTGTTCAACGATTCCATGATGCCGCGGCTGGTGCCGAAGGAAGAGATCGGCCGGATCTCCAACATGGCCTGGGGGCTCGGCTATCTCGGCGGCATGATCGCGCTGATCTTCGTGGTGCTGTTCCTGGCCGGCAATCTCGAGACCGGCAAGACGCTCATCGGCCTTGATCCGTTGTTCGGACTCGATCCGAAACTCGGCGAGGACGCGCGCTTCACCGGGCCGATGTCGGCCGGCTGGTATTTCCTGTTCATCCTGCCGATGTTCTTCTTCACGCCGGACGCCACCAAGGGGATCCCGATCGGCCCGGCAGTGCGCGAGGGCCTGTCCGAGCTGAAGTCCACCCTGGTGGAAGTGCGCCAGCGCAGCGGCATCCTGCGCTTCCTCTTGGCCCGCATGATCTATCAGGACGGCGTCAACGCGCTGCTGGCGCTCGGCGGCACGTTCGCGGCCGGCATGTTCCAGTGGTCGATCACCGAGATCGGCCTGTTCGGCATCATTCTCAACATCGTCGCCATCTTCGGCTGCTGGATCGCGGCGCGGCTCGATACTGCGCTGGGCTCGAAGCATGTGGTGATGATCGCGCTGGTGATGCTGTCGGTCGCCACCATCGGCGTCGTCTCCACCGGACCGGGCTTCACGCTGCTCGGCCTGATCCCGCTGCCGACCGCCGATTCCGGCGGCCTGTTCGGCACAGCGGCCGAGAAAGCCTATATCCTCTACGGCCTGCTGATCGGGCTTGCCTTCGGGCCGGTGCAGGCGTCATCGCGATCCTACATGGCGCGTAGCGTGACCGCCGCCGAGTCCGGCCGCTATTTCGGCATCTATGCGCTGGCCGGCCGGGCGACGAGCTTCCTGGCGCCGTTCATGGTGGCGAGCATCACCACCATCAGCGATTCGCCGCGACTCGGCATGGCGGCGATCATCCTGTTCCTCGGCATCGGCATGGCGATCCTGGCGGGGACGCCATATCCGGCGGACAAGCCGAAGGCGTAGCGCGACTTTTCCTTCTCCCCTTGTGGGAGAAGGTGGATCGGCGCGGAGCGCCGAGACGGATGAGGGGTGCTCCAGCTTCGCGAACATGCCCGTCGAAAGCTGCAATCGCCCACGCCTCATCCCCTGGAGCACCCCTCATCCGTCGCCTTCGGCGACACCTTCTCCCACAAGGGGAGAAGGAAGAGGCGCTAATGCCTAAAATGCCTTACGCCGGTGAACACCATGGCGATGCCGTGCGCGTCGGCGGCGGCGATGACGTCGTCGTCGCGCATCGAGCCGCCGGGCTGGATCACCGCGGTGGCACCGGCCTCGATCGCCGACAATAGCCCGTCGGCGAAGGGGAAGAAGGCGTCCGAGGCGACGACCGAGCCTTTGGTCAGCGGCTCGGCGAGGCCCGCCGCTTCGGCGGCGTCCAGCGCCTTGCGGGCGGCGATGCGCGAGGAATCGACGCGGCTCATCTGGCCGGCGCCGATGCCGACGGTCGCGCCGTCCCTGGCATAAACGATGGCGTTGGACTTGACGTGCTTGGCGACGCGGAAGGCGAATTTGAGGTCGGCCATCTCGGCCGGCGTCGGCGCGCGCTTCGTCACCACCTTGAGCTCGAGATCGTCGACGACCGCATTGTCGCGGCCTTGCACCAGCAGTCCGCCGGCGACGGATTTCACCGTCGTGCCGGCGACGCGCGGATCGGGCAGGCCGCCGGTGACCAGCAGGCGCAAATTCTTCTTCGCCGCGACGATCGCGGCGGCCTCGTCGGTGGCGTCGGGCGCGATGATGACCTCGGTGAAGGTCTTGACGATCTCTTCCGCCGCCTCGGCGTCGAGGATGCGGTTCATGGCGACGATGCCGCCGAAAGCCGAGACCGGGTCGCAGGCCAGCGCCTTGGCGTAGGCCGCCTTCAGCGATGAGCCCTCGGCAACGCCGCAGGGATTGGCATGCTTGATGATAGCGACCGCCGCCGAGCGCGCCGGATCGAACTCGCCGACCAACTCGAAGGCGGCGTCGGTGTCGTTGATGTTGTTGTAGGAGAGCTGCTTGCCTTGCAATTGCTTTGCCGTTGCCACGCCCGGCCGCTTGTCTCCCGACAGGTAGAAGCCTGCGCCCTGATGCGGGTTCTCGCCATAGCGCATCACCTGGTCGAGCCGGCCGCCGAACGCGCGCCATGTCGGGTGCTCGATCTCCAGCGCCTCGGCAAACCAGCCGGAGATCGCAGCGTCGTAGGTTGCGGTGCGTGCAAAGGCCTTGGCCGCCAGCATCTTGCGGAAATCGAGCGACAGCGAGCCCAGATTCATCTCCAGCGCGTTGACGACGGAAGCATAGTCGGCCGGGTCGGTGACGATGGCGACGTAGGCGTGGTTCTTGGCCGAGGCGCGGATCATCGCCGGCCCGCCGATGTCGATGTTCTCGACGATCGAGGCATAGCCGGCGCCGGAGCGGCGGACGTCCTCGAACGGATAGAGATTGCAGACCACGAGATCGATCGGCTCGATGTTGTGGTCGTGCATCGCCTTGGCATGATCGGCGTCATCACGGATGCCGAGCAGCGCGCCGTGCACGGAGGGATGCAAGGTCTTCACCCGCCCATCCATGATCTCGGGAAAGCCGGTGAGCTCGGAGACGTCGCGGACTGCCAGGCCCGCCCCGGCGAGGGCCTTTGCCGTGCCGCCGGTCGAGACCAGCTCGACGCCGGCGGCGGCGAGCGCCTTGGCGAAATCGACCAGGCCTGTCTTGTCGAAGACGGAAAGCAGCGCGCGGCGCACCGGAACGAGGTCAGGCGCCGGAATGTTTTTTGTGGGCACGGCCATGGCGGGCGGCCTTTCAGAGCTGTTGGCAGGGACGTTGGCCGGCCCTAGCATATGAGCCCCGGAAATCAAGTGAGTCCGGGATCAGGCGCGCAGCCGTTTGCCAGCCAGCCTCAGTTGTTTTCGGAATAGCCGGAAATAATGGTGCGGGTCAGCTGCCAGTGGACCTCGGCAATTTCCGAGGCCTTGAAGGCGAGCACGATCTGCCGGCTGCGGCGCGGCCCGCTCAGGCCGGCAAAGTAGATCGATTCCTCGACCTCCGGCACCACTTCGGCGCAGGTGAAGACCCAGCTGTCGCCCTGCGCGCCGGCGAGCGTCAGGCGGTTGTGGTCGTCCTGCAGCAGGCTGATGTCGGGATGAACGTGGAAGCGCACCGTGACGAAGTCGCGGCCGTTGTTGCGGATTGCGGCATTGCCCGGGCGCAGGAAGCGGTCGCGGCCGGCAAGCACGTTACCGTTGCTGGTCAGCTTCAGCTCGCGCTCATGCAGGAAGCCGAACTGCTGGACATAGCCGTCATGGCGGGCGACGAAGCCTTGCATGCCCTTCTGGTCGAGGCGCTTGCAGGGCACATGCTGCGGGCCGCCGATCAGTGGCGATCCCAACAGGTCGCTGACGCGCAGCGAGTGGCTGAAGCGCGCCGACGAGGTGTCGTTGAGCGTCGCGGTCGAATGCGCGGCGGTGGCGCGCGCCAGCGGCCGGAATTCCGGGGCGCCATAGGTGTCGATGCCGGCATTGACGATGAAGTGCTGGCGCCCGGAGGAGAGCTCGAAGGCGAGGCAGCCGGCATGTGCTGCGTTGGAGACGTCGACCGGCGGCGGCAGGCCGGTGTCGGCGATGACCGTCACGCCGCCCATCGACAGGCGCTCGTAGCCGGAGTGCGGCGCGTGCAGCAGCGGCGCGCCCACCGTGTCGTCATGGCGCATGATGGTGGCGATGCGGTCGTGGATGGTGGCGCCCATGCCGTTGAAGCGGGCAAGGCTGCCGTCCTGATGGCGAAAGAAACGCAGCGCCGGCAACATCCGGTCGATGGCGCCGATCAAGGCCGACGGCGGCGCCTCGGCCTGGTTGGCATAGGTCTGGCGCAACGGCAGAAGATCGGCCAGCAGCTCGAGCACCGCCATCGGCTTGCGCGAGATATGGCCGCCATCGGGCAGGATCTGATGCTCGAGCTCCTCGGCCAGGTTGCGTGTCGCGGCACGCAGCGCCGAGGCCGGCGCCGGCAGGGACAGCGCGGCGAAGGCGAGCGCGATGCGGGCGCGCAGCCTGGCCTCGCCATCGGGCATCTCGCGCACCATCGAGCGGAGATAGCGGATCTGCACAGCGAGCGATTTCAGGAACGCGCGATAGAAAGGGAATTCGGCGCCCTGCAGCACCACCGAGGAGTGCTGCAGCCAGGCGATCACCCGCTTGGCCGTCGTTCCCGGCTCCCAGGCGATGCCGGAGATCTGGTTGCCATGCATGGCGATCCAGTCGGTCACCAGGGCTCTCGCGTTGGCGGCGGCGAGCTCGGTGCCGGTGGCGCGCATGTGGCGCAGCCAGCGGAAGCCATGCAACGATTTCTGCCAGCCGCGATTGGGCACGTCGAGCTGAAAGGGCGACTTGCCGCCGGTCTCGACCAAATGGCCCGACAGAGGATAGCGGCCATAATAGATCTCCAGTGCGATCTGCGGGTCGGCGAGCCGCAGATCCGGCGGCGCGATCAGGACGCGCTCGGGCGTGCGGCCGGAATAGCGCCAGCGATAGACCGGCCCGGCGCGGAGGCGCCGGCGCGTTTTGCGCCAGAACTCCCTCGCGACAAGCGTCCAAAGACGCGTCGTGCTGCCGGCAACAAGTGCCAATAGCCCTCCTGATGTCCCCATAACCCAAGCACAAGCTTATGCGATTCAAGAACTTATGCGAAGGCGGATTTCGCCGAAGTGAACCGCTTCACGCCGCCTTGCCCGTGCCGTCGCTAAAAAAGTCAGCAAACTTTATGAGATAACGTCTCAATCGGCCCGTCTCATCCGCGCGGCAAAGAAGCCGTCCAGGCCTGAAATCCCGGGCGATTCCAGCGCGAGGTCGGCCGGCGTGGTGCGCAACATACCCTCCGGGGTCAGAAACGGATCGACGCCGGCAAATTCGCCAGGCCGGATCGGATCGGCGACGACGCCGGGGCTCCCGGCGAGGAAATCGCGATAAAGCTCCTCGCCTTCGATCGGGTCGAGCGAGCAGTTGGAGAACACGATCCGTCCGCCGGGCCTGACGAGGGTGACGGCATGGGCAAGCAGCCGGCGCTGGAGATCGGCGAGCTTTTCGACATCGGCCATGGTCTTGGTCCATGGCACGTCGGGATGGCGGCGCACCGTGCCGGTCGAGGAGCAGGGCGCATCGAGCAGCACGGCGTCGAACAATTGTGCCGGCCGGTAATCCAGGAGGTCGGTCTGTACGAGCTCGGCGGTCAGGCCAAGGCGCTCGAGATTCTGACTGAGCCGCGCCAGCCGGTTCTTCGAGGTGTCGACCGCGGTCACCCCGGCGCCGGCCAGGATAAGCTGCGCCGTCTTGCCGCCGGGCGCGGCGCACAGGTCGGCGACGCGCTGGCCTCTGATGTCGCCGAACAGGCGTGCCGGCAGGCTTGCCGCCGCATCCTGCACCCACCAGGCGCCGTCGGCGAAACCGGGGAGGTCGATGACATTGGCGGCAAGCTTCTCGACGCGCACGGTGCCGGTCGGCAGCACGATGCCGCCGAGACGCTCGGCCCAGATCACCGGGTCGGCCTTGACGGTGAAGTCGACCGGCGCCTCGTGGCGATGGGCGGCAAGGATGGCTCGCGCCTTGTCGGCTCCGTAAGCAGCGGTCAGCCGCTCGGAGAACCATTGCGGCGCCTCGCTGGTGGCGGCAAGCGCCGGGGCAAGCTCAGCCTCCTTGGCGCGCGCCAGCGAACGCAGCACGCCGTTGACGAGCCCGGAGAAACGCAGCGTTCGCGGATCGGATTTGGCGTGGGTGACGGCAAGGTCGACGGCGGCGCTGTCGGGAACATCGAGAAACAGGATCTGCGCGGCGGCGACATTGAGGATGTGCGAGAGCGCCGTGGCGTTGGCCGGCAGCGGCTTTTCCAGGCGCTTGGACAGCAGCCCGGCAATGGTCATGCGGTGGCGCAGCGCCGTGACCAGGATGGCGCGCACCAGCGCCCGGTCGCGGCCGTCCAGCGCCTTGTATTGCGGATGGCCGTGCTCGTTATCGGTCAACCCGTCGAGCGGCGTGCGGGCATCGATGACGGCGGCAAGCAGCCGCGCCGCCGCCTTGCGTGCGGCAAGGCCGGCGACGTTCTCGTCACCAGCCTTGTGTTGCGGATTGCCTGACTGTCCGCGCCTCGGCGGCGTCACGACCAGGGACCCTTCGACCGGACATTGCGCGGTCCGGTCGGGTTGCGGCCCCAGGGATTGGGCTTTGGCGGCGCCGGCTCAGCCTCCGCTGGCGGCGGGTCCGCCGGCTTGCCCCATGGCCCCGCCGACGGCTCCTCGGGCTGAATGGGTGGCGGAGAAGCCTGGCGCCGGGCGGCCGGCGATGCGCCGCCCATCGCGCGCGCCATCTCCTGCAGCGCGGCTATGCGGTTCTCGGTGCTCGGGTGGGTCGAGAACAGATTGTCCATGCGCTCGCCATGCAGAGGATTGATGATGAAAAGATGCGCCATCGCCGGATTGCGCTCGGCATCCTCATTGGGGATCCGTTCGGCGCCGCGCGCGATCTTGTTGAGCGCCGAAGCCAGCCACAACGGGTTGCCGCAGATCTCGGCGCCGCGCCGGTCGGCTTCGTATTCGCGGGTGCGGCTCACCGCCATCTGCACGATCATCGCGGCGAGTGGCGCAACGATCATCGCTACAAGCACGCCGACAAAGCCGAACGGATTGTTGTTCTCGCGGCTGCCGCCGAAGAAAAAGGCGAAATTGCCGAGCATCGAGATGGCGCCGGCGAGCGTCGCCACGATCGTCATGGTCAGCGTATCGCGATGCTGCACATGGGCAAGCTCATGCGCCATCACCGCCGCGATCTCTTCATGCGAGAGCCGCTCGAGCAGGCCGGTGGACGCCGCAACGGCAGCATTTTCCGGATTGCGGCCGGTGGCGAAGGCGTTTGGCTGCGGGTTGTCGATCAGATAGGTCTTCGGCATCGGCAGGCCGGCCTGCTTGGCCAGAGCCTGGACGATCGCGTAATATTCGGGCGCGTTCTTGGCGTCGACCTCGACGGCGCGGTTCATCGACAGCACCATCTTGTCGGCGTTCCAATAGCTGAACAAATTGGTGCCGGCGGCGATCAGAAGCGCGATGACCATGCCGCCCGAGCCGCCGATCAGATAACCGACGCCCATGAACAGCGCCGTCATCGCGGCAAGAAGCATGGCGGTGCGAAGCGTGTTCATCGTTTCATCCGTCTGGTCTGATGGCGGAGGAGGTGGCGAATAGGGGTCGATCCTTCTGTCGTCATGGCTATATGATGGGAGGCGCCGGTCTTCGTTTCAATCGGCGGGAGTATCGCATGACCGAAGAACCCAGCAAAACCGAAGCAGTTGCAACGACCAAAGAGCCGCAAAAAACGCTCACCCCAGCGGCGCAGCGCGCGTTGACCGAAGCCGAAGCGCGTCGCCGGAACTACCGAGCGGCCGAAGCGCAATTGCCGAAGGAAATCGGCGGTCGCGGCGGCAAGGAGCCCGGCCGCTACGGCGACTGGGAGGTGAAGGGGCTCGCCACCGACTTCTAAGCAACCGCACGCTCGGACGCGAGCGCGTCCGTAGCGATGCCGATTTCGTCATAGGAACGGATTGTCGGGTGCGGCGTGACCAGCGGGTGGACATGCGTGGCGCTGATCACCACCACCGACGCGCCGGAGGCCTCGCCTGCCGCGATGCCCGCCGGCGCATCCTCGAAGACCAGGCAGTCGCGCGCCTCAACGCCGAGACGCTTTGCCGCCAAAAGGAAGCAGTCCGGCGCCGGCTTGCCATGGGTGACATCTTCCGCTGTGACCATCATGGCGGGAACCGGAATACCGGCCGCCTCGATGCGCAGCAGCGCCAGCTCGCGCGGCGCCGAGGTGACGATCGCCCAGCGCTCCGGCGGCAGCGATTGCAGAAACGCGATGGCACCAGAATCGGGACGATGCCTTCGAGGTCCTCCGCCTCGGCCTTGAGCAGCGCATCGGCTTCGGCGACGGCGTCGACGCCCGGCAGCTTCAGTCCCGCGATCGTCTCGATCGCGCGCTTGCCATGGATCGTGGGCAGGAAGCTCGCCACGTCGAGGCCGTGACGCTCCGCCCATTTTGCCCACACCCGTTCTGCCGCAGCGATCGAGTTGAGCACCGTGCCGTCCATGTCGAACAGGAACGCGGCGAATTTTGAGCCTGCAAACATCGAATGTCCTGGAGAATCGTTTTCGGGAGGGGCGAAACGCAAAGCCCAGTTTAGACCGGCTGGCACCGCCTGAGAAGGCGAGAGGCCCGCCATTTCATCCCGGCACGGGAACAAGCTCCGGCTCGCGGCGTTGAACGGGCAGTCTTTCCAAAATCATCAAGGGGGCCATGCGATGCTGATCCGGCTCGGCTATGAAATCGCCATCGAATGCGCGGCCGTGACGCCGATCATCTCGCTTCTCGACATCCATCCGGACCGCCATGCCGACATCAAGCGGCAGACGCGGCTGCTGACCTCGCCGTCGGTGCCGACCCGAACCTATCGCGATCGCCACGGCAATATCTGCCGTCGCTTCACGGCGCCCGCCGGAAGCTTTCGCATCCTGTACGATGCGGCAGTCGAGGACAGCGGCGAGACCGACACGGTCAATGTGCTGGCACTTGAAACGCCGGTCGCGGAATTGCCGGACGATGTGCTGGTCTATCTGCTCGGCAGCCGCTACTGCGAGACCGACCACCTCAGCGACACCGCCTGGCAGCTTTTCGGCCAGCTGCCGCCCGGCTGGGCACGCGTCCAGGCGATCGTCGATTATGTAAACAGCCGGCTTTCCTTCGGCTACGGCTATGCGCGCGCCACACGCACGGCGGCCCAGGCGCATGAGGAGCGTGTCGGGGTGTGCCGCGATTTCGCGCATCTGGCGATCGCGCTTTGCCGATGCATGAACATTCCGGCGCGCTATGTGAACGGCTATCTCGGCGATATCGGCGTGCCGGCCGACCCGGCGCCGATGGATTTCTCGGCCTGGATGGAAGTCTACCTCGACGGCAAGTGGTACACGTTCGATCCGCGCCACAACCGGCCCCGCATCGGCCGCGTCGTCATCGCCCGCGGCCGCGACGCCACCGACGTGCCGCTGCTGCACAGTTTCGGCCCGCACCGGCTCACCCTGTTCAAGGTCTGGACCTACGAGCAGGAAGGCAACCGCTTCAATCCCCCGCATCACGGCGTCGATCGGACGGCCAGCGCGCAGATGCTGGGGTAGGTTCTGTCGATATTCAGGTGAGGCCGGCCTGCGAAGGACGGCCTCCTGCGCTTCCGGTGCTCACGTACTTTAAGCACGCTCCGCTCCGGTTCTCGGAAGCCGCCCTTCTCGACTCGGCTGACCCGAATCTCAACAGACCCTGCGCTGCGCCATGTTTCACCGGAGCCGCTGACCCGCTTCGGCACAGTTCGATTGTGCCGAAGAGAGAAAGACCGCGACAGTCTTCAAGACTATGGTAAGCGCTTCATGAAGGTCGCGTTTCCAAGGCATTTTCGTTTACTTCCGGTTCACCTTCAGATTTGCCGAAAGTCAGCAAAAACAACGGATTAACCTCTTGTTAATCGCCTTACGGCGGCTTCTGGCCGAAATCCTGCAACGCCTCTGCCGAGCGGCACGGTGCCGCGGACAGTGGAGGCGGAAGGGATGCGGCAGTTCAGAGGTGTCGTTCGTGGGGTGGACGGCTTTGCCCGCAACCGCGAAGGCAATTTCGCGGTACTGTTCGGAGCTGCCGCATCCGTCCTCGCGCTGGGTGTGGGATTCGCCGTCAATATCTCGCAACTCTACAATGCGAGGTCGAGCCTGCAGGGCGTCGTCGACGCCGCCGTGACCTCGACGGCCCGCGATCTCACCCTCGGCGTCATCACGGAAACCGATGCCAACAAAACGGTGCAGGCGTTTCTCGACGCCAACAGCACGGCCGGCATCCTGCAGGCCAACCAGATCGTGCTCGACAGGCTTACGGTCAACAGGACGGCCAACACCGTACAGGCGGATGCGCATGTCGATGTCGGTCTCTATTTTCCGCTGTTCAGCACCAGCACCATGCGCCGCGTGACCGCCTCGACCTCGGCGCTCTATTCCGACAAGACCGTTGAGGTGGCGATGATGCTCGACGTCACTGGTTCGATGGCGGGCCAGAAGGTCAAGGACCTGAGGGCCGCGGCGAGCAACGCGGTCAATTCCTTCCTTACCGGCCAGAACGCCGCCAATCCTCGGGTGCGGGTGGCGATTGTGCCTTATGCGAATTCCGTCAATGCCGGATCGCTTGCCGCAGGTTCGGTCTTCGTCGAGACAAAGGCCAGCGAGCGCAAGCAGGCGCCGGGCAATGACGATCCGCAGTATGTTTCGGCGTCGACGCGGCCGGACAATTGCGCGACCGAGCGCAAAGGCGCCTATCAATATTCGGATGCTGGCCCCGAGGTCAGCATGGTCAACCGCGATCTCTTTTTGTCCGACTTCGCCAGGCAGAGCCGCACTCGGGCCTGTCCGCTCGCGACAATTCAGCCGCTGACCACGGATGCGTCGGCTCTGAACAACGTGATCAAAGACCTCGATGCCTCCGGCGGCACGGCGGGCCATATCGGCGTGCAGTGGGCCTGGTACATGCTGTCGGAAAACTGGGGCGGGGTGATGAAGGCCTCGGAGCGGCCGGCGAAGATGGATCCGAAGAAGGTGGCGAAATACGCGATCCTGATGACGGATGGCGAATTCAACCTGTCCTATTTCGACGCTAACGACCCGGATCAGGTTTACAACGATGCCGGCAAGGTACAGACACGCACCGCCGCGACGACACTGTGCGCGGCGATGCAAGACCAGGGCATCGAGATATTCACCATCGGCTTTGCGCTCACCGAGAAAAACGCCAAGTCGACGCTGCAGGCCTGCGCCAGCCCGGATACCGGAAACACCAAACATTTCTATCAAGCGGCCAACGGCGCCGAGCTCGATCAGGCGTTTCAGGACATCGTGCGCAACATCGACAAGCTGACGGTAACCAGATAGCGGCCGCGAGAAAATCGCTCAATGATGGCGTTCAAAAGGAAAAGGCCGCCGCTTCTTGACGAAGCCGGCGGCCTTCCGTGTTTCCGTCCATGACGCGGCTTCCGGCGGCAACCCCATCGGGCTACCTGCCGCGCGTCTCGCGCCTTAACGGGAAGACTGCTTCCCGAAAGTGCAATCCGCTGAGCTCACGTTATGGAAAACGAAATCACTCGACATCGGATCACCTCCTTTCAGTTCGTTGAACACACACAGATGATGGGGTGCGTCGCGGCAAATGGCAAGGTGCCGCAACGGAATGGCAGGCGGGAAATCCCTGCCCGCGGTGTTTTTGGGCAACAGATCGGGATTGCGCTACGCAGGCCAGTTGGATGACAGTGGCGCCCGGGAGGGCCCGCATTCGACGCATCGGGAGGTGAGAATGGACGCCGCCGACAAAGCCGCGCGGATCGCACGAACGGTCGTCGAGACGCTGAAACCGGGTTTCGCGGTCAAGCTCTGGACCGGCGAGCGCATCGGTCCCGCCGGCGGTCCGGTGCTCACCATCAACGACCAGGATATCGTCTGGCAATTGCTGCGCCGGCCGCGCTTCTCGACGCTGGTCGAGATGTGGATTTCCAAGACCATCGACATCGAAGAAGGCACGCTGTTCGATTTCTACGCGCTGCCTTCGCAAGGCAAGCTCAAGACGAAGCTCAGATCGTTGCCGAAGCTGGCGATTTTGCGCGACCTGCCGGCGGTGCTTTTCTCGCGCAAACAAATGACGGCGCGCAGCGATCTTTCCGGCCGCAACCCTTATGTCAGCGGGTCGAACAAGGAGGCGATCCAGCACCATTACGACATTTCGAACGCCTTCTATCGGCTCTTCCTCGACGAGCGCATGGTCTACAGCTGCGGCTATTTCAGGGATTTCGCCAACGGCATCGATCAGGCGCAGATCGACAAGCTCGACCATATCTGCCGCAAGCTCAGGCTCAAGCCGGGCGAAACGTTGCTCGACATCGGCTGCGGCTGGGGCGCGATGCTGATCCATGCGGCGAAGCATTACGGCGTCGTCAGTCACGGCGTCTCGCTGTCGCAAGCCCAGACGGAGCTTGCCCGCGAGCGCATTCGCGCCGAGGGGCTGCAGGACCGCATCACCATCGAGATAAAGTCCTATGCCGAGCTCTCCGGCAGCTTCGACAAGATCTCGTCGATCGGTATGTTTGAGCATTTGGGGATCGCCAACCACGCTGCCTATTTCTCGACTGTCCATCGCCTGCTGAAACCCGGCGGCATCTATCTGCACCACGCCATCACCCGGCGCAGCAAGGGCGACCTGAAGAAGACCCTACGCAAGGGGCCGGAATACAAGGCCCTGATCAAATACATCTTTCCCGGCGGCGAGCTCGACACGATCGGCATGACGCTCGGCAATCTCGAGGCGCACGGCTTCCTGGTCTATGACGTGGAAAACCTGCGCGAGCATTATGCGCAAACCTGCCGCCTGTGGGCGGAACGTCTGCATGCGCGCTTCGATGAGGCGGTCGCCGAGGTCGGCGAGTCCAAGGCGCGGCTGTGGCTGCTCTATCTGACGGGTTGCTCGATCACCTTCGAGCGCGCCTCGGCGCAGATTTTCCAGACTGTCGCCACCAGACGCGCCCGCGGCCCGAGCGGCCTGCCGCCGACACGGGCGGATTTGTACCGGTAGACCCGACCCGCTTCAGTCCATCAAGCGCATCGGCGCGCCGATCTCGATCCGCGCGGGCCGGTCGACCGTGCAGTAGACACCGAGATTGTGGGCGTTGTGGCGTACCAAATTGCGCAGGATGCCGGGGTCGGTGTCGAAGCCGTCCTGGGCGATGATGGTGAAGCCGCAGCGGCGGCAGGGTTCGGAGACGGTGAGCAGCAGATCGCCGACCGCGAGCTTCCTGCCGATCCATTGCGTCTCCGGAAAGGCGCCTTCGACCGGGTCCATCTCGACGACGATGTTGGGCCGGAAGCGGCGCGGATCGGGCACGCCTTCGGGATGCAGCGCCTTCAGTCTGGCCAGCGAGGCGGTGGTGAGCAGATGGATCGGCGCCTTGGCATAGCGGGCCTCGGTCAACGGGCCGGTGTAGCCGGGCGTCGCGTTCTGCGCGCCGAACGGCCGGATTGAGGCCTTGAAGCCGAGAAAGGCCGATACCGTGCGGTCGCTTTCAGGATCCGGCGCCGGCAGCCATTCGCCGCCGGGCACCGCCACTTCGAGCCGCCATTCCTTGTTCATCGGGGCCTCGCTCAGCCGGGTGCGAATCAGCGGCACCTTGTGCCACTTGGCCTCGCGGTCGGGCCTGGCGATCTCGCCGTCGGAAGCATCAACCAGTCCGAACAGCCGGTCGCCGTCGACGGTCTTCAGCCCGACGGAGATGGCCTCACGCCGCTCGCCGGCGAGCGAGCTCGCCGGATAGCGCCAGAGCTGGCTGACCGTGCCGAGGATTGCCTTGCCGGTCATCAGCCCTTCTTGTTCTGCCGGTTGGCGACGAGATCGTCGACCACGGCCGGATCGGCCAGCGTCGAGGTGTCGCCGAGCGCGCCGAAATCGTCCTCGGCGATCTTGCGCAGGATGCGCCGCATGATCTTGCCTGAACGGGTCTTCGGCAGGCCCGGCGCGAACTGGATCTTGTCGGGCGTGGCGATGGCGCCGATCTCCTTGCGGACATGCGCGACCAGCTCCTTGCGCAATTCCTCGCTCGATTGGGTGCCGGCCATCAGCGTGACATAGCAGTAGATGCCCTGGCCCTTGATGTCGTGCGGGTAGCCGACGACGGCGGCTTCCGACACCTTTTCATGGCTGACCAGCGCCGATTCCACCTCGGCCGTGCCCATGCGGTGGCCGGAAACGTTGATGACGTCGTCGACCCGGCCGGTGATCCAGTAATAGCCGTCGGCGTCGCGCCGGCAGCCGTCGCCAGTGAAGTATTTGCCCTTGTAGGTCGAGAAATAGGTCTGCACGAAACGGTCGTGGTCGCCATACACGGTGCGCATCTGGCCCGGCCATGAATCGCCGATGCAGAGATTGCCGTCGGTGGCGCCGTCCAGCACCTTGCCTTCGCCGTCGACCAGCTGCGGCTGGACGCCGAAGAAGGGCCGCGTGGCGGAACCCGCCTTGAGGTCGGTGGCGCCGGGCAGCGGCGTGATCATGATGCCGCCGGTCTCGGTCTGCCACCAGGTGTCGACGATCGGCACCTTGGCGTTGCCGACGACGTTGTAATACCACTCCCAGGCTTCCGGATTGATCGGCTCGCCGACCGAACCCAGCACGCGCAGCGACTTGCGCGAGGTCTTTTTCACATGGCTGTCGCCGGCGCCCATCAGCGCGCGCAGCGCCGTCGGCGCGGTGTAAAAGATGTTGACCTGGTGCTTGTCGATCACCTCCCAAAAGCGCGACTGCGAGGGATAGTTCGGCACGCCCTCGAACATCAGCGTCGTGGCGCCATTGGCCAAAGGCCCGTAGACGATGTAGCTGTGGCCGGTGACCCAGCCGACATCGGCGGTGCACCAGTAGATGTCGCCGTCATGGTAGTCGAAGACATATTGGTGCGTCATCGAGACATAGACGAGATAGCCGGCGGTGGTGTGCAGCACGCCCTTCGGCTTGCCAGTCGAGCCGGAGGTGTAGAGGATGAAAAGCGGGTCTTCCGCCTTCATCTTTTCCGGCTTGCAGTCGGCCTTAACGGTCTGCGCCTCTTCATGGTACCAGACGTCGCGTCCCGGCACCCAGCCGGTCTTGCCGCCGGTGCGGCGCACCACCACGACCTTTTCGACCTTGGTGCCGGCCTTGGCGGCGATGTCGATCGCCTTGTCGGTGTTGTCCTTGAGCGGGATCGGCTTGCCGCCGCGCAGGCCCTCGTCAGCGGTGATCACGATGGTCGATTTACAGTCGTCGATACGGCCGGCCAGCGCATCGGGCGAGAAGCCGCCGAACACGACCGAGTGGATCGCGCCGATACGCGTGCAGGCGAGCATGGCATAGGCCGCTTCCGGAATCATCGGCATGTAGATGGTGACGCGGTCGCCCTTCTTGACGCCATGCTTCTTCAGCACGTTGGCGAAGCGGCAGACATGCGCGTAGAGCTCGTTATAGGTGACCTTGCGGTCGTCATAGGGGTTGTCGCCTTCCCAGATGATGGCGGTCTGGTCACCGCGCTTCTTCAAATGCCGGTCGATGCAATTGTAGGAAACGTTGGTCTGGCCGTCCTCGAACCACTTGATCGAGACCTTGCCGTCGAAGGAGGTGTTCTTGACCTTGGTAAAAGGCTTGAACCAATCGATGCGCTTGCCGTGCTTGCCCCAGAACTTATCCGGATTTTTCACGCTGTCGGCATACCATTTGAGATAGGTGTCGTTGTCGATCAACGCGTTCTTCTTCCACGCCGGCTGGACGCGGTGGACATGCACATCGGACATTTCTTTGCTTTCCTCCCAAACCATCCACCGGCTTGCGCCGCCGGCGCCATCGCAGCGAAGCGGCCGCGAATTCGCGGGCATTATTAACAGTTCCGCGGTGTCGGCAACATTAGACGTTGGATTCGCGTGGCGGGATGACGCAGGGGCAATTGGACCAGCCATTAGCACTCTCGCTTCGCGGCTGCTAACCGCCTGTTTTAACGACAAAAATTTTGCAGAGTCTCGAAGAAATCCATAGACAGTTAAGCAACCGTGGGCTCAATTCAGCGTTGGGAGGAAGGAGAATCAACCAAGGAAACGCAATGCGCGACAATTCCGAAATGGATCTGATGCTCAGGGGATACGGGCTGACTACGGCTAAGATCCTTTATCATTACCCCGATCACCCGCACCTGCTGCAAAGCTATGTCTGGCAGGACTATGACCTAGCTCCGGAATTCCCGGTGCTGATCCGCTTCATCGAGTTCTGGAAGACCAAGCTCGACGGCCCGCTGCATTCGGTCACCTACACGCATCAGAAGCTGATCGCGCCGAACGAGTGGCGGAAGCTGGATGGGGAGTTTCTGGTGCACTGAGGCGGCGCAGAGTGTTTGGCGGAAACGCCCGTCGCTTCGTCATCCACGGGCGAAGCAAGGAGCGAAGCGACGCGGCGCAGACCCGAGGATCCATTCCGTGACTTCGACGCATTTGCGACGATCCAGAATTCTGCTCCGCTGCGCTCTGCGATTGGGGTAACGGGATGGATCCTCGGGTCTTCGCGACGCCGCTTCGCGGCTGCTCCGCCCGTGGTTGACGAAGCTCGCAGGGGTGCGGCTAATCGCATAAGTTCGCCCTGGATATGGACGGCCGCGACTTAGTCACACCGCCGGCGGGTTCAGCCGGGCGAAGCCTTCCTGGCGACGATAGGGGAAGTACGGGTAAGGCGCCGTCACCGCGCTTGCTTCATCGAGCGCCTTAATCTGCGTCGGCGTCAACGCCCAACCGACGGCGCCGAGGTTCTGACGGAGCTGCTCCTCGTTGCGCGCGCCGATGATCACCGATGCCACGGTCGGCCGCTGCAGGAGCCAGTTGATGGCGATTTGCGGCACAGTCTTGCCGGCCTCGGCGGCGACCGCTTCCAGCGCGTCGACCACCTTGAAAAGCTGCTCGTCCTCGACCGGCGGGCCGAAATCGGCGGTGCCGTGCAGCCGGCTCTTCTCCGGCAAGGGTTTTCCGCGGCGGATCTTGCCGGTGAGCCGGCCCCAACCGAGCGGGCTCCATACCAAGGCGCCGACGCCCTGGTCGAGGCCGAGCGGCATCAGCTCCCACTCATAGTCGCGCCCGACCAGCGAATAATAGACCTGATGCGCGACATAGCGCGGGTAGCCGTGCTTTTCCGCCAGGCCGAGCGATTTCATCACCTGCCAGCCTGAGAAATTGGAGACGCCGACATAGCGCAGCTTGCCGGAGCGCACGAGGTGATCCAGCGTCGACAGCACCTCCTCGATCGGCGTCGAGGCGTCGAAGGCGTGGAGCTGAAGCAAGTCGATATAATCGGTGCCGAGGCGCTTCAGCGCCGCGTCGACGGAGCGAATCAGGCGCGAGCGGGACGAGCCCCAGTCGGCCGGGCCATCGCCCATCGGCAGGGACGTCTTGGTCGAGATCAGCACCGCGTCGCGGCGGCCCTTGATGGCCTCGCCCAGCACCTCCTCCGAAGCGCCGTTCGAATAGGCATCGGCCGTGTCGAAGAGGTTGACGCCCGCCTCCAGGCAGATGTCGACCAGGCGGCGCGCTTCCTTCGCGTCACTGTTGCCCCAATGGCCGAACAGCGGGCCGGAGCCTCCAAAAGTCCCGGCGCCGAAGGAAAGGGCGGGCACTTTCAGGCCGGAGGCGCCGAGAGGTCGATAGTCCATCTTTTTCTCCTGATTGGATGTCGAAGGGATCAGCGCTCAGCACTGCGCCGTGACCGGTTTGACGATCGCTCGGCCGCGTTCGAGGCGCAGCGCCATGAGCACGACACCGAGCGCGGCGAGCGGCACCAGGCCGGCAACCAGAGGGACGGCGTCGAGGCCGGGGCCATGGTCGATGACGAAGCCGCCGAGCCAGGCGCCGATGGCGTTGCCGAGATTGAAGGCGGCGATGTTGAAGGAGGAGGCCAGGCCCTGCCCGGCGCCCTCGGCCTTCTCCAGCACCCACATCTGCAGCGGCGCGACGGTGGCAAAGGCGGCGGCACCCAGCAAGCCGACGGCGATGATCGCGGTGATCGGCTGGTGGATCGCCGCGGCCATGACGAACAGCATCGCCGAAAGTGCGACCAGCGTGCCGAGAACCGTCGGCATCAGATGGCGGTCGGCAAGGCGCCCGCCAAGCAGATTGCCCGCCACCAGGCCACCGCCGAAAACCAGCAGGATCGGCGACACGGCTGCCTCGGAAAAGCCGGTGACGCGGGTGAGAATGGGCGCCATATAGGTGAAGGCCGCAAAGACGCCGACCCAACTCAGCACCGTGGTCAACAAGCCGAGCAGCACCGGCCGGCGGCCGAGCACGGCGAGCGTGCCTTCGGAGGTCTCCTCTTCCTCCGTGGCGGTAGGCTCGTCGCGCGGCACCAGCAGCGCGATCACGGTAAAGGCGATGACGCCGACCAGCGTGACCGCCAGGAAGCTCGAACGCCAGCCATAGGCCTGGCCGAGCCACGTGCCGAAGGGCACGCCGAGGATGTTGGCGACGGTGAGACCGGTGAACATCAGCGCGATGGCCGAGGCCTTCCGGTTGGGCGCGACAAGGCTGGTGGCCACGACGGAGCCGACACCGAAGAAGGAGGCATGGGCGAAGGCGGTTAGCACACGCGCCGCCATCAGCGTCCAGTAGTCGGGCGCCAGCGCACAGGCGAGGTTGCCGACGGTGAAGACCACCATCAAGGCAAGCAGCAAGGTCTTGCGCGGCAGGCGTCCGGTCAAGGCGCCAAGCAGCGGCGCGCCGCCGACGACGCCCAGCGCATAGCCAGTAATGAGCAGGCCCGCGGCCGAGATCGAGACGCCGAGATCGGCGCTGACGTCGAGCAGCAAGCCCATGATGACGAATTCGGTGACGCCGATGCCGAAGGCGCCGGCGGTGAGGGCATAAAGAGCAAGGGGCATGGCTGCGGTCCGGTTGATCGGGAAGGGAACGCTCAGTCCCGCGCCCCGACACGCAAGATCGTGATCCGCCAAGCTGTGAACCAGCCTTGCATCGGGCATATTTTCTGTGAAATAGATTCATGAATGGCGAGACCGGACATCAACCGCTCTGGCGAGATCGAAGTGTTCGTCCGCGTCGTCGAGGCAGGCAGCTTCTCGGCCGCGGCGCGGGCGCTGCGCATGACGCCGTCGGCGGTGAGCAAGCTGATCGCGCGGCTGGAGGCGCGGCTTGGCGCGCGGCTGATCAGCCGCTCGACGCGCAAGCTGCAGCTGACGCCGGAAGGGGCGGCCTTCCATAGCAGCGGCCTGCGCATCCTCGCCGATCTCGACGCGGCCGAGCGCGAAGCGGCGGCGGGCGCGGCGCCGCGCGGCAGGCTGAGGGTCAACTCCTATGTGCCGTTCGGCCAGCACCGGCTGATGCCGCTCTTGCCGCGCTTCCTGGAAAATTATCCCGAGATTTTCGTTGAAGCCGTGCTGACCGACAGTGTCATCGACCTTCTGGAAGAGCGCGCCGATGTCGCCATCCGCGCCGGGCCGCTGCGCGAGTCACGCCTGGTTGCGCGCAAGCTCGGCCAGAGCCGCATGGTCCTGGTCGCGTCGCCTGCGTATCTTGCAGCGCGCGGCAGGCCACGCGCATTGTCCGACCTCGCTCGCCACAGCATGCTGGCCTTCGGCTTCGCCAGGCACATAGAGGGCTGGCCGTTTGTCGATGCGACAGGCAAATCGATCATCATGCCGATTGTGGGAAACATGTCGCTGACCGACGGCGAAGCGATGCGGCTAACGACGCTGGCAGGAGCCGGCATAGCGCGGCTGGCGCGCTGGCATGTCGAACCCGATATCGCCGCCGGGCTGCTCGTGCCGTTGCTTGAGGAGTTCAATCCCGGCGACGAGGAGCCGACGCATGCCGTCTATGTCGGTCAGGGCAAGCATCTGCCTGCCCGCGTCCGAGCCTTCCTCGACTTCCTCGCGGAGACCGTTCGTCTCTGAATGAAGAAAGAGCCGCGCGCCAATGGCACGCGGCTTTGACCTGTCTGCGCGAACGGAATTACGCCTTCGGCACGAACGGCGCGGGACGCCGGCCGGCGCCTTGCCGCTCGAGCATCCAGCCGGGATACTCGGCAGGCAGTGCGCTTACCTCGTCGAGCCTGGCGAGATCGTCGGCGTCGAGCTTCAAGCCGGTTGCGGCGAGGTTCTGCTCGAGCTGGTCCATGCGGCTGGCGCCGATGAGGACGCTCATGACGAAAGGTTTGGCCAGCACATAGCCCAACGCCACCGTGGCGACGCTGACATCGTGCTTCCCGGCGACCTCGCGCATGACCGCAACCGCCGCCCAGGCGCGGTCCTCATTGACCGGCGGGAAGTTGAAGGAAGCGCGGCGGCCTTCGCCATTGCCGGGCGCGCCGGGGCCGTATTTGCCGGAAAGCAGGCCGCCGGCCATCGGCGACCAGACCATCAGGCCAAGCTTTTCCTCGTTGATCAGAGGCACGATCTCGCGCTCGAGATCGCGGCCGGCGATCGAGTAGTAGGATTGGATAGTCTCGAAGCGGGCGAAGCCCTTGCGCTCGGCGATGCCCAGCGCCTTGGCGATGCGCCAGGCCTGCCAGTTGGAGACACCGACGTAACGGACCTTGCCGCTGGCGACGAGGTCGTCGAGCGCGCGCAGCGTCTCGTCGATCGGCGTGACCGTGTCGGTGCCGTGCAATTGGTAGAGGTCGATGTGATCGAGCTGCAGTCGCTCCAGGCTGCGGTCGACCGAATCCATGATGTGACCGCGCGAGGAGCCGCGCTCGTTCGGCCCGTTGCCCATGGCGCCATGCACTTTGGTGGCGATGATAACGTCCGAACGTTTCACGCCGAGATCCTTGAGCGACTGTCCCAGCAGCTGCTCGGACTGGCCGAAGGAATAGACATCCGCGGTGTCGAAGAAATTGACGCCGGCGGCGATCGAGCGGCCGACGATCTCGTTGACGCCCTTCTGGTCGAGACTGGCGATCAGGCCCCATTGAGCATTCTCGCCGGCGGCGCCGAAGGTCATGGTGCCGAGGCAGAGTTCGGAAACGAACAGGCCGGTATTGCCGAGCTGATTATAACGCATGGTGAGATTCCCCGAGAAAGGAGTGAATGTGCACCGGGTAAATAGGAACGGCCCGTTTCGTTTCAAGTTCTGGCGCAAGCGCGGTGGTCAACTTGATGTGAAGTTGCCAATCAGCGGATCTTGAAACGTCAGACTTCCCAGGGATTGACGACCGTCACGCCCATGCCTTCGAAGTCGGCCACGTTTCGAGTGACCAGGATCAGGTCGTGCACGAGGGCGGTTGCCGCTATGAGGGTGTCGGCGTTCCCTCGCGTACGTCCGGCCGTGATACGGCCCCACGCGAGGGCGACCTCTTCCGTGATCGCCAGGATGCGGTCCGCATTATCTCGGCGCAGTTCCCGCAGCCAGACGTCAAGCCGCGCTGCCCTGCCGGGGTCGGTCTTGCGCTGCTTGACGATCCCACGTTCGATCTCACCAATGGTGATCACACTGAGACTAATCGAGGTCGGATCAACCGAAGCCAGCCAGGCGGTTGGTTTCGGCAGTCGCCTCTGCGCGTCTGAAACAACGTTCGTATCGAGCAGATACATCAGAGGTCGACGTCCCGGATCATCGTATCCGAGCGGCGGGTGATTTCCTTATGAAACTCATCGTCCCAGCCGGGGCCGGTCAGAAGATATTCAGCGAGCGATTTCTTCTTCCCGGCCAAGCGGTCGTAGTCCTCGGCGGACAGCACGACCGCAGCCCGTTCGCCGCGAAGCGTCACGGTCTGCGGCCCTTCTGTTCGCGCGCGCTGGACCACTTTTGAAAAATTGTTCTTCGCGTCCTGAAGATGCCAGTTCATCCGCAGCTCCTAGTTCCCCGGCACAGGGATTTTGAAAGGTTGCCGTTTGTCTGGTGCAAGATTTTCCGTTCATGTCCGCGAAATAAGCGCAAACGCCAAGGATTGGTTGAAGCCGCCCCGCCCTGGAATGACGATCACGATGGACGTTTCGGGCAATCTCCAACGCATGCCACCTGCCAACGCAAACAGAGCCGACCGGTCAAAAATCCCTGTGTGCCGCTAGCTAGCTTGGCTAGATATATAGCGCGGTGGCAGCGGATTATCAATCAAACTCCAGGGAAAGGTAGCGGGTGACGGCGTCACCGGTTGCCGAAGATTGCCGACCCGATCCTGACGCTGGTCGCGCCGAAGGCGATGGCGGTCTCGTAGTCGCCGGACATACCCATCGAGAGCTTCGCGACACCGGCCTCGCGGGCGAGCTTTTCCAGCAGCGCGAAATGCGGGCCGGGGTTCTCATCGGCCGGCGGGATGCACATCAGGCCTTCGATGGCGAGACCATGCATCTCGCGGCAGCGTTTGACGAAGGCGACCGCCTCGCGCGGCTCGATGCCGGCCTTTTGCGGCTCGGAGCCGGTGTTGACCTGGACATAGAGTTTCGGCGCCCGGCCCTGCCGCGCCATTTCTTTTGAAAGCTCGGCGGCGATCTTCTCACGGTCGACCGTCTCGATGGTATCGAAAAGCGCCACCGCTTCCTTGGCCTTGTTGGATTGCAGCGGGCCAATCAGGTGCAGCTCGATATCGGCGAATGCCGCCTTCAGCGCCGGCCATTTGCCTTGCGCTTCCTGCACGCGGTTCTCGCCGAAGACGCGCTGGCCTGCTTCGATGACGGGGCGGATGTCCTCGGCCGCGAAGGTCTTCGACACCGCCACAAGCGTGACGGCGCCTGGCGCGCGCTTCGCCTCGCGCTCGGCGTTCGCGATCTTCGCCCTGACCGCGTGAAGCTGCTCTACGGTGTTCGTCATGCCACTATCCTGCCCATAGTTTTCATGGTCGGCCGGCTCGCCGCAGTTGACGGGTCCGGCAATCCATGGTGAACACCGCGACGACATTGTCTCGGCTGCCGGCCTAGGCGTGTCGATATTCAGGTGATGCCGGCCTGCAAATGCCGGTTTCCTGCGCTTCCGGTGCTCACGTACTTAAGTACGCTTCGCTCCGGTTCTCGGAACCCGCCATTTTCGGCTCGGCCTGACCTGAATATCGACACGCCTTAATCCAGCACCGCGCACCTGCTTTTAAGTGAAAAACATCCGATGGCAACCGAACGATACAATCCGCGCACGTCAGAGCCCAAATGGCAGAAGGCCTGGGCCGAAAAGAAGCTGTTCGAGGCCCGCAACGACGACCCGAAGCCGAAATACTACGTGCTCGAGATGTTCCCCTATCCGTCGGGCAAGATCCATATCGGCCACACCCGCAACTACACGATGGGCGACGTGGTGGCGCGCTACAAACGCGCCAAGGGTTTCAACGTGCTGCATCCGATGGGCTGGGACGCGTTCGGCATGCCGGCCGAAAACGCCGCCATGCAGAACAAGGTCCATCCCAAGGACTGGACCTACGAAAACATTGCGGTCATGCGTGAGCAGCTCAAGATGATGGGCCTGTCGCTCGACTGGGCGCGCGAGTTCGCGACCTGCGACGTCGACTATTACCACCGCCAGCAGATGCTGTTCCTCGACTTCGTCGAGAAGGGCTTGGTGACGCGCAAATCCTCCAAAGTCAACTGGGACCCGGAGGACATGACGGTGCTCGCCAACGAGCAGGTCATCGACGGCCGCGGCTGGCGCTCGGGCGCGCTGGTCGAGCAGCGCGAGCTGACGCAGTGGTTCTTCAAGATCACCGACTTCGCGCAGGACCTGCTGGACTCGCTCAACGGACTCGAAGAGTGGCCGGAAAAGGTCAAGCTGATGCAGCACAACTGGATCGGCCGCTCGGAAGGGCTGCTGATCCGCTGGCCGCTGGCAAAGCCTGTCGGCGAGACACATGAGCTGGAAGTCTACACGACAAGGCCGGACACCATCTTCGGCGCCTCCTTCATGGCGGTCGCCGCCGACCATCCGCTGGCGAGAAAGGCCGCCGAGAGCAATGTCGAGCTGGCGAAGTTCATCGAGGAGGTCCGCCACATGGGCACCTCGGTGGCGGCGCTCGAGACGGCCGAGAAGAAGGGTTTCGACACCGGCATCCGCGTCGTCCATCCGTTCGACGAGAATTGGACGCTGCCGGTCTATGTCGCCAATTTCGTGCTGATGGAATACGGCACCGGCGCTATTTTCGGCTGCCCGTCGGGCGACCAGCGCGACCTCGACTTCGCCAACAAATACGGCCTGCCCGTGATTCCGGTGGTGATGCCGGAAGGCGAAACCCAGGGGAGCTTCCAGATCATCGAGGAGGCCTATGACGGCGACGGCGTGATGATCAATTCGCGCTTCCTAGACGGCATGAAGCCCGAGAGGGCTTTCGATGAAGTGGCGAAGCTCCTGGAGCAGAAAAGCATCGGCGGCCGGCCGATGGCGGAGCGCAAGGTGAATTTCCGCCTGCGCGACTGGGGCATTTCGCGCCAGCGCTATTGGGGCTGCCCGATCCCGATGATCCATTGCGAGGCCTGCGGCGTCGTGCCGGTGCCGAAGGCCGACCTGCCGGTGAAGCTGCCCGACGACATCGAGTTCGATCGCCCGGGCAATCCGCTCGACCGTCATCCGACCTGGCGGCATGTGAAATGCCCGCAATGCGGCCGCGATGCGCGGCGCGAGACCGACACGATGGACACCTTCGTCGATTCGTCCTGGTATTTCGCGCGCTTCACCGCGCCTTGGGCCAACGAGCCGACCGAGCCGAAAGCGGCCGACGAATGGCTGGCGGTAGACCAGTATATCGGCGGCATCGAGCACGCGATCCTGCATCTGCTCTATTCGCGCTTCTTCACCCGCGCCATGCGCGAGACCGGTCACCTCAATCTGGCAGAGCCGTTCAAGGGGCTGTTCACGCAGGGCATGGTGGTGCACGAGACCTACCGCGTCGGCGGCCCGTCCAACAATGGGCGCTGGCTGTCGCCGAGCGAGGTCAGGCTCGAGGACGTCGACGGCAAGCGCCGCGCCGTCGAGATCGCCACCGGCGAGGAGGCGACGGTCGGCGCGCTGGAGAAAATGTCGAAGTCGAAGAAGAATACGGTGAGCCCGGAAGAGATCACCGACGGCTACGGCGCCGACACGGCACGCTGGTTCATGCTGTCGGACTCGCCGCCGGAGCGCGACGTCGAATGGACCGACGAGGGCGCGGCCGGCGCGCACCGCTTCGTGCAGCGCATCTGGCGCCTGGTGCAGATCGCGGCCGAGCAGCTGCCCGGCGTGAAGCCGACGGCGGCGAAGGAAGGCGATGCGGGAGCCGTTTCCAAGGCCGCCCACAAGATCCTGAAGGCGGTCGGCGAGGACATAGAGAAGCTCGGCTTCAATCGTGCGATCGCCCGCATCTACGAGCTCGCCAATGTGCTGGCCGCGCCGCTCAACGACGTTGCCGAAGGCAAGGCCGACGACGCGCTGAAGGGCGCCTGCCGCGAGGCGGTGGAAATCCTGGTGCACATCATCGCGCCGGTCATGCCGCATCTGGCGGAGGAATGCTGGCAGGGGCTGGGCGGCGCCGAAATGGTCGCCGAGCGGCCCTGGCCGGTCTACGATCCGGCACTCGTCGTCGACAATGAGATCGTGCTGCCGGTGCAGGTCAACGGCAAGAAGCGCGGGGATTTGACAATTGCCCGCGACGCGGATCAAGGTGCCGTCGAAAAAGCGGTGCTGGCTCTCGACTTCGTGCAAAAAGCACTGGAAGGTAAGGCTCCGCGCAAGGTGATCATCGTCCCGCAGAGGATCGTCAATGTCGTTGCCTGATCCGGTGAAGTCACAACCGGTCCGCCTGCGCGGCCGCCTGGCGGTCTCCGGCATGGTCGCCGCGCTTGCGCTGGTTTCGGCCTGCACCGTGCGGCCGCTCTATTCCAGCCAGCCGCTGTCGCCCGGATCGCAGCTCAGCGCATCCGCCGAGCTCGCATCGATCTCGATCAAGCCGGTCAACACCCGCTACGCGCAGCAGGTGCGCAACAATCTGATCTTCGCCTTCGGGCAGGGCTCGGGCGAGCCGGCCTCGCCGGCCTACACGCTCGATCTCGGCGTCACCGAGCTGGTCGAATCGGCGGCCATCGTTCAGGTGCAGACCCAGGAAGACGAGCCGACGGCCGGCACGGTCACGCTGACCGCCAACTACGTGCTCAGGGATACCGCGACCAACACGGTGATTGCCGTCGGCAAGCGCTCGATCCCCTCGTCCTTCGACCGGCCGCGCCAGGAATTCGCGGCCTACCGGGCGCAGATCGACGCCGAGAACCGCGCTGCGCGCGAGTTGGCCGACCTGCTGCGGCTTTCCATCGCCCAGGATTTGGCCAGGCACGGCAAGAAGGCCTAGTTCCTCGCCGGAGATTGGCTGAAGCCTTCCGAACTTCGTCATCCTAGGGCGGAGCAGCCGCGAAGCGGCGTCGCGTAGACCCTAGGATCCATTCCGTTACCTCGGCCTGAAGGTGCGGCGGAGCAGAATTCTGCACCGTTGCGACGCTCGTATGTCACGGAATGGATCCTCGGGTCTGCGCGCGTCGCTTCGCTCCTTGCTCCGCCCGTGGATGACGATCGCGATGGGCGTTCCGGCCAATCGCCGAGGCAGGTGACCTGGCAAGGCATAGGCACTTTGCCACGAAAAAGGCCGGTTGCCCGGCCTTCTTTGCTACTCAGTTGCTTTTTGCCTTGCGCAATTCCCAGACGGAAAATCGTTACACACTTTTCCTGGAACTGCTCCGGCCTCAGCCGATCTTCTGGCCGGTCTTGGCCCAGTCGGCGAGGAAGGCGGCGAGGCCTTTGTCGGTCAGCGGGTGGTTGACCAGCGCCTTCAGCGTCGCCGGCGGCGCGGTCACGATGTCGGCGCCGATCAGCGCCGCCTGCTTGACGTGGTTCACCGTGCGCACCGAGGCGGTCAGGATCTCGGTCTTGAAATCGTAATTGTCGTAGATGGTGCGGATTTCCGAGATCAGCTCCATGCCGTCCGAGCCGGTGTCGTCGATGCGGCCGACGAAGGGCGAGATGAAGGAGGCGCCGGCCTTGGCGGCCAGCAACGCCTGGTTGGCCGAGAAGCAGAGCGTCACGTTGACCATGCGGTTCATCTCGGTGCGGATGGTCTTGCAGGCCTTGAGGCCGTCCAGCGTCAGCGGCACCTTGATGGCCACGTTCGGCGCGATCTTGGCCAGCACCTCGGCCTCGGCCATCATGTCCTTGTATTCGGTGGCCACCACCTCGGCCGAGACCGGGCCTTCGACGATGTCGCAGATCTGCTTGGTGACTTCGGAAATCTTGCCGCCCGATTTCAGGATCAGCGACGGGTTGGTGGTGACGCCGTCCAGCAGCCCCAGCTCGTGCAGCTCCTTAATTTCCTTGATGTCAGCGGTATCGACAAAAAACTTCATGGCGGTCTCCTTGGGGATTGCCTGGCTCGGGCCAGGCAGATGCGAGGGTCCCCTTTGATCTAGAGCAAAGTCGGGGCAAGGTCACGCCCGATGATCGAAGATTCGCCCTTTGTCGCAGCCGCGCCCGTGCTGGTGCCGATGCCCGCCGAACGGCCGTACACCTATGCCGTGCCGCCCGGCATGCGCGTGGTGCCGGGCTCGATCGTGCGCGTGCCGCTCGGGCCGCGGCAAGTCGCGGGCATCGTCTGGGACGGCGCGGTCGAAACCGTCGAAGCGAAGAAATTGCGGCCGATCGAGGAGGTGTTCGACTGCCCGCCGATCGACAGGGCGATGCGCCGCTTCGTCGACTGGATCGCGCAATACACGCTCTCTGCCCCCGGCATGGTGGCCCGCATGCTGCTGCGCGCGCCGGAGGCATTCGACCCGGAGCCATGGATCGAAGGGTTGCAGCGCACGCTTGCCGAACCCGACCGGCTGACCGACGCGCGGCGGCGCGTGCTCGAAACGGTGGAGGGCGGCCTTGCCTGGACGCGCTCGGGTCTGGCGCATGCGGCGGGCGTCTCCTCGACCGTCATCGACGGCTTGCGGACACAGGGCGTGTTCGAGACGGTGATGATCCCGCCGCGGCCGGTGGTGGCGGCGCCCGACCCCTCTCATGCCGTGCCGGAATTGATGCCTGACCAGAACGCGGCGGCGGAGAAGCTGCGCGCCGCTGTCGCCGCCGATGGCTTTAATGTCACGCTGCTCGACGGCGTCACCGGCTCCGGTAAGACGGAAGTCTATTTCGAAGCGGTGGCAGCGGCGCTCGACAAGGGCAGACAGGTGCTGATCCTGTTGCCGGAAATCGCGCTGACGCATGCCTTCCTGGAACGTTTCCAGGATCGGTTCGGCGCCAAGCCGGCGGAATGGCATTCCGACCTGCCGCCGCGGATGCGCGAACGCGTCTGGCGCCAGATTGCGGAAGGCGGCGTGCGCGTCGTCGCCGGCGCGCGTTCGGCGCTGTTCCTGCCGTTCAAGGAACTCGGCCTGATCGTCGTCGACGAGGAGCACGATCCCGCCTACAAGCAGGAAGACCGCGTCTTCTACAACGCGCGCGACATGGCGGTGGTGCGCGGCCATATCGGCGGCTTCCCGATCGTGCTCGCCTCGGCGACGCCCTCGGTGGAAAGCCGGGTCAATGCCAGCCAGGGCCGCTACGATCGGGCCGTGCTGTCGTCGCGTTTCGCCGAGGCAGCGCTTCCCGACCTCAAGTCGATCGACATGCGGCGCTCTCCGCCGGCGCGGGGCAGCTTCCTGTCGCCTGTCCTTTTGGAGCAGATGCAGCGCACGCTGGAGAGGAAGGAGCAGTCGCTGCTTTTCCTCAACAGGCGCGGTTATGCGCCGCTGACGCTCTGCCGCGTCTGCGGCCACCGCTTCGGCTGCTCGGTCTGCTCGGCCTGGCTGGTCGAGCATCGCTTTCGCGGCCAGCTCGTCTGCCATCATTGCGGCCACAATGAGCGGCGGCCGGAAGCCTGTCCGGAATGCGGCACGCTCGACCATCTGGTGGCATGCGGCCCAGGCGTCGAGCGCATCGCCGAGGAAGTGGTCGGGCATTTCCCCGATGCCCGCACCATAGTGCTGTCGTCCGACCTTCTGGGCGGCGTGCGCAGGCTGCGGCTTGAGCTGGAAGCCGTCGCCAATGGCGAGGCCGATATCGTCATCGGGACGCAGCTGGTCGCCAAAGGCCACAATTTTCCCGGCATGACGCTGGTAGGCGTGGTCGATGCGGATTTGGGATTGGCCAATGGCGATCCGCGCGCCGCCGAGCGCACCTTCCAGCTGCTCAGCCAGGTGACGGGGCGTGCCGGCCGCACCGGCAAGAAGAGCCTCGGCCTCCTGCAGACCTACCAGCCGGATCATCCGGTGATGCGGGCGATCGTCTCGGGCGATTCGGAAGCGTTTTACGAGCGCGAGATCGCCGAGCGCGAACGGGCGGCGCTGCCGCCCTTCGGCCGGCTCGCCGGCATCATCGTCAGCGCCGCGACACGCGGCGAGGCGGAAAGCCATGCGCGGGGGTTAAGGCGCGCGGCGCCGCAGGCTACCGACCTCTTCGTGCTCGGCCCGGCCGAGGCGCCCTTGTCGCTGATCGGCGGCCGCCACCGCTTCCGGCTGTTGGTGCAAGGCGAACGGCGCGCCGACATGCAGGGCTTTATTCGGGCCATGCTGGCGAATGGGCCGAAGCTGCGCGGTTCGGTCAGGGTGCAGGTCGACATCGACCCGCAGAGCTTCTTATAACCGGGAGAGACAGTCCCAACGGAGTGGTCGCTTATGAAAACCCTCGGCCTTCTCGGCGGCATGAGTTGGGAATCGACCGCGATCTATTACCGCCTGTTCAACGAGATCGTGCGCGAGCGGCTGGATGGGCTGCATTCGGCCAAGCTGTTGCTGTGGTCGTTCGATTTCGCCGAGATCGCCGAACGCCAGCATGCCGGCGACTGGGAAGGCGCCGGCGCTCTTCTGGTGGAAGCCGCGCGCAAGCTGGAGGCGGGCGGCGCCGAGGGCCTGGTGATCTGCACCAACACCATGCACAAGCTCGCCGACGCGGTGCAGTCGGCGATATCTATCCCGCTCATCCACATCGCCGACGCCGCGGCGCAGGCTGTCGTCGATGGCGGCGTGAAGCGGCCGGCGCTGCTGGCAACGCGCTTCACCATGGAGCAGGATTTCTACAAGGGACGGCTCGCGGAGAAATACGGCCTGCAGCCGATCGTGCCCGACCAGGCCGGCCGCGACATGGTGCATCGGGTGATCTATGACGAGCTCTGCCAGGGCATCGTCAGGCCCGAATCGAAGTCCGCCTATCTCGACGAGATCGGCCGGATGCGGCGCGTTGACCGGGTGGACGGCGTCCTCATGGGATGCACCGAGATCACCATGTTGATCGGCCAGGGCGATTTCGACATTCCGGTCTTCGACACGACGCGCATCCATGCCGCGGCCGCGGTCGATTTCGCGCTCGCCTGATGCGCTGTACCTAATGTGCCCGCCGTCCTCTGGCGCGCCTTCATTCCCTGGCTAGAATGCCGCTGTTTCAGAACAAGAAATAAGAGGGGGATTTTATGGACTTCGCGTTTCCGTGGCCCGCCAGCCAGGGTGAGTGGCTGGCCTGGTCGAGCGCCGTCGTGACCTTGGCGCTCGGCCTATTCCTGTTCCTGGCGCCGGGGCTTGCGTTTCGCGCGCTGCGCCTGCAGCCGAGGCCCGAGAAAGCGGCGGCGATCGCCGAGGGACGCGGCCGCATGTCGGGCTTTTATCTGGGCGTCAGCCTGTGCTGCATTCTTCTGGCGCAGCCGCTGCTTTACATGGCGCTGGGCTTCTCTTGGCTGTTCACCGCCTTCGGCCGGCTTCTGTCGATGATGTCGGACGGCGCCAACACCCCTTTCAACTGGGTGTCGATCGTGGTTGAATTGGCGCTGGCGGCGCTGCCGCTGGCCTTTGCCTTCGGCTTTGTACCGTGAATCCGGCGCTTGGGATCGGCGCCAGCCGCCTGATGCGACAAAAGTGCCTGAAAACCATGCCGGACGATGCATTGCGGTCTTAAAAAGCCTGTGCTAGACGGCAATCGACTTTCGACCGGGGATAGCGGAAGCCGCGCCTCCGTGCTTGGAAAAATGCAGTAAGGTCAAAGATTTAGCCAGAGTTTTCGCTCGCGCCAACAATCTGCGGCCTGTCAGACAAGAGAAAAGACGGTCCGTGGCCCAATCGTCATCGCCAATCTCAGCTGTCGCCGAACGCTATGCAGGCTCGCTATTCGAGCTTGCGCTGCAGGACAATTCAGTCGCCAAGGTCGAGGCCGACCTCGCCAGCTTCGAAGCAATGCTCAACAGCAGCGACGATCTCGCGCGGCTGATCAACAGCCCGGTGTTTTCCGGCGAGGACCAGGCAAGGGCCATCGCCGCCATCGCCGACAAGGCCCAGATCACCGGCCTGGTGGGCAATTTCCTGCGCGTCGTCGCCAAGAACCGCCGCCTGTTCGCGGTACCCGGCATGATCAAGGCATTTCGCCAGATCGCAGCCGACCATCGCGGCGAGGCATCGGCCGAGGTCACCTCGGCGCATGCGCTGACGGATGCGCAGCAGGCCGAGCTCAAGGCGACGCTGAAGAGCATCGCCGGCAAGGATGTGGCCATTGCCATGACCGTCGATCCGTCACTGCTCGGCGGCCTGATCGTCAAGATGGGCTCGCGCCAGATCGATACGTCGCTCAAAACCAAACTCAATTCGCTCAAGCTTGCACTGAAAGAGGTCGGCTGATGGACATCCGCGCCGCGGAAATTTCCGCAATTCTGAAAGACCAGATCAAGAATTTCGGCAAGGAGGCCGAGGTCTCCGAAGTCGGCCAGGTTCTGTCCGTCGGTGACGGCATCGCCCGCGTCTACGGCCTCGACAACGTCCAGGCCGGCGAGATGGTCGAATTCCCCGGCGGCATCCGCGGCATGGCGCTGAACCTCGAAGCCGACAATGTCGGCGTCGTCATCTTCGGTGCCGACCGCGACATCAAGGAAGGCGACACCGTCAAGCGCACCGGCGCCATCGTCGACGCGCCTGTCGGCATGGGCCTGCTCGGCCGCGTCGTCGACGCGCTGGGCAATCCGATCGATGGCAAGGGCCCGATCAAGGCGACCGAACGCAAGCGTGTCGACGTCAAGGCGCCCGGCATCATCCCTCGCAAGTCGGTGCATGAGCCGATGTCGACCGGCCTCAAGGCCATCGATGCGCTGATCCCGGTCGGCCGCGGCCAGCGCGAGCTGGTCATCGGCGACCGCCAGACCGGCAAGACCGCCATCATCCTCGACACGATGCTGAACCAGAAGTCGGTGCACGACAACGGCCCCGAGAAGGAAAAGCTCTACTGCGTCTACGTCGCCGTCGGCCAGAAGCGCTCGACCGTCGCGCAATTCGTCAAGGTGCTGGAAGAGCGCGGCGCGCTCGAATATTCCATCATCGTCGCCGCCACCGCGTCCGATCCGGCGCCGATGCAGTTCCTGGCGCCGTTCACCGCCTGCACCATGGGCGAATATTTCCGCGACAACGGCATGCATGCGCTGATCAGCTATGACGATCTGTCGAAGCAGGCCGTCGCCTACCGCCAGATGTCGCTCCTGCTGCGTCGCCCGCCGGGCCGCGAAGCCTATCCGGGCGACGTCTTCTACCTGCACTCGCGTTTGCTCGAGCGCGCCGCCAAGCTCAATGACGACAACGGCAATGGATCGCTGACCGCGCTGCCGATCATCGAGACGCAGGCCAATGACGTGTCGGCCTACATCCCGACCAACGTGATCTCGATCACCGACGGCCAGATCTTCCTTGAGACCAACCTGTTCTTCCAAGGCATCCGTCCGGCGGTGAACGTCGGCCTGTCGGTGTCGCGCGTCGGCTCCTCGGCGCAGATCAAGGCGATGAAGCAGGTCGCCGGCTCCATCAAGGGCGAGCTCGCGCAGTATCGCGAAATGGCAGCCTTCGCGCAGTTCGGCTCCGACCTCGACGCGGCGACGCAGCGTCTGCTCAATCGCGGTTCGCGCCTGACCGAGCTGCTCAAGCAGCCGCAGTTCTCGCCGCTCAAGGTCGAGGAACAGGTCGCGGTGATCTTCGCCGGCGTCAACGGCTATCTCGACAAGCTGCCGCTGAACCAGGTCGGCAAGTTCGAGCATGGGCTGCTCAGCCATATGCGCTCGGCCGGCAAGGACGTGCTTGACGGCATCCGCAAGGAGAAGGCGCTGTCGGACGATTTGCGCGCCAAGCTCAAGGCAGAGATCGACGCCTTCGCCAAGACCTTCGCTTGAACGAAGCTGGACGGGATCAGGTTTGAAGCATGGCTTCGTTAAAAGACCTTCGTAACCGTATCGCCTCGGTCAAGGCGACGCAGAAGATCACCAAGGCGATGCAGATGGTCGCCGCGGCGAAGCTGCGTCGCGCGCAGGAAGCGGCGGAAGCAGCCAGACCCTATTCCGAGCGCATGGGCGCGGTCCTGGCCAACATCACCCAGGCGATCGGCGGCGGCGGCGATGCCCCGGCGCTGATGACCGGCACCGGCCGGGACGATGTGCATCTGCTCATCGTCTGCACGGCCGAGCGCGGCCTGTGCGGCGGCTTCAACTCGCAGATAGCGCGCCTCGCCCGCGATCACATCCGCAGGCTGCTGGCCGACGGCAAGCAGGTGAAAATCATCTGCGTCGGCAAGAAAGGCTATGACATCCTGCGCCGCGACTACGCTTCGATGATCCTGGAGCGTGTCGACCTGCGCGAGGTGAAGACTCTCGGCTTCGCCAATGCCGATGCGATCGCGCGCAAGGTCATCCACCTCTTCAACGATGGCGGCTTCGACATCTGCACGCTGTTTTATTCGCAGTTCAAGTCGGTGATCAGCCAGATCCCGACGGCGCAGCAGATCATCCCGGCGGGGGCCGCCGGGTCGACCGCTCCCGAGGCGACCGATGGCGGCAATGCTGTCTATGAATACGAGCCGGAGCCGGGCGAGATCCTTTCCGACCTCATTCCGCGCAACATCGCCGTGCAGATCTTCCGCGCGCTGCTGGAAAACGCGGCCGGCGAGATGGGCGCCAAGATGAGCGCGATGGACAATGCGACGCGCAACGCCGGCGACATGATCAACAAGCTGTCGATCACCTACAACCGCCAGCGGCAGGCGCAGATCACCAAGGAACTGATCGAGATCATTTCGGGCGCCGAGGCGCTCTAATCACGCGCCGCGCGGGACACCCGGCGAGCGGCGTGAACAACGGATAGACGAAAAGGGCAAAGACGATGGCGAAAGCAGCTACCCCGAAGACCGCCGCCAAGGCGGCACCGGCCCCCAAGGCGGCGAAGGCCCCGGCAGCCGCCGAGAAGGCCGCCGCTCCGGCGAAGAAGGCGGCCGCTCCGGCCAAGGCCGCGGCTTCCGCAGCCAGCGTTGCGGCCAAGCGCGTCGGCGCCGCCGGCAAGGTCCGCCAGGTCATCGGCGCCGTCGTCGACGTGCAGTTCGAGGATCACCTGCCGGCCATTCTGAACGCGCTGGAAACCGACAATGTCGGCAACCGCCTGGTGCTCGAGGTGGCCCAGCATCTCGGCGAGAACACCGTGCGCTGCATCGCCATGGACTCGACCGAAGGTCTCGTTCGCGGCCAGGAGGTCTATGACACCGGCGCGCCGATCTCGGTTCCGGTCGGTCCCGGCATGCTCGGCCGCATCATCAACGTCATCGGCGAGCCGGTCGACGAGGAAGGCCCGGTCGACGGCGTCGAAATGCGCGCCATCCACCAGCCGGCTCCGGCCTATGTCGATCAGTCGACGGAAGCGCAGATCCTGGTCACCGGCATCAAGGTCCTCGACCTCCTGGCGCCTTATGCCCGCGGCGGCAAGATCGGCCTGTTCGGCGGCGCCGGCGTCGGCAAGACCGTGCTGATCCAGGAACTGATCAACAACGTCGCCAAGGCGCATGGCGGCTTCTCGGTGTTCGCCGGCGTCGGCGAGCGCACCCGCGAAGGCAACGACCTCTATCACGAGTTCATCGAATCGGGCGTCAACAAGAAGGGCGGCGGCCAGGGCTCGAAGGCAGCACTTGTCTACGGCCAGATGAACGAGCCGCCGGGCGCGCGCGCCCGCGTCGGCCTGACCGGCCTCACGGTCGCCGAATATTTCCGCGACCAGGGCCAGGACGTGCTGTTCTTCGTCGACAACATCTTCCGCTTCACGCAGGCGGGCTCGGAAGTGTCGGCGCTGCTCGGCCGCATTCCTTCCGCCGTGGGTTACCAGCCGACGCTGGCGACCGACATGGGCGCGCTGCAGGAGCGCATCACGACGACGACCAAGGGCTCGATCACCTCGGTGCAGGCCATCTACGTGCCGGCCGACGACTTGACCGACCCGGCGCCGGCGACGTCCTTCGCCCACCTCGATGCCACGACCGTGCTGAACCGCGCGATCTCGGAAAAGGGCATCTATCCGGCCGTCGATCCGCTGGATTCCACCTCGCGCATGCTCGACCCGATGGTCGTCGGCGAGGAGCACTATCAGGTTGCCCGCCAGGTGCAGTCGATCCTTCAGCGCTACAAGTCGCTGCAGGACATCATCGCCATCCTCGGCATGGACGAGCTTTCGGAAGAGGACAAGCAGACGGTGGCCCGCGCCCGCAAGATCGAGCGCTTCCTGTCGCAGCCGTTCTTCGTCGCCGAAGTGTTCACCGGATCGCCGGGCAAGCTGGTCGACCTCGCCGACACCATCAAGGGCTTCAAGGGCCTCTGCGCCGGCGACTACGACCACCTGCCGGAAGCCGCCTTCTACATGGTCGGCGGCATCGACGAGGCGGTCGAGAAGGCGCAGCGCCTCGCGGCTGAAGCGGCATAAGAAAGCGAATAGGGAGTAGTGAGTAGTGAGTAGAGAATAGCGGTGTGATCCGGGCGGTGGCGTCCCTTCACTACTGACTATTCACTATTCCCTACCTGCTAAGGTTTACATGGCTGAAGCTTTCAAGTTCGAACTGGTCTCACCGGAGCGGCTGCTCGTTTCCGAGCAGGTCGAGTCGGTCGTCATCCCGGGTGCCGAAGGCGAGATGACGGTGATGGCGCAGCACGCGCCGGTCATGACGACCATCAAGCCCGGCGTCGTCACGATAAAGACCGCGGGCGGCAAGGAAGAGCGCTTCGTCGTGTTCGGCGGTTTCGCCGACATCCTGCCTTCCGGCTGCACGCTTCTTGCCGAATCGGCGACGCATGTGAACGACATCGATCGCGCCGATCTGGCTCGCCGCATCCAGGAGGCCAAGGAAGACGCGGCCGACGCCAAGGACGACGAGAGCCGCAGCAAGGCTGAGCAGTTCCTCAGCCAGCTCACCACGCTGGAAGGGGCGCTGCTGCCGGCCTGATTTCGGCTCCCGGGAAGCGTTTTACAAAGCGGGGCTAGTCCCGCTTTTTTGTTTTTGCTGTTTACGAGACAGTCTCGCGCTGCATAGAGCGCAATCCCAGGCGGGTAGGCGGGCGAATAGCTATTCGGCCAGCCTTGGCGGCTCGCTGCCGATGCCGAGCGCGGCGAGAGCCAGCTTCGGACCGCCCTGCTTGAAATGGACGAGGTGGGTGGCGACAAACTCGATCAACCTTTGTCGTTCCGCGTGGCCTTTGGCAAAGCCGGCGAGGTCGAACACGGCCTCGGCCATTGTCGTCGTCGGCAGATTGCGGCCGAACAGGTCGCCGAGGGCGGCATCGAGCGGATCTGTGAAGTGGCCCTCGGGCAAAGTGTTGCCGCGAGCGGCGCAGGCGGCGATCCAGGCGGCGACAACCAGCGACAGATGTTCCGGCAGCAAGCCAGCCTCCAGCCGGGCGAGGGCGGAGGCGACGATGCGCTGCGGCAGCTTCTGGCTGCCGTCATTGGCGATCTGCGCAGTGCGGTGGGCGAGCGCCGTGTTGGAAAAGCGTTCGGCGAGCTCGGCCGTATAAGCGCTTGTGTCGAGCCCGGCCTGCTGCGGCAGGGTTGGAATGGCCTCGGCCCAGAGCCAATCGACGAACTGCCGGATCGACGGATCGGCAAAGGCGCGGTCGACGGTGGCGTGGCCGCTGAGCAGGCCAAGATAGGCAATGCCGGAATGCGCGCCGTTGAGCAGCCTCAGCTTCATGTCCTCGAAGGGGCCGACATCCTCGACCATGGCGACGCCGAATTTCTCCCAGGCCGGCCGCCCCGCGGGAAAGCGGTCCTCGATCACCCATTGGCAGAACGGCTCGGTCATCACCGGCCACGCGTCATCGATGCTGAGCTCGCCAGCGATGCGGGCGCGATCGGCGTCCGTGGTCGCCGGCACGATGCGATCGACCATTGAGGACGGGAAGGCCACTTCATCGGCGATATGGCCTGCCAACGGCCGGTCGCCGGAGCCTGCCTGGGCGTCGCGCAATTTCGCGAACTCGACCATCAGCCGGTGCAATGTGGCGCCGTTGGCCGGCAGGTTGTCGCAGCAGAGCACCGTAAAGGGCGGCGTGCCGGCCGCACGGCGGCGCGCGAGCGACTCGGCGAGAAATCCATGCGCCGTCTTTGGCGATCCGGGGTTGGCGAGGTCGTGGACGATATCGAGGTGAGCGCTGTCGAGCGTGCCGTCGGCTGCTCTCAGATAGGCTTTTTCGGTGATGGTGAGCGTGACGATGCGGGTGCGCGGATCGGTGAGCGCGGCGAGCACAGCGCCAGGGTCCTCCGGGGCGACGAGCAAGGACTGGATCGAGCCGATCACCTGCAGCTGCTCGCCGGCGCTGTCGCGGATTGCCAGCGTGTAGAGCCCGTCCTGCGGCGCCAGCGCATCGCGCGTGTCGGGGCTACGCAGCGAGACGCCGATGATGCCCCAATCGCTCTCGCCATCCGCCAGACAGGCATCGACATAGGCGGCCTGATGGGCACGGTGAAAGGCGCCGACGCCGAGATGGACGATGCCGGGCGCGACGGATTTGCGGTCGTAGCGAGGCACCAGAACTTCGGCCGGCAGCTCCGCAAGGGTGGCGTTGGACAGACGGCCGTTCATGGAAGCTGGTCTCCGATCGGAAAACGACGGCAGCGACCTAACACCCGCTGTCGCCGTGCACAATGGCCACGTTCCTTTCGCAAGTCATCATACAACTACATAATATTTGTATGTTGACATTATCTCTGACCGATCTACCAATAGCGAAGCCTGGGAGGAGCCGCGTGGCCGCATTGACCGATCCGGACCTGCTGTTCGCGCCGGAAACGCGATCATTGGCGCGCGCCCTTTATGCGGGTGTGAAGGACCTGCCGATCGTCAGTCCGCACGGCCACACCGACCCTCGCTGGTACGCGCTCAACGAACCGTTTTCCGACCCGGCGCAGCTCTTGATCGTGCCGGACCATTACATTTTCCGCATGCTGTTCAGCCAAGGCGTGCGGCTGGAGGAACTCGGCGTCCCGACGCTCGACGGCGCACCCGTCGAAACCGACGGCCGGGCGATCTGGCGGCGCTTCGCCGAGCATTATTATCTCTTCCGCGGCACGCCCACACGGCTGTGGCTCGATCATGTGTTCGAGCATCTGTTCGACATCAGGGAGCCGCTTACCGCAGCCAGCGCCGACCGCATCTACGACACGATCGCCGCGCTGCTGCAACGCGACGACTATCGGCCGCGCGCGCTGTTTGAACGCTTCAACATCGAGGTGATCGCGACGACCGAAGGCGCGCTCGACGATCTCAAATGGCACCGGACGATCCGCGACAGCGGCTGGAAGGGCCGCGTCGTCACCGCGTATCGGCCGGACGCCGTGGTCGATCCCGATTTCGAGGGGTTCCCGGCCAATCTGGATAGGCTCGGCGAGATCACCGGATGCGACACCGGCAGCTGGTCCGGCTATCTCGAGGCGCATCGAAAGCGCCGCGCCTATTTCAAGGAGTTCGGCGCGACCTCGTCCGATCACGGCCATCCGACGGCCGAGACCGCCAATCTCTCCGACGCGGCGGCGCAGGAGCTGTTCAACCGCATCCGGCGCGGCTCCGAGGATGAGCGCGAGCGAAAACTGTTCCGAGCCCAGATGCTGACCGAGATGGCCAAGATGAGCCGCGACGACGGCCTGGCGATGCAGATCCATCCTGGATCATGGCGCAATCATTCGCCTTCCGTTTTCCGGAAATTCGGCCGCGACAAGGGCTTCGATATCCCGACGCGGACCGATTATGTGTCGGCGCTGAAGCCGCTGCTCGACTGCGTCGGGCTGGAGCGCGACCTCACGATCATCCTGTTCACGCTCGACGAGACGAGCTATGCGCGCGAGCTGGCGCCGCTCGCCGGCGTCTATCCGGCGCTCAAGCTCGGGCCGGCTTGGTGGTTCCACGACAGCCCGGAAGGCATGCGCCGCTTCCGCGAGATGACCACCGAGACGGCGGGCTTCTACAACACCGTCGGCTTCAATGACGACACGCGCGCCTTCCCGTCGATCCCGGCGCGCCACGACGTCGCGCGGCGTGTCGACTGCGCCTTTCTGGCGCGGCTGGTCGCCGAGCATCGCCTCCGGGAGGAGGAGGCGCATGAGCTGGCGCGGGAGCTTGCCTACTCGCTTGGCAAGAAGGCGTACCGGCTCTGAGCCGGGACATCCGAGATTTTTGAAGGGAGGAAAGACATGTTGCGTATTTCGAGATTGCTGGCCGCGACATTCGCCATCGGGTCCTTGGTGATCGGAGCCGCGCAGGCCGAAACCGTCCTGCGCTCTTCGGACACCCATCCGGACGGCTATCCGACAGTCGAGGCGGTCAAATACATGGGCGAGCTGATCAAGCAGCGCACCAACGGGCGCTATTCGATCGAGGTCTATCATTCGGCGCAGCTCGGCGAGGAAAAGGATACGATCGAGCAGACCCAGGCCGGCGTCATCGACCTCGATCGCGTCTCCATGGGGCCATTCAACGGCATCGTGCCGGAAACCGCCGTGCCGTCGTTGCCCTACATCTTCCGCTCGGTCGAGCATATGCGCCATGTCATGGACGGGCCGATCGGCGACCAGATCCTGAAGGCGTTCGAGGCGCATGACCTTGTCGGACTCGCCTTCTACGATTCCGGCGCGCGCTCCTTCTACAACACCAAGAAGGACATCGCCTCGATGGCAGACATGAAGGGCATGAAGTTCCGCGTCATCCAGTCGGACGTCTTTGTCGACATGGTCAATGCGCTCGGCGCCAACGCCACGCCGATGGCCTATGGCGAGGTCTATTCGGCGCTGCAGACCGGCGTCATCGACGGCGCCGAGAACAACTGGCCGAGCTTCGAATCCGCCAAGCATTACGAGGTCGCCAAGCACTACACGCTGGATCAGCACCAGATCGTGCCGGAGGTGCTGGTGATGTCGAAGGCAAGCTGGGACAAGCTGGCGCCGGAAGACCAGGCGATCGTGCGCCAGGCGGCCAAGGACAGCGTCGTCAAGATGCGCGAGCTGTGGGACGCGCAGGAGAAGAAGTCGCGCGACATCGTCGAGAAAGCCGGCGTCAAGATCAGCGAGATCGACAAGCAGCCGCTGATCGACGCCATGAAGCCGGTCTACGACAAATATCTGTCGACGCCCGAGCTCAAGGACCTCGCCGCCCGTATCCAGGCGACGAAATGACCGGGATGGGCAACGGGCCCGGTGGCACGGAGGCTTCCGTGCTGCCATCCAGCCGGTCGGGTCCGAAAGGATTCTGGCTGCGGGTGGAACGCACCCTTTCCGGGCTTGCGCGGTTGGCCTTGTGGGTCAGCGGCACCGGGTTGACGCTGATGACCGTCATCATCTTCTGGCAAGTCTTCTCGCGCTACATGCTGAACCGCTCGCCGAGCTGGACCGAATCCTCATCCGTGCTGCTGATGGGCTGGTTCATCTTTCTCGGCGCCGCCGTCGGCGTGCGCGAGCGCACGCATCTCGGCTTCGACGTGCTGCTCTATGTCTTGCCTGCCTCGGCCAAGGCGGTGCTGCGCAGCATTTCCGATCTCGTCGTGCTGGCCTTCGGCGCCGGCATGATCGTCTATGGCGTGCAACTCGCCAGGTTGACCTGGAACACGGTGATGCCGTCGCTCGCATTGCCCGGCGGCGTCAGCTTCCTGCCAGTCATCATGGGAGGCGCGCTGGTCTGCCTGTTTTCACTCGAGCGGCTGGCGGGGCGCTTTGCCGGGCTGCCGGTCGATGCCGACATCTACGCAACCGGCGAGGAGCTCTGAACCATGGCACTGATCGTGCTTTTCGGCACTTTCGTCTTCCTGCTGGTTATCGGCACGCCGATCGCGTTCTGCCTCGGCGTCGCCAGCTTCGCGACGATCCTCACGATCGGCCTGCCGCCGGTCGTTGTGTTCCAGCGGCTCAATTCCGGCGTCAGCGTCTTTTCGCTGATGGCCATCCCTTTCTTCATCTTCGCCGGCGACCTTATGGTTCGCGGCGGCATCGCCGCCCGCCTGGTGGCATTGGCCGGGTCCCTGGTCGGCCACCTGCGCGGCGGTCTGGGACAAGTCAACATTGCCGCGTCGACCATGTTCGGCGGAATTTCCGGTTCGGCGGTAGCCGATGCCTCAGCGGTCGGCGGGCTGATGATCCCGCAGATGAAGGCGCGCGGCTACGGCGTCGACTATGCCGTCAACATCACCTCTGTCGGCGCCATCATTGCGCTGCTGATCCCGCCGTCGCACAACATGATCATCTATTCGATCTCGGCCGGCGGCCGCATCTCGATCGCGGATCTTTTCACCGCCGGGGTTCTGCCGGGGCTGCTGCTGGCCTTGTCGCTGATGGTCACCGCCTATCTGGTGGCAAGCCGGCGCGGCTATCCGACGGAACCTTTTGCCGGTTTCGGCCGGGCCTTGCAGCTGCTTGTCGCCGCCATTCCCGGGCTGATCCTGATCGGCATCATCTTTGGCGGCGTGCGCTCCGGTGTCTTCACCGCCACCGAAAGCTCCTGCATTGCCATCGTCTATGCTTTCCTGGTGACGTTGATCATCTACCGCTCGATGAGCTGGAACGATTTCGTCACCGCGACCACGGCCGCGGTGCGCACGACAGCGATGGTGCTGATGATCATCGGCTGCGCCGCGGCCTTCGGCTGGCTGCTGGCCTATCTCCGGGTTCCGGCAGCGCTTGTCGCGTTTTTGCAGTCCGTGTCCGACAACAAGCTGGTCATACTGCTCCTGATCAATGTCGTCCTGCTCATCCTCGGCACATTCATGGATATGTCTCCGCTCATCATCATCACCACGCCCATCTTCCTGCCGGTGGTGATGGCCTATGGCGTCGATCCCGTGCATTTCGGCGTCATCCTGATCCTCAATCTCGGCATCGGCCTTTGCACACCGCCGGTCGGCGCGGTGCTGTTCGTCAGTTGCGCCATCGGCCGCATTCCCATCTGGACGGCAATGCGCTCGATCTGGCCGTTCTATGGAGCGGCCTTCATGGTGCTGATGCTTGTCACCTACATACCGGAAATCTCATTGTGGCTGCCGAGCCTGTTTCACTAGGAGGGCACCACGTGTCTCAAACAGTTGCCGACCTCAGGGTCGAACGGAAGCCGAAACTGTCGGAGACCGTGGTCGCGGCGATCCGCAAGCAGCTCTTGGCGGGCGAGGTTCCGCCCGGACAGAAGCTGCCAACCGAAGGCCAGCTGACGGAGACTTTCGGCGTCAGCCGCACGGTCATCCGCGAGGCGCTGGCCAAGCTTGCCGCCGACGGCCTGGTCGAAGCGCGGCAAGGCGCCGGCGTCTTCGTCAGTGAGCACATCTCGACCACCTTCGGCGTTTTGGCCGCCGACATGGGAGCCAAGGATTCGGTCGCGCTCAACGTGCTCGAGGTCCGCCTCGCGATCGAGATCGAATCGGCGGGCCTGGCCGCCATCCGCCGCAACGCCGCCCAGGAGGCCGCGATCCAGGAGGCCTTCTTCGAGTTCGAGCGGCTGCTGCTCGCCAGCCAGCCGACCGGCCCGGCCGACCTCGCCTTCCACCGCGCGATCGCCAGCGCCACCAACAACCCGTTCTATGTCGAGATGCTCGATGTGCTGGGACGCCGCGCCATTCCTTGCGACGTGACGTCGCCCTGGTCGACAGAGCTCGTCCAGTCGGACGAGTACCAGCGCGGCCTGCAGCGCGAGCATCTCGTCATCCTCAATGCGATCTCGGCGGGCGATGCCGAGGCCGCGCGCGAGGCGATGCGCACGCATCTGACCCGCAGCCAGCAGCGCTACCGCGAGCGGCTGCAGGCCAGACAGGCCTATTATGCCAATTCGCTGAAAGCCGCATCGACCGAGTGACCATCAGACAAGGCCTAGAAATGGACCATACACACACCGAATTTTCCTCGCGCTTCGCCATCGATCCCATCACCGCCGCGGCCATGGGGACAGACGAGTTGCGCCACCATTTCCACGTCGAGGGGCTTTTCCAGCCGGGCCTCGTAAGCCTGACCTACACGCATTACGACCGCATGATCGTCGGCGGCGCCATGCCTATCGACAAGATCCTGCCGCTCGAGGCGATCAAACCGACCGGAACCAAGGCTTTCCTCGACCGCCGCGAACTGATCGCCGTCAACATCGGCGGCGCCGGCACCGTCACGGCCGACGGCATGGCTTACGAATTGGCGGCGCGCGACATGGTCTATCTCGGCATGGGCGCTGAGCAGGTGTCGTTCGCCTCGGCGGAGCCCGACAAGCCGGCAAAATTCTACCTGCTTAGCGCACCGGCGCATTGGACCTATCCCAGCCAGTTAATCCGCATCGGCGACGCCAGGCGGATCGATCTCGGCAGCCAGGCGACCAGCAACGAACGCTCGATCTTCCAGTTCATCCACGCCGGCGGCGTCAAGACCTGCCAGCTCGTCGTCGGCATCACGCAGCTCGCGCCAGGCTCGGTGTGGAACACCATGCCTTGCCATGTGCATGACCGGCGCATGGAAGCGTATCTCTACTTCGATCTGCCGGAAGGGCAGCGCGTCTTCCACTTCATGGGCGAACCGGACGAGACGCGCCACATCGTCATGCGCAGCGAGGAGGCGGTGCTGTCGCCGGGCTGGTCGATCCATTCGGGCGCCGGCACATCCAACTACGCTTTCATCTGGGCGATGGCCGGAGACAATGTCGACTATGCCGACGTCGACCAGGTGGCGATGGATCAATTGCGGTGAGCGATCTTTCCGCCTTCAGCCTCACGGGCAAGCGCATCCTGGTCACCGGCGCCAACACCGGCATCGGCCAAGGCATCGCCGTATCGATCGCGCGCGCCGGCGGCCTGGTCGTCGGCGTCGGCCGTTCGGCGATGGATGACACCGCCGGGAAAGTCGCGGCCGCGGGCGGCAGCTTCGAAGCGGTGAAGACCGATCTCGGCGATCCGGCCGAGGCAGCCGCCATGCTCGACCGGGTTTGGGACGAGAGCGGCCGGCTCGATGGCCTCGTCAACAATGCCGGCATCATCCGGCGCGCCGATGCGGTCGACCTGAGCGAAGCCGACTGGGACGAGGTGATGGATGTCAATTTGAAGACGGTCTTCCGGCTCTGCCAGAGCTTTGCCAGGCGCGTGCTGGCGGAGCCCGGACGGCGCGCCAAGATCGTCAACATCGCGTCGGTGCTGAGTTTCCAGGGCGGCATCCGCGTTGCTTCCTATACGGCCTCGAAGCACGGCGTGCTTGGCCTCACAAGGCTGCTCGCCTGCGAATGGGCGGCGAAAGGCATCAACGTCAACGGCATCGCGCCGGGCTATATCGAGACCAACAACACCGAGGCGCTGCGCGCCGACCCGGACCGCAGCGCGGCCATCCTCGGGCGCATCCCCGCGGCGCGCTGGGGGCGGCCCGACGATATCGGCGACGCAGCCGTGTTCCTGCTGGCGCGGGCGTCGGACTATATGCATGGCGCCGTGGTGCCGGTCGATGGCGGCTGGCTGGCGCGGTGACCGTCTCCCGCCGGAAAACCGCGCCGGACCTTTCCTGGATTTTGCTTTACAAGCCGAACGGAAGCTGAGCGATGACCGATATCTTTTCGCATGCGGGCGAAAAAACCTGGGAGCCGACGCCGGACGGCAACAGGCGGCGCGTGCTGGTGCATACCGACCAATTGATGATGGTCGAGTTCGCCTTCGACAAGGGTGGCATCGGCGTGCTGCATTCGCATCCCCACGTCCAGGCAAGCTATGTCGCCGAGGGTCGCTTCGAGGTCACTGTCGACGGCCGATCGGAGATCCTCGAAACAGGCAGCAGCTTCATCGTGCCGTCCAATCTCGTGCATGGCGTCAAGGCGCTGGAGGCCGGGCGGCTGGTCGACAGTTTTGCGCCTTGCCGGGTCGATTTCCTCGGTTAGGGCAGGTCGGCGGTTCTATCGGACGCCGATTGCACCGGAGCGGTTTCACGCCTTTCCGGAACCGCTGCGGCCGCCATGTGATCGCGGCGGCCTGTCGCGAGCAGGCGATGCGCGGCATCGAGTATGGCCTCGACCGGCGCGTCGGCGACATTGGCCGAACGGCCTCGCCTTGGCGCCGTGACGACTTCGACCGCATTTGAAAGGGGGCGCCAGCGCTCCATATTGGCGCCGTTGTTGACGATCACCGCCGGCGTCATGACGGCGGCCATGAGATGCGCCAGTCCGCCCTCCATGCCGATATAGGCGACGGCCATCTCGCCCAGCGCAAGCAGGAGATCGTCGAAGCTTGCAATGTCCGGCGCCAGTTCCGGACCGGCCACCTGGAGGCGGCCTTCCCTTGCGAGGAGCGCCGGTGGCGCCGGTCCGCTGCCGGGGGTCGCCAGATACAGCACCCGGTAGCCGGCATCGATGAGATTGCCGGCAACAGCCACCACCTGATCTTCGCTCATGCACTTCCTGCCATGGGCATTGCCGCCAAGCAGGACGAGCGGACGGCCGCAACCGCCGCGCAGCTGGCGCGCCAGAGCCCGCGCGGCGTCCGGCACATCGAGCCTGTGATCGAAAGGCAGATGCCGCCCCGCCAGACGCTCGACCAGCCGGTGGTAGCGCCAGGCATTGTGTTCCGGCCGCAGCGTCAACCGCGTGCCCCAGCGCAGCGACAGAAGATGGCCGGCAAAGTTCGCTTCGTAGCGGATGCCCCGGCCTGCAAGTCGAAGAGCCGTGAGCATTAGGCCCGGCACGCCGGTGCGCAGATCGACGACGATGGCTTTGCGGCCGCGCTGCGCGAATTCGGCGAGGATGGCTGAAAGCGGCGTCTTCGTCCTGAAATCGTCGACGAGATGCGCGACATGCTTGTGCAACACATGCGAGAGCGATGAGCCGCGCATGGCGCCGTAGACGACACGGCTTTGCGGAAAGGCCGTCCTCGCCGCCCGCAGGGCCGGAATCCGCAGCAGGCCGTCGCCAAGCGCGTCGTTGCGGGCATAGAATATCAGCGCGGGCGCGGACGAATCCATGGCGGAGACGGATTCCATTGCTGTGGTGTCGGAGAAGCAGGACGACTGCGGAAGAATAATATCAGCAAGCCCCCGGCTGAGTTCTGCAAGAATATGCCTGGTTTCTTTTATAAAGAAAGCGCGATCTCGTCACCCCGCCGACGCCGGCCATGCGGGCCTTCTGTCGCGAATTCAGCTATGACATGCCTGCCTGGGACCGGCGCCGCCGGGTGAAGCGTTTCAGCGCTGCTGCAGCGCCAGGCGTATGCCGAGCGCGCAATATATGCCGCCGACCACCTTGCCCTGCCATTTCAACACCGCCGGATTGCGGCGCAGCAAGGAACCCAGGCCGCCCGCACTGACGGCGAAGACGACCGTGCTGAAGAGCCCGAGCAGGACAAAGATGATGCCAAGCTGCATCAGCTGCAGCACCACGAAACCACCTTGCGGGTGCACGAATTGCGGCAGGAAGGCCAGGAAGAACAGGGCGGTCTTCGGATTGAGCACTTCGGTCAGGATCGCCTGCCGGAAGGCCCGGCCCGCGGAAATGGGGAGCGTCGTGGCCGCCAGGTCTGCCGGCGCCTTTTCGAAAATGGCGCGGATGCCGAGATAAACGAGATAGGCCGCGCCGATATATTTGACGATGCTGAACAGCATCGCCGAAGCGGCGACGACGGCCGAAATGCCGACGATGGCCATGATGGTGTGGATCACGTCGCCAGCCGCGACACCGGCGCCGGTGGCGATGCCGACCTTCGTGCCCGAGCTCGTCGCCCGCGCGACCGTGAGCAGCGTCGCCGGCCCCGGGATGAAGACGAAGCCTAACACGACCGCGATGTAGGTGACGAGCGTCGCGGGATCGATCATGCCAAGGCTCCTTTTGCGTCGAGCGTCGCTCTTCATTCGGAGCGGCTCGGCGTTATAGCACCGCAGAACGGGCCGGGGGAACTCTCGGGCGGCGAAGTCGGCGATCGCCGCGATTCGAGCGGAATGTCGTGACGGCCTTCCACGCTTCGATGATTTCGTCGCAAGCGTACGCTGTCCCCACAGCCCTGTCGTTCGAAGCCGCCGGGAATGGACCGCGGCATTGCTTTGACCTTTCGTTTCAATGCACGTCGTTGTATCGAACGACAAGGCCGAACGATGCCGGATCGGCAATCGAGCCAAGGCGCCTGCCCCAGGCGGCGGCAAGATCAAGGGGGCTGGCTTGGAAGAGCAAGCGACATGTGAGACCCGGCGAAGCCGGGCTGGAACGTGCAGGCTCCACGACAGGCGCGCTTGTCGCCAGGATGGAATCGGCGACCGGAAGCAGCCTGCCGCATGATCGCGCCACCCATTCTCACCGCGAGCCGGCTTGGGCTTATCGTGACGCCGGACATGTTGCCCGGCGGCGATGGGATCAACATCAACGGGCCGTCGCTGATCGGCATGCCGGACTGGGCGCCGGGGCGGCTGGGCGCCTACTATCTCTATTTCGCCGACCACGGGGGTTCCTATATCCGCCTCGCCTACGCCGATTCGATCGAAGGCCCGTGGCGCATCCATCCCGGCGGGGTACTATCTCTCGCTCAATGTCCGTTCATCAAAGGCCACATCGCGTCTCCCGACGTTCATGTCGATCAGCGGAATCGCCGCTTCGTTATGTATTTTCACGGACCGGCAAAAGGCGGAGAAGGCCAGACGACCTTTGCCGCGACATCCGGTGACGGCCTTCATTTCAATCCGCTTTCCGAGCCGCTCGGGCCTTCCTATGCCCGGTTCTTCCGCCACGATCAGTGGTGGTACGGTCTTCTCGGGACAGAAGCCATCACCGTCTTCCGCTCCAGGACCGGCATCTCCGATTTCGAACGGGGTGCGGTCGTTCTGTCCGGCATGAAGCATCTTCCCACCCCGCGGCATCTTGCACTGCAGAAATCCGGTCGCTGGCTGCGGGTCTTTTACACGCGCAGGGGCGACGCGCCGGAACGGATACTTCACGGCACGATCGATCTCGCCGAGGACTGGAGAGGCTGGACGGTCAAAGGCGAGACCGAACTGCTGCGACCGCAGACGGACTTCGAAGGCGCGGGCTTGCCGGTTTGCCCCAGCCGGGACGGACCGGCCGAAGGCGCGGAGAACGCGTTGCGCGACCCTGCGATTTTCGAGGAGAGAGGCCGCATCTGGCTGCTCTACGCCGTTGCCGGAGAGAGCGGCATCGCCTTGGCCGAGATCACGTCGAGGGACGTTCCTGGCAAAGCAGCCCGGATGCCGGCGACCACTCTACGCCGTGGCGCAAGACGACTGTTCTGGCGATTGCGCAAGGCTGCGCCCCGGCTGCCCTCTGCAATGACGTTTCGCAAAAGAATCTTCATTGCCGGCTGTGCTCGCAGCGGAACCACGCTAAGCCGTCGTTTGATGGCGTGTTTCGACGATATCTATGTTCATAGGGACGAAGCGCCGTATCAGGCGCTGCTCGAACTGGATCGCCCCGAAGTCAATCTGGTCGTCAAACGCACCTATGAGAGCCATAAGGACATCGAGCATCTGCCTGGCTCGGTCGGATTGATCTATTGCGTGCGGCATCCTTTCGACGTGCTCACAAGCTCCCATCCAGAGACGGTGAACGAACGGCGTTTTCACGTAACGACCGAGCGCTGGGAGGCGGAGTATGACGGGTTGACGCGCCTTAGAAAGGCTCAACCCGAAAGAGCCGTTTTCTATCTGCGCTATGAGGAATTGATCGCCGAACCCGATATCGTCCAGGGCAGGATCGCCCGGTCGTTCGGTCTGTCACCGGTCACGCTTTACAGCCGCGATGCGGACAATCCGATACGGCCGACGTCGCTGAGAAAATGGGAGCGCAATGAAGAATTCCAGACCTACCTGCATGGCCTGCCAGCGGCGTTCCTCGCCCGCGTGGAGAGCTTCTGCCACGAATTCGGCTACGAAATGCCGGCCTACACCTTGAACGCGGGAACGGCGCGGTAATGCCGGCGCAGGCAGTGAGCATCCGGGCCGAGGATCACAAGCGGCGCGTCCTGAAGGATGTGTTCGGCTTCGACGATTTTCGCCCCGGGCAGGCGACCGTGATCGAGGCGTTGCTGTCCGGGCGGCATGTGCTGGCGGTGATGCCGACAGGCGCCGGCAAATCGCTCTGCTATCAGGTTCCGGCGCTGGTCAAAGGCGGGCTTACCATCGTGGTGTCGCCGCTGGTGGCGCTGATGCAGGACCAGGTCGCCGCCTTGCGCCTTGCCGGCGTGGCCGCCGACACCATCAATTCCTCGCTCGACCGCGACGCCAATGTCGCTGCTTGGCGCCGCGTGGCGTCCGGGCAGACGCGGCTGCTCTATATGGCGCCGGAGCGGCTGATGACGGAGCGGATGCTCGAAGCCCTGTCCCGGCTCGATGTCGGCCTGATCGCCATCGACGAGGCGCATTGCATCTCGCAATGGGGACCGGCCTTCCGGCGCGAATATGAAGACCTGTCGCAATTGCGCGGCGTGTTTCCGCAGGTGCCCATCATCGCGCTGACGGCGACGGCGGACGAGGCCACGCGCGCCGACATCGAAGCGCGGCTGTTTGCCGGGCGCGCCGAAACCCTGGTGCTGGGCTTCGACCGGCCCAATATCAAGCTGGCGATAGAGCCCAAGCAGGACAGCAAGCGCCAGCTGCTGCGCTTCATCGAGCGTCACCAGGGCAAGAGCGGCATCATCTATTGCCTGTCGCGCCGCAAGACGGAAGAAATGGCGGCTTTCCTGGAGAAGAACGGCGTGCGCGCGCTCGCCTACCATGCCGGCATGAGCAAGGACGCGCGGGAGGCGAACCAGAACACCTTCATGAGCCTGTCGGGCGTCGTCATGGTGGCGACCATCGCCTTCGGCATGGGCATCGACAAGCCCGACGTCGCCTATGTCTTCCACACCGACCTGCCCGGCAGCCTCGAGGCCTATTACCAGGAGATCGGCCGCGCCGGCCGCGATGGCCGGGCGGCGGAAGCGCACATGCTCTACGGCGCCGGCGACATCCGCACGCGCCGGATGTTCATCGACGACGAGGATACCTCGCCCGAGCACAAAAGGCGGGCGCATCGCCGGCTCGACACGCTGATCGGCTATTGCGAGACGGCGCAGTGCCGGCGCCAGGTGCTGCTCGGCTATTTCGGCGAGGAGGCGCAAGCCTGCGGCAATTGCGACAACTGCCTCGACCAGGCGCCGCGCGCCGATGGCGGGACGGAGGCGCGGATCATCCTCGCGGCAGTCGCGCAGAGCGGCGAGCGCTTCGGCGCCGCCCATGTCATCGATATCCTGCTCGGCCATGAGACCGAAAAGGTGCTGGCCAGAGGCCATCAGACGCTCGCCAGCTTCAGGACCGGCATCATGCACCGGAAGCCGGTCTGGCTGTCGCTCATCCGGCAACTTGTCGCCGGCGGCTTCCTGGTGCCGGATCCCGACGGCCATGGCGGCCTCGCCATCTCGGAAAGCGGCCGCGCGCTCGGCCGCGGCGAGGTTGCGTTCGAGTATCGTGTCGAAGGCCGGGACCGTCTGGCGCGCGGCAGGAAGCGTGCCGCGCAAGGCTCTGCCACGGGCGAGAGCGTGGACACTTCCTTGCTGGCCGCGCTCAAGACGCTGCGGCTGCGGCTCGCCAAGGAACGCCAGGTGCCGGCCTATGTGGTGTTTTCCGACCGCACCCTGATCGACATGGCCGAGCGCCGTCCGCGCGACCTCGACGACTTCGCCGAAGTGAACGGCGTGGGTGCAGCGAAGCTCAAGGAGTTCGGCGAGGCGTTCTTGAGTGCGATCGCGGCGCACCCGTCAGAAAGCTGACAACACGCACGTCTCAGCCTACTGCCGCCGGAGTCTGCCGCTTAACCCACGCCGTGGACGGCCTGAACCATGGCGTTTACGGCTTCAACGGGCTGCAGGCCAGCTTCGCGCACCAGCGTGCGCCAGGTGAAGAAGCTCAGCGCCACGCGCAGCATCGCTCGCTGGCTGCCGCCAAGGCCTTCGCCGAGCACTGCCTGGCAGGTCGCGAAATACGGGCCGATGCTCGTCTCGACAGCCTCCCGGGTTGGCGGGTGATGTTCGGCGTCGCGCAACACGCTGGCCACCACGCTTTCATTGCGCCCGTACCACTCGTAGATCGCCAGCAGCGCGATCCGCATCCGTTCGCCTGGGTCGGCCACAACTCGCCACGGCTCCGGGCTCGGCAGCGGATGCGTCTCGATGTGCGTGCTCGAGCAGGCCTGCAGCAGGCTGCGCTCGTCAGGGAAGTGGGCGTAGAGCGTGTGTCGCTGAACGCCGGCGCGCTCGGCGACCAAGCTGAAGGTCGTTGCTGCGGGACCAACGCTACCGTGCAGGTCGATCGCAGCTTCGACGATGCGCCGCCGGGTTTCCGCCTGCTGCTCGGCACGGCGTTTAAGGGTGTATTTGCGGGTCATATATTTAAATGCACACGAATGTGCACCCATTGTTGACAGGGCTCTAATATTTCGCTACACACATATGTACTTCGATTTTGGTCGAAGTCCAGCCCTGGGTAACCGGGAGAGGGAACGCAACCATTGTTTTGGAGGAGATTCCATGGAAACGAAAATCGACGAAATCGCCGAGGGCATCTACCGCCTATCGACCTATGTATCGGACATTGCTCCGCCCGTCGGCTTCACCTTCAACCAGTTCCTGGTCATGGGCGATGAGCCGCTCATGTTCCACACCGGTCTGCGGAAGATGTTCGCGCTCAACCGCGACGCGCTTGCCCGCATCATCCCGCCGGAGCGTCTTCGCTGGATTGGATTTGGCCATTTCGAATCCGACGAATGCGGCGCCATGAACGAATGGCTCACCGTTGCGCCGCAAGCAACGGCCGCGCACGGACAGACAGGCGTCTACGTGTCGCTCAACGATTTCGCGGATCGTGCGCCGCGGGTGCTGAAGGATGGCGAGGTGATCGACATCGGCGGCGGCAAGCGCGTGCGCTTCATCGATACACCGCACACGCCGCATGGTTGGGACGCCGGCGTCATATACGAGGAATCGACCGGCACCCTGCTCTGCGGCGATCTGTTCACCCAACTCGGCAACGACCGCGCGCTGACCGACGGCGATGTTGTCGGCCCGGCGATCGCCGCCGAGGATCTGTTCAAATATTCGGCACTCAATCCCGGCATGGGCACGACCATCCGCGAGCTTGCCAAGCTCGCGCCACGCACTCTGGCGCTCATGCACGGCCCGTCATTTTCCGGCGACGGGGCTGCGGCCCTGCGGGCGCTTGCCGAGGACTACGACCGCCGTGTCTCGGCTCAGATGGCCGAAGCCATGCAGAGGCTGGCAGCATGAGCGCGTCCGTAGAGGGCACAAAGACGGACTGCCGGATCACCGGCGTTTGCGGCCGTCAGGGGCGCACCTGCCCGAACGCCGGCTTCCTATGCCGCATCCTGCTTCGGGCTCAGGATGTCAGTCCTGCGAAGGGCGCCGCGCGAATGCGTAACCTGAAATGAATGAGCGGCCTCCTTCGCCAAGGCTTCGGAGGCCATCTTCGCGAAGGATCGCCAATCAGCTGGCAAGGCAACATTTCTTGAATTTCTTGCCGCTTCCACAAGGGCACGGATCGTTGCGCCCGACGTCGCGCCAGGGGTTGGTGGCCGGTGTGACGCTGGTGAAGGCCAGGTCCAGCCGTGAGGCTTGCCCATCCTCGTCCTCGTCAAGATCGAATTCGTCGTCGCCGAACTCGAAGTCGTCGTCATCGTCAAGGCCGCGGGTCCAATCCAGCGCCACAAGGACATCCTCGATGTAACTCAGACTGGCGCGATCGAACCGGCCGATGTCGCCCGGTTGCTGCTCGGCTTCCCGCAGGTCGCTTTCGAAATCACTGCGTTCAAGCGCATCTTCCGGGATCAGGCCCTCATCCCAAGCGCTGTAGGCAAGCGGAACGAGGTCTCGCAAGGCAAGCATCGCGATGGCTTGCAGCCAGCCGACCCACACGTAATCCCAGTCGTCGGCCAGCCTCTCCCTGTAGAACCGTTCCACGAAATCCCTTGTCCGGTCGCGCTCGATGCGACCTTCCCAGGTCAAAAAGGTCACCGCGCCAAACGCCGAATCGCGGATGAATTCGTCGCCGGAGCGTTCGGCAATGATGTCGAACAGCGCGCCGGCGTCGCCGTCGAATACGCCTACGATGATGCGCGACAAGGTTTCGGTTATGGCGTCGCCAAGCAGCCGGTCGGCTTCCTTCCCAGGGCGGCGCAGCAGACGCAGCAAAGCTTGGCATGCCTGGGTGTCGCGGGCGCCGCCGAGGATATACACGCCCCTGAAGAGCAGCATCTCTTCATCGTCCGACAAAGGCTGTCCGTTGGCGGCGCGTTCAAGGACCATGCGCAGCGCAGGCGCTGATTCTTCTATCCTGATCGTGCAGACCGCGATTGCGAGATCCGGCACCTGCCGTTCAGTCGCCACGGCATGGAGATAGCGGTCTATCGGAAACAGTTTGAAGTCGCTGCTGTCGTCGGAAAGCAGCTTTTCCAGATCTTCTTTTTTCATCGCGTCCAGTCGCGTCGATGGAGCCCCGGCCCGGCGGTATGCTACCGATCCCCAGCCACACACTTGTGTCAATCCTGAGAGCGAGGATGAGCGAATACCAATATTATGAATTCCAGGCGGTCGACCGTCCCCTTGGCAGCGCGGATCGCCAAGTGCTACGCGATTTGTCATCGCGGGCGCGAATCACCGCCACAAGCTTCACCAATTTCTACGAGTGGGGGGATTTCAAAGGCGATCCGGACGAGCTCATGGAGCGCTGGTTCGATCTTCATCTTTATTGGGCCAATTGGGGTTCCCGCCGCCTGATGATCAAGCTGCCGGCTCGGCTGGTTGATCGGGATCGCGTGGACGCCTTCCTTGGAGCGACCGGCGACGTCATGCTCAGGGTCGCTGGTGAGAACATCATTATAAGCATCGCGCGCGACGAGTTGGAGTTCGAGTACCTGGACGACGACGACTCAGGTTGGCTCTCGGCCTTGGCGCCGTTGCGGGCCGACTTGCTCGCCGGCGATCTTCGGCTTTTCTACCTACTTTGGTTGATGGCTGTCGAAGCGGACGCGATTGAACCCGATGAGCCGGAGCCGATGCCGGGAATCGGACCGCTGACCGAGGCGCTCGAAGCGTTCGCCGAGTTCTTCGGCATCGACCGCGATCTCGTCCAGGCGGCGGCTGAGCGAAGCGCGACAACGGGTCCCGGTGGCGCGGCACCGGATATCGCCCGGCGGGTGGTCGCGGCGATGAGCGACGTCGAGAAAACCAGTCTGCTCATGCGGGTTTTCAATGGCGAGCCGAATATGTCCGCCGAGTTGCGGGCCACGATTCGGGCACGTCTGGAACCCGAAACGACAATCTCGCCTGCCCCTTTGCGCACAGCAGCGGATCTGCAGGCGCGGGCCGAAGAAATCCGGCTTTCCCGCAAGCGCGCCGAGGCGGAGCTGGCGGAAGCGCAGCGGCGACTGCAAGCGGAAGCGGCTGAGAAGGCCCGCGATATCCGGGTCGAGGTCCTTCGCCAGCGGGGTGAAAACGTCTGGGAAGAGGTGGAGGTCGAGATCGGGCGGCGCAACCCTGCCGGCTACGATAAAGCAGCGGCGCTCCTTTCCGATTTATTGGCGCTTGCCGAAAAACAGGGCAGCACCGAGGATTTCCGTCTCCGGCTTCAGTCGCTCCGGGAGCGCCACGCAGGGAAGGGGCGCTTCCTCGAACGCCTGGTGGCGCTGGGATAGGTCTTGCAAGGGAGCCGGCTAACGCCAAAGGCACACCCGGACCTCCTTCCCGACATAGCAGGCGCCCTCGCGGCGAAGTTCTCCCCAATCGCCTGCCTCGCCGTGCGTGTCGCGAATGTCCGCGTTCGCATAGCCCGCCCAAAGATCGCCGTCCTTGTAGACAACCGCCCAGTAATCTTTCGACATTTCACCGGCCCCGCTATGCGTGTCGGGATAGTCGATGCCTGCGAAAACCTGACGAGGCCCCTGGACATTGAAATCGCCGCCCTTCTCGATTTGGTAGGAGCATCTTCCAGAGATGCGGGTCTCACCATGAACGACCAGCAGGCAGCGGCCCCATCTATAGCCGCTCGGCAGTCGATGCTGTGGTTGCGCGTGCGAAGGTGAAGGGAAAAAGGCAATTGCCAGGGCAACGGCGAAAGCTCGCCCGATCATCCTATCACCCGTTGTGAGACAGTGACCGGATATTCTTAGATTTCGCCCCGAGCGCATGTGGTCCTCTGCGCAACGACCCCCTGAGATCATGGGATTATCGATCACGGTCGGATTTTTGTCACCCGAGGGCCGCGGGATTTCATCTGCAGGCCGATGGGGCAGGTGAGGGGGATGTAGGGAAAGCTCCGAGTCGCCCTCCTTCGCTAAAGCTTCGGAGGGCATCCTGCTTCGCGCGGAAAGGAATTCGCTGGACCTGTCCTGCGAAGCGCGCAGCGCGAAGCAGTATGGCGGAGAGGGAGTCCGCCAAACTATCATCCACGATTGCACTCTACCGTCCTTCAACCTATTGAAAATAGGTGATTTTTCTTTACATATCGGCTTCTACTATCTACCATTGTTCCCCGTTATCCCCACTCGAAAATGGGGAAGGAATTGGGGAAGCAATGGCCCGTACTCTTCAAAAGCTCTCTGACGCCAAAGCTAAGTCAGACTCGCTCAAGCATGGCCGCCACAGCGACGGTGGCGGGCTCTACCTCAACGTCTCGCCGTCGGGTTCGAAATCCTGGCTCTTCATGTGGGTCAGGAACGGCAAACGGCGGGAAATGGGTTTTGGTGCATATCCGGCTATTACGCTGGCCAGCGCCCGAAAAAGAGCTGGCGAATACCGGGCTGCGGTCGCGGAAGGCCGCGATCCGATTGCCGAGAAGGCGAAGGAAGCGGAACCGAGTTTCGGCGAATGCGCCGACAAGCTTCTCGCTTCGATGGAGCCGTCTTGGCGGAACGATAAGCACCGCGCTCAATGGCGGATGACGTTGACTGAGTACTGCGGGACCATTCGCTCGAAAAAAGTTTCGGAAGTCGGCACGGACGAGGTGCTGGAAGTCCTTCTGCCGATCTGGAGCACCAAACCGGAGACGGCATCCCGGCTTCGTGGCCGAATTGAGCGGGTCCTTGACTATGCCAAGGCCAAGGGATGGCGCACAGGCGAAAACCCTGCCTTGTGGCGGGGTCATCTCAAGAACGTCCTCCCGGCCCGCCAAAAGCTTTCTAGGGGGCATCATGCGGCCATGCCTTATGTCGAAGTGCCGGCTTTCCTGAAGCGTCTTCGCAATGCCGAAGCCATGGCGGCAAGGGCACTGGAATTTCTCATTCTGACCGCAGCCCGCTCTGGTGAAGTCTATGGTGCCGAATGGTCCGAGTTTGATCTCGATAAAGGCATGTGGATCATTCCGGCCGGGCGGATGAAGGCTGCTGCGGAGCACCGGGTTCCCCTCTCGGCACGGGCGTTGGCCATCGTCAAATCACTGCATGAAAGCCGGGTGTCTAAGAAGTACGTCTTCCCTGGTCAGCGGACAGATTGTCCTCTGTCGTCATCGGCGATGGAAATGCTCATGAGGCGTATGAAGGTTGACGCCTACACTGTACATGGGTTCCGGTCCGCATTTCGAGATTGGGCGGGTGACGAAACGGGCTTTCCGCGTGAGATAGCGGAGGCTGCGCTGGCTCATCGAGTAGGTGATGCCACCGAGCGAGCATATCGGCGGGCCGATGCCGTGGAGAGACGCCGTAAATTGATGACGGCCTGGGCAGAATTTTTGAACAAGCGCGGTATTGCCCACTAAGGCGCATTTGAACATTGCTGGTTGGCTAATTACCGAGTCTGCAACAAGCCCGTGCTTGTTTAATCACTCACTATCCGGCCTCGATATCGAGGGCAGAGCATCGTGAAGGCTGACGCAGCAAAAATGCCCCCAGAGGCACAGTTGTTTTCAACGGGCATCCTGAAGGACATCTGCCCCAACTTGATCGTGCCTCTACTGCAGTTTGCTTCCGCATCAATGGCGTGGCCCAGAAGGCTCGCTTTCGTGTCGCGAATGCATTCTTCAGGCGAGGCGTAGCCACCCTGATTCACGTATCCTTCGTGGCATGCATTGACGATATCCGGCTCCGTGAATTTTGCCGTCGCGCGTGCGTGTTTCGTGCCGACGCCGGCGATCTTGATGACAGTCGCAGGCGGCTCTATGCAGCTTCTCTGCAACTCGGCACCCGATGCCCCAGTAGCCGTTAACAAAGCGAGGCCGGCAGCGAGAAGGGTAGCTCTCGTCTGGAACAATTGTTGCGACACCACCGGAGCCAAAAGCGCTTCCCGATACGGTGCGGGTCTGTCTAAGGCCTGCCCCGGCATGTTTCGCTCTCCTCGCACCGACTGTTGGCTGCGAAGCTGCGCTCAAGCGCAAGCCACCGTCAAGCGATACTTGGATCAAAGGCCTCCTCCCAGGGCAGCGGTCAGATTGTCCGCCTGCCTAAGCCGCTCTTGCCATCGCATAGGTTATGGAACCGCACGGGTTGTCGTCTTGTCGATGTAACGAGAAGCGCTGTGCCCTTACAGGCAGGGGCCGGCTTTGTCGACTCTGCGTGTGAGCGCCGAAAAACAGCAGATAGTCTTCTGACTAAATGAGATTATCGGTCCTTAGATAATAACGGATCGACCTACTGCTTGTCGGCGCCAGCTTTCCCTTTTTGGTGACTTTGCAATCCGTCAATATACCTGATAGTCTATTGTTGGACAGGTTTGATTCTCAATGAAGATTGAACCTTTCCCTCCTGGCTGACCACGTGGTCGTCCAGATGCCTGGCCAAAGTAGAAAATTTCATAGGGAATTTTCGGACTTGGCCTCTTAACTCCGGACAAACATGAATGGCGACCCCCGCTTTGGAGGATCGGCCAATTGTTCGGAAGAACTCACTGCTGCTCAGTTCTGGAGTGATCCATGCATTCCATGGAAAATTGGCGGAACGCCTATACCATAAAAGAATTTTCCCGCATTTACGGCGTTAGCCGCTCCTTCATCTATAAGGAAGTTGCGCGGGGGAACCTCGAATTCAGGAAGGCCGGCAGGCGCACTCTGATCCTCTCTCATGTTGCGGACCAGTGGCTCCAGTCCCTGCCCATCGGCGCCGTACGGCAGAAAGGCGTGGACCGGAAAGACGAGAGCGATCCCTGCACTTCGCCCGTTGCCGGTCGAGCGCGGTCGTCCTCTGGGTATAGGAGCCGCTGATGATCGACGTCGATCCCATCAACGCCGCTGCTCTCAATGCCCTTCCTACGCTCTTTTCCGGATTACTGCCCGAGGGCGGCAACCAGGGGCGCTGCTGGGTCGCCTGCAATCCCGGCTACGTGAAAATCAGCCCGAAACGGGCCGCTTGGCGCAAGTGCGGCATTGAGGACGGACTCGCGTACCTGTCCCGGGGCCGGAGAGCGTAGATCATGGGCACACTTTCCGATCCCTTCCTTGCACATGTCGAGGCAATTGCCATCAAGCTCCTCGGCGCGCCAAACTACCGCTCTCGGAACGAAATGCGTTGGGGCAACAAGGGCAGCCTGAGCGTAAAGATAGGTGGCTCTCGCGCCGGACACTTTTTCGATTTCGAGGCAGGACAAGGCGGCGACATCATCGATCTTGTCCGGTTCATCGAAGGGCTCGACAGGCCCCGTGCTCTGAACTGGTTGCGTTGTTTCGTCGGCGCGCCGGCGCCCATTGCGATCGTCAGGCCGGTTGCTTCGAACGTTCCGCCGCAGGTCTGGTCAGAGAAGGCCCAGGCGATCTGGAATAGTTCGGTGCCGCTGGCGGGCACTCTGGGAGAGACTTACCTGAGGAGCCGCAGCTGCTTTGTGCCGAACGCTTCGGACATTCGGTTCTTGCCGGGCGACATCCGTCCCCCCGCCCTTGTCGCACGTGTCACTAACTTCGAAACTGGCGAGCCGATGACGCTTGCCTTTGTCCGGCTCGACCCCCAGACAGGTAGAAAAGCGGAGATGGTTGGCGCGAAATCTAGTCTGTCTGGCCACCGTAAGAGTGGCGGCGTTGTGCGCCTGTCGCGGGCCGTGGAGGTCGGTGGCCGGCTGGGTGTGGCTGAGGGTATCGAAACAGCGATGACGGTGATCGCCGAAGGGCATGGCCCGGTATGGGCTGCCCTAGGGGCCGACAACCTGAAGCGGTTGCTCCCTTCCGTCAAATTCGGTGAACTCGTTATCTGGGGCGACAATGACCAGGCAGGGCGCAACGCCGCTATGTCAATGGCGGATCGCTGGAGGGATGCGGGGCACTTGGTCCGTATCGCGCTCCCTCCCGATCCCGGAAGGGATTGGAACGATGTCGTCATGGCCGTGGCGGAGTATGGCGGATGAGCGCGATCCCTAAGCCTGAGGCCATTCCCCCGTTCGAACGCAATCCGCTCCCGGATCGAGATACAGAACGTCATGGCCGTATCCGGCTGGTGCCGTTTGACGCGCCGGTCAAGCTGTTGCACCGCCCGTATGTCGTGCAAGATCTCATCTATGAGAAGACCACCTTCCTGATCTACGGGGCTCCGCAAGCTGGCAAGTCGTTCGCTGCCCTTGATCTCGTCTTGTCGGTCAGTGGCGGAATCCCTTGGATGGGGTGTGCGACCGACGAGGGTCTCGCTGTCTACGTCGCCAGCGAGGGTCGTGATGGCATTCTTATGCGCACGGCTGGCTGGAAAGCCGTACACTCGGGCACGAGCATGTTGAATGCTCTCCACCTGCAAGGCGGCGATTTCAAACTCCTGGAAGACGCCTATGTCGATGACCTAATCGCAGAGGTCAACAGGCTTCAGCGAGACCAGACGATTTCTTGTAAGTTGATCGTCATCGACACGTTGAGCAGCGCTATTCCCGGTGCCGACGAGAACAACCAGGCGACGATGTCAACCGTTATGAGCCATCTGCGGCGCATCACCGATAAGACGGGGGCCGCTGTTGGCCTCGTGCATCATGTCCCGAAAGGGAATTCGCGCGAGCCTAGGGGCAACAACGTCCTAGTTGCGGGCATGGACACCAGTCTGCTCGTTACGGACCAATCTGGCCAGAGGGTGATGGAAGTTGTCAAGCAGCGCGATGGCGCCACCGGCAAGAAGATCTATTTCAACTTGGCGGAACAAGCTATCCCTTGCGATGGCGGTAAGATCATCAACACCTGTGTGCCTATTCTTCAGCAAGGGACTGCTCTCCGGAACGACAAATCGAGCAATTTGCAGGGAACAGCGACCGCGCTCTTGAAACTCGCCATCGACCTTGCGCCCAACACTGACAAATATCGCGCAGCCGCGCAGGGTGACGAGATTGTGCTCGATCTCGCCACGTTGAAGGACCGGGCCCACACCAGCCTTTATGCCGACGCAAACTCGGAGGACGCGAAACGCAAGAGGTTCGCGCGGGATCTTCAAAGACTCAAGGATATCGGGAAGATCCGGTCAGAGGGAAAGAGCATCTTAATTGTCGGCTCGTCAGAAATCGTCACTTCGGCGATCACTGGTCCTTCTCCCGGCCGGGCCTCGATCACCGGACAGACGGACGGACAGGACACACCCCTTTAGGGGTGTCCGGTCCGACCGATGTCCGGGCGAGGTGAAATCTCCCTTGCAGGGAATATGTCCAATGTAAATGATCAACCTCAACCGATAAGCTTCATCGGCGCCGATGTCGAGGTTATCTTCGTTTCAAGCGTCGATCTGGCAAAAGCGTCCGCCTAACAATGCGGTAGCATTCTCGTCCTGGATGCGCTCAAGATCGGCAAGAACTTGCTGGACAAGTTCGATTCTGACCTACTAGGGCTCCAATTTGTGCTATGGTTCACGCTTCTTGACCCGGCACGAATGGCTTCCGTGGATGACGCAGATGGACGATGACAAGCCGCGCCGATCATTCTTTCCCATTCCCATATAGATAGGGCATTGGGCGTCCGAAGAAGGCCAACCAAGAAGAGCTGTTCTATCCACCCGGATCAAACTTCCATTGACCCGGGACGAAGCGTTTCAATGGCGACTGGCTGGTTTGATCGCTCGGGTCATGGTCGTCGGCGCATGTGTTGCCGCCACATTGGCCGTGGCGTACGGCGCGGCCGCACTGGTTGTATATCTCGCCCCCTTGTTGCTGCGATAGCGTCGCCCAGTTTTTCGACTGCTGTCAAACGTGCAGCATCGGTCCGGCCAACGCGCCTCCCAGATGTCGGTCGAAAGACTGGCGCCCGATCTTGGGGCGATCTGAGGGTTCTGAGTTTAATTTTCGGAATCGGAAACTCAATAAAAAAGTTGAAAAAAATCAATTGGTTAATCAAAGACGTCTAATTGTCCCCACGGCACGCGCCAACTTCGTTTCGTTGAGGGCAACCGGGACGCTCATGAAGGCGGCACGTCGCTGTCGTCGGTCGGCGGGTTTCGTCCTTAGTAACTCGACCAGCGCGGCGCCACCTCCGGCGTGCTCTGGAAAATGTGGGACTATCAAAGACGCAGGCGAAAAAGGCACTAAGGCGCAGCAAGACATCCGGCTACAAAATTCCACGCGGCCGACACGTTCGCCACTAAACAAGGGTTATCCAGGAGCGGACCGCGCAACAGCTGCGCTCTGTTAAAGGCGTAGGCAACTGAATCAAGGTTGCACGAATCCTTGGGGCGAGCTTCGAAATAACAGGCGCGTTCGGCTAGCTAACCTGAATCCGCCAGCCGAGAGTTGGCGGGTTATTGCTAAATTTCAAAGGTATACTCAGCAGCCAGCGACAATGACACACGGACCCGAAACTTAACCAGGCTGGCGGGTTCCACGTTGGTGGAAATCTGGATGTCGTCCTCTGGTATAAACTCCAATAGTGTTTTGAGGAGGCGCTTCTTGCTAATCGCCTGTTCCTTGGCAGCGGCTCTTTTACCCATTAAGCACCTCCGTCCTCACCCGAGATCGAAGCGAACACAGTAGGTCTGGTCGGTTTCGAGCATTATAGAATTGCCAGTTCCGGTAATTTTTCGAATTACGTCGCCGTATTCGTTTGGAGTCGGCTGTGTATCATAAATAGATAGCGTGGCAGCTGTCGGAATGTCCGGGTAAGCAATTTGAAATTTTCCGGCGAGTTTTCCCATCCTACCTTCGAGCGTTGAAGGCAGATGGAGAACAACTCCAGCAACATCTGGTGTGCCAATTTTAACACCGAGGTCACACTCACTTCCGCCCGATCGAGTGTTGAATTTATCGTCAATCATGAACGGTCCATGCGTGCACTGCCGACCTGAAATATTTGTGATCGCGCCAGCAATCCCCGAAATATCAATCTGGGAAGGAGGCGCAGTGGTTAGCATCTCATTCGAAAATTTAGACAAGCCGCTTTTAAGTTGAGCCTGGTCAGGATTGGAAGTATCCAATGACGCGTCCAAGCAAAAGTCGCCGCCTCTACTGCATTCTTGCTCGCATGACGCAGATCGCACCTTCGGTGGCGGATTGCCTGGCGTCGGCTTGCTCACGACACAGTTTCCACTTTCGAAGCACGCTGCTGCCTTTGTATAAGACCAAATGACGTAGTGTTCCGCTTCGCTGCCGGTGGTTTTGCAGCCGAGTTCAATCGCATTGCTGATTCCCGGAAGAACGCGTCGGTCTTTAGCTACTTTTTCCGGGGGGAGCGTAGAGTTGATGTGATCGCCCCTCTCATTGTACGTGAAAATAATCGTCTTTGTCGGGTTCAAATTTGTTGCCTTGTACATATTTCCTGTACTCCAGGCAAACGGGTACTGGCATTTATTGTCAGTAACTAGGGAAATCGATATGCATTTAAGCGGGTCATCGCAAGGCTTCGGCGGTGGCTGATAGGATTGGAAACCGCATTTACCTAACGTTCCGAGTGCTGCAACTGGCAGCATGATGAGGAGCGCTTTTATCATCTATTCCCCCGCCAAAAAAAGATCTCCTAAATTAGCAGTAACTTTCATTGCGGTAAATAGGGGTCAACTACGCAAGTAGGTCAACAATACTGTCAGATCAAATCGCGAGGGACCATATTTGTATTCCAGTTCGCTCGGCGGCCGTTCAATGGAGCCTAAGATGTGCGTCTATGCACTCTGCGAGTGCTGAAGCGCTTCCACATCGTGCCCGTAGTTGGCTGCATCAGCTGGATACCGCTCCATCTGCTGACGATAGAAGTTCAGCCACGTCGGCAATCGGGAATGTTCCTCGCCAGACACCTTCTCCAGCGTGAAGGTGCCGGCGGCCGAATCGTAGGTCGCTATCGTCTTCATGGCGGCCGTTTTAAGTTCGTGCTCCTGAAACAAAAGCCGCGCTCCGGCCGTTTGCGATGAGCAAGCCAGCGGGTGCGCCAATGCCGTCCACCTCGATCAGGAAAACCGAATACGATCCGGCGACCAGAGTTCTCTCCGTCTGGTTCGTGGCCAGCAGCAAGCGCTATGAATTCGAGGAGGTGCCGCCGGAAACTTACGCCGCGTTCCGGTCGGCCTTTGTCAAAGGCCGCTACTTCAATGACCACATCCGCAATCACTTCCGCTATCGTCGCATTCCAGACTAGGCGTCCATCTCAAGCGCGTCATGATCGCCCTGCAACTGGTGCCACATGACCTGTCGCATATCCTTGAGATCGACCATTTGGCCGCAGGTCTCGCAACGCTAGAAATCAGAATCATTCTTGGCGCCGGGCGGAATATGCACGGTGACCGGGTGCTGTGGGCCGAGCTCAGAGAGCTTTGTCATGCGGTGAGCTTCTGCACTGTAGCAATGACGGCCTTGGCAAGCGCCTCGGCCTCATGGATCGGCTCGGGGCCGTAAAGGCCATTCACCATTTCTCGGCTTGGCAGCACGCCGGCGGGACAGGTCATCTCGATGGCCATCCTGATCAAGCTGAGCGCTTCGTCGCAGCCTGGTGGCCACTCAGACAACTCTCCTTTTGCCAAGTGCCTTCGCCTCACGCTCCAGCGTTTTGCGGTCGTTTCCATGCTTGCGGATCAGCTCGCCGACCTGCTGGGTCGTGAGCCCGACCTGTTTCGCGAAATACTCGACCTCGTAATCCTCATCCGCCGACACTCTGTCGCGATCACGAAAATCCCGTTGGTCCTATCGTCTGCCATCGCTGCTCTCCTGGCCTGTCATTGTGAACAATGGCAGCAACGGAATGTTCCCATTAGCAAGCGCTAACGGAACTGAAACGACCCGTCGCTATTGAATCGAACTTGAGTGATGCGTCGGGGTTGCCATGCGTAAGCCGGTCCGGCTGTCCTTTATCCGTCCGATGGAGCCGGAATTGGTCGAGCAGCCGCCCAAGGGTGACGAATGGAGCCACGAGGTAAAATTCGACGGCTATCGAACGCAGCTCATCAAGGACGATGAAGGCATCCGGCTTTTCACAAAGTCAGGCATCGACTGGACCGCCAAATACAAGCCGATCGCCAAGGAAGCCGAAGGCCTGAAAGCTGACAGCTTCATCATCGAGGGCGAGATGATCGTCACGAATGAAGCCGGCCTGTCGAACTTCCATGCGCTCCGATCAGCCATAACCAGGCGCCCGCAAGAATTGTATCTCGTCGCCTTCGACCTCTTGCACCTCAACGGCCACGATCTAAGAGACATGGTGCTGAGGGACCGCAGGGAGGTCTTGCATGCGCTCATCCCCTCCGGCGGCCATGTCCAGTTCTCCGAAGCGCTGCCTGGCACTGGCGATGCCGTCTACCATTTGGCTTGCGAGGCGAACCTTGAGGGCATGGTCTCGAAGCGCCTCGATAGCGTCTACCGCTCCGGTTCGACCATGCAGTGGCGCAAGATCAAATGCTTCGACGAGAAGGTGATGGAGATCGTTGGCGTGCAGCGCGAGCGCGGCAAGCCGGCCATGGTGCTGATGGCCGACAAGGGCCGCTACGTGGGCGGCGCCTTCGTAACCTTCAAGGCGGACAAGCGGCAGCGACTGTGGGACCAGGTGCAGGGCAGGGTCGGCGCCCCGCCGCCCAAGGGCCTGAAAAAGGAAAAGGCTGAATGGCTCAAGCCGGGCCTATCGGGCAAAGTCCGGTTCTTGAAGGGCGAAGAGCAGCTTCGCCACGCGATGCTTAAGGATTTCTGGGAGGAGGAGTGAACGCCTCGCTCACCAGATCGCCGCAGCTGGATCTCATGCCACAGCGTGGAACCATTGTGGCGAGGCCAAGTTTCCCCCGTCAGGATGTTCCAAAGATCATGAGTACCAAATGGCGGCACCACGCGCGGTATGGAAGGGATTCCTCAAGGTCGGATCGGTAACCTGTGGCGTCAAGCTGGTCGGCGCCACCACCGAAACCGGCAAGGTCCATTTCAAGATCTTGAACCGCGAGGACGGACTTCCCGTCAAGAGCGCCTATGTCGACGAAGGGACCGGCGACGTGGTTCCCGCGGAAGACCAGATCAAAGGCTACGAGGCCGAGAAGGGCGAGTTTCTCGAAATAGAACCGAGCGAAATCAAGAAGCTCAAACTGACGTCGCACCACACGCTGGAAGTGGACAGCTTCGTTGCGATCGACGACATCGACACACGATATCTTGAAAAGCCCTATTACGTCATTCCGGCCGACCGCGCCGCTGCCAAGGCATTCAATGTGATTCGGGAAGCCATGGCGAACAAGCGGGTAGCCGCTCGATCCTGCGTTGTTCTTTATCAGCGGGGTCGAGAGGTCGTGATCCAACCCTTCGGCAAGGGAATGCTGCTGACCGAGCTGCGCACGCATAACGAGATGATTTCGGAAAACAGCGTCTTCAACGATCTGAAGACCCCTAAATACGACAAGGACCTTCTGGAGATCGCCGGACTGCTGATCGACAAGAAGGTGACGAAATTCGATCCATCTAAGTTCGAAGACACCTATGAGGATGCGCTGATCGCCATGATCGATGCCAAGCGCAAGGGCAAGAAGCCGCCCAAGCCGACGCCGCCGCCCAAGGAAAACGTGGTCGATCTGGCGACCGTTCTGAAAAAGAGCCTGGCCAAGGAAGGCATCAAGGCCAAAGGTGACAAACCGGCCCGCAAGTCGGCATGATGGCGGCCTTGCTTCTTTAGAGGGGCGCTTCAAATGGCAGTTGCGAAAAAGGACCAGGAGCGAGTTGGTTACGCCTGGATGTACGGTCAGCAGGCGCGCAAGGACGGCAAGGAACGGACTGTGCCGGACTATTGGGCCGAGCATGCCGACACGGCGTGCCAATTGGCACCGAGCCCAAGCCGGTGAGCGATGGACTGGAATCCGAGCTTGACGAAACCGCGACCGCGAAGGGCGACAATTAAAGCGCTTTCCCCGCCCGCAGCATCGCTCGGGCGATGGCAAGCTCTGCCTCCACCTTCGCGTTTTCCTTCTGCGTCATGTTATCGGCGGCGATCAGGCGCCGCAGGGAGCGCATGATTTCGCCGCGCGCCCATCCTGCTTCAAACATGCAATCCACGACCGCCTGAAAACCGGGCTCCATTGCTTCTTGACAGTCGACCTCTCGGTCGGGGTAGTCGCCTTCGCGTTTCGGTCCGCTGATCATCCGTTGCCGTCCACTGTGCTCTCTTCATCCAACTGTCGCGGCACCGGCAGGTAAGCGTTGGCGACGAGCTATTCGCCGACGATCGTTTCCACCAGATCCGGCTTAGGTGTTCCCATCTCGGCCGCCAGGCCGGTCAGCGCCTCGTCGGTGCGCGGATCAAGGCTGATTTCGCCCACGTTTCTGAGCAGCAGCGCGGCCCGCCGCAACACACTTGCAAATCAGCCCGAGAAGCGTCGGCGATATGGTCCGCTGTGCTTTCCAGTTCATGCACGAATTGATGACGAGACATTGGTCATGCTCCTAAAGGAATTGCTCACCTTCGGCGCGGTGCTCATAGCAGAACCAATGCGGCGCCTGCTTCGGCTTGGCGAAGCCCCAACCCGCATCCTTGCCGCAGCCGTCATGCTCACAAAAGTGATGCTGCACGCCGGCCGGCGTGGCGTATTCCGGGCGTGGCATTCTGATCGCGTCGCTCATAGCGGATTGATGGGTCCGACAAGGCCGGAGTGATCGTTGGGCTGCTTGTTGATCGCTGCCGAATTCACCTCTCGGCCGACGCGATTGAATTGGAGTTGACCATTGATGTCATGCGAGAGCAGCTCCCTGAGATCGGCTACCGGCGTCTCGGCGTTCAGCCAGGCATCGTAATAGTCGGGGTCTAGGATCACGGGCTGTCGATCGTGCAGCTGGCGCATCGGCTCACCGGCCGGCTCGGTGACCATCGTGCAGCTCGTGATGTCCAGCGCCTTGTTGTAAGCCCAAAGGCCGGCGAAGGAGAAGGGCGCGTGGCCGGGCAGGAAGATGTGCCAAGGGTCCTTGCCGCGATCGGCGGGGCTGATGGTCCATTCGTAGAAGCCATCGGCAGGGATCAGGCAGCGCTTCGATTTGAACGCATCTCGAAAGGCGGGGGTGGTGTCGACCGTCTCCATACGCGCATTGAACATCGGCGTCTTCGGCATTTCCTTTGCCCAGAACGGCACCAGCCACCATCGGCCCGAGCGAACCTTATGGTTGCCGTCATCTGCGGCGGTGATGAAAGGCACCTCGTCGGTGGGCGCGATGTTGTAGCGCGGCGCATCGTTGCGACCGATGTCAGCCGGCGCCGTCAACCTATAGAGACGGTGGATTTCGGACCATGGCAGATATCTGGTGTAGCGTCCGCACATTGCCGCTGATCACTCCATGTCAGGCACATCGCCGCTCACAAACAGCGTGTTCGGCGGCCCGTAGTCCCCGAGCGCCGGATCGGCATCCCGACTCCACGCGATGACGCCAGCGTGCTTGCCAGCGAGTGTCTTCGCAATTCGGATCGCCCGCTCTTCACTTTGCTGATCGGCCGGGCCGTACATGGGAAACAGCTCGCCGTCGTCGCCGCGGTCGAATGCGACAACGACAATGAGCTTCGGCTTTTTCTGCTCTGGAAGGACATGGGTCGACATCAGGCAGCCTTTCAGTTGAGCGGCGCTGATCCCGCTTCAAGCGCATCGATCGCGTCGAGCACCGCCTGGCGTTTCGGCTCGATAGGCTCTTCTGTGTGGAAGCGTGCGAGTGACAGCGACGAATAGGCAACTGTCACAGCGCTGACGAGTTGCTGTGCTTTCCAACTATCCGGAACCTCCGCAGTGGCGGCGAGCGCGAGGATAAATACCCGATTGTCACAAGTCTCCCCTTGGCCATCCTCCGCTTGGACGATCTGGCGCATTCGCGCCAGCGCGGTCGCGCGGTCAGCTAGCTCCGTCTCGGGATCGTGCAGTAGCTTAAGGCCGTGAACCTGTATGCGTTTTTCATCCGACCAGCCCTCGCAGCAAGCTTCAATGGCGGCATTGCTTGCCTCCCACCAAACCTCCGCCGCAGCATATTCGTCTTCAGATGGCTCTTGGTCCGGCGGAAAGCCCATATCGTCCCATCGCTCGACAGCGAACGAGCCGCTGGCTGCGTCTTCTGCTGTCATGCCGGCGCGGTCGAGCACTGCTGTTGCAGCGGCGATACCGCGCTGTTTTTCTTCAGGGGTGGCGCCCCTAGCGTCCATTTTGATGTCCATGACCGGCCTCCGTGTGGCTGTCAGGAGCCTAGTGAACAAAATGGGAACATCAGAGTCAATAGGCTCTTGACCAGAGAGGAATATGTTCCTCATTTCAGAGGATGCCGGAACAACCTGAAAAGTGGCCGCGAGGTCAGGCTTGGACGCTAATGCATGCCCACGAGGCAGGGCAGATCGCGCGGATTTCCTGCGGCCATTGTCACATCACACGCCACTACAAACCCGTCGAGCTGCGCGAGGTCATCGGGAATGTCACGATCGATCAGGTGCGCGAAAAGGTACGCTGTCAGGCCTGCGGTAAGCGGGAGTGGATGTCCGCCGAACTCTTCCATGCCTACGGACAGGAGCTTATGAGTATCCGGTTTCGGCGTCTAAAGGAAATTCGATGGGAGCGGCGCGTGATCTGGAGGGATGAGTAAATTTGGCTGAACGGACTAACGCTACGTACAAGACACTTCGCTCGGAAGCGCGACACGATAACTGTTCGTGAGTCTGCGTCAGGGTGCCCCGGAAGCGGCCTTTTCCAGTTCGCGGATTTCTTCGTCGTACTGAGCTAGAGCTTTCCCCGAGCAAGTGTTTCCCAGATTCTCAACACAGGTCTCGAATTTCGAGAGCAGGTCTGCATATTGGGCGACGCCATGATGGCCATATTTTCGCGAGATCTTATATCGGGTCACCTCGGCATAGGCGGTGTTGATGTACCCCAGGCCAAAATCCTTCAACTGCCTGTAGCTCAGTTGCCTGATCTCGGTTGATGGGACCGACTTCATCGCTTCGACGATCGATTTGTCCACGCCATTTCTCTCTGCGTAGCTAGCGATCTCGTCGTATTCTTTGGCAAAGTAACTGCTCACATTTTCCGTATTGATGACCACATCGCTCGGCAACTGGTCGACAGACATCCTATGGATACCTACGTCCACGTCTACGTAGACTCGCCTGTTCGCCGCCATCAGAATCAGAACGCAGGCGCTATAGCAGTGCCCCTCGACGATCGCTGTGTCCGTGACGCTATTGACAGCGCCGCCTATTTTCAGCGCCGCACCGACTTGCCCACCATCACTGTTCAGAAAGAGCCTTCTGAAAAAGCTATGCCCGGACTTCTGCGCGAAATCTGCGTTCTTCAGGAAGAAATATGCATCGCCATAATTTATGCGACCAAGCACATGCACGTCCAACACAGCAGGTCGGGGGCAGCCATCGGCGCCATAGACTGCCGTAAGCATGAATCTCTTCATGGCGTCCTCATCCACGCAAGCCATGCACTGGTAAGGGGACGCCAAGCGAGCGACTTCCTTCGCTCCATCGCCGTTGTCCGAGCAGGAGATTAGCAGATCAGCTTTCGAGGGCCATATGCTCGAAATCTGGACGAGAAGGACAGCAAGGGTCGCGAGCATTAGGCTGTTCAATAGTCGTCTGCAAAGCCGCTTCAACATCGGTTCGTGTCTTTCGTCGACGGCAGAGAAGGGGTGCAACCGCGATCTCGAAAACCTGCAGAGAGGTAGGCGGCCTACATACTATAGTTGATAAACTCCAAATCTGTAAACTGCGATCCCTCAGCGCATGGATATGCGCAAGCTGGTAGGCCAGAACTTTGCCCGCCTACGGCGGGAGAAGGGCCTCACACAGGAGCAGGTCGAAGAACGTTCAGGCTTCAGCCAGCAATATCTCAGCGGCCTTGAGCGTGGCCAGCGAAACCCGACAATCGTGACGCTCTACGAACTCGCGCAAGTCCTTGGTGTCAGCCATATGGAACTCTTGCGACCAGACGATGCCGAAGGTCCTAGTCCTAGCGCATCTGAGCATGTCAATCGTTCAGTATGATTTCCGCGCTGTGATCCAGTCGCGACTTGATGGCCTCCCAGCCCGGCATGGAGCGCGTGAGAAGTCGGAAAAACTCTGGGCTGTGATTGTGCTCCCTGAGGTGGCAAAGCTCGTGCGTGATCACGTAGTCGACGGCCTCGCGCGGAGCCTTGACCAGGAACGGATTGAGAGTGACCGAGCCGCGCGTCGCACAGCTTCCCCATTGTCGCTTCATGTCGAGCAACCGGAAAGGCGGCGGCTCCTGGACCCAGGGCAGTGCCCTGGAGATTGCCTCGATGCGGCCGGCGAAATAGTCCCGAGCCTTGACGCGATACCAGGCCCGCAAGCGAGCCCGGAGCGCGGCCTTGTCGGTGTTTTCGGTCGCTATGACAAGCAGGCCGCGCTTCAGCTTGATGGACCGCTCGGCCTTGGGGACCTGTATGATTTTCAGGACGTGGCGGCGGCCGAGGTACAGCGCCTGCTCGCCGCTGACATATTGGCGTGGCAGGACATGCTTGAAGCGTTTCCTGGCATCGGTGACATGCCGGAGAACCCAGCGGGCGCGTTTCATCACGGCCTTGCGGATGGCCTCCTCACTGGCGTGCTCGGGCGCCTCAACCTCGACAGCTCCATCAGGATGAACATGGATGGCAATGCGCTCGCGCCTGGCAGAGTTGACCCGCACGGAGTAGGCGATGTTCTCGTCACCGTAGCGCAGCGTCGACAGGTTGCGCTCAGAGAGTGCCACGGGAGGCTCCCAGTCGCACGATTTCGACGACGCGGTCTACCAGCGCCTGCGCCTTGTCCAACCCTCCCAGCGCCTTGAAATAGCGCGGCAGGAGTTGTTTTCGAATTTCGGCCTCGATGTTGGCCGGGTTGATCGAGAACGACGCCACGGCGTTGTTCACAATCCCGTCGATATGGAAGGCCTCGGCGACAAGCCAGTCCTCGCCGCAATTCCTTGCCGCGACCTCACCCAGGACCAGCGGGAAGAGACCGAAATAGGCCTGTGCATACGGATTGTCCGGAAAGCGGTCGGGGACATGGGGATTGGCCCGCGTCCTCGCCTTCTCCTCAAGGTCCTTGAACAGGATGTATTGCTTGTGGGGATGGTCGAAGAGGGCTTCAGCCTCCTTGATCGCCTGGCGCAGCAGGTCGGAGAAGACCGCCTGGGCATAGGGGTCATCGGCCAGCGTCTGCTCGATGGTCTTGGTCAGCCGGGTCTTGATGACATCTGTTTCGGCGCGGGTCTTGTCGTCGCTCCAGCCGGTCGCGTCATAGTCGGCCTGGTTGCCCTCTGCCAAGCCGGTGAGGTCGATGACGCCTTCAGACTCTTTGATCTCGACGCCAATGACCTGCTTGTCGACCAGCTTGCGTATCTGCTCCTCATACGCCGAGAAGTCGACCGTCTCCATGGCGTCCTGCTTGGCCTGGATGCGCAGTTCGGTGAAGAACTTCAGGTCCTTCTTGTAGTCGGCGATCGTCGCTTCGCTGAAGGAGCCATCCTCGAAGAAGGCGCGGGATGAAAGCGCCAGCTTCAGGCACATGCCGAACTCTGTCAGTGCCGCATAGAAATCCTCGCGCACCTTCTGGTTTCGGTCATAGCTCACGCCGTCCTCGCCGAGAACCGAATCCGGCGTCAGCACTAGGCGGAACTGCTCGCGGTCGCCCTTGTTCCTGACGCTGGCGAAGATCGCCCACAACGCAGCATGAAGGCCCGGCAGGCGCTTGTACTCGGTCGAGACGCTGGCGAAGGTGCCTTCGATGTCCTCGATGTCGTAGCCGCCCTGGGTGCGCTGGGCGAGGTCCTGGTAGTCCTTCAGCGAAGTATCGAGTTCCGTCAGGATGCCGCGATAGTCGATCAGGAAGCCGAACTGTTTGGCCTCGTGCAGCCGGTTCACCCGCGCGATGGCCTGGAGCAGGTTGTGCTCCTTCAGGTATTTGTCGATGTAGAGCACCGCGTTTCGCGGCTCGTCGAAGCCGGTCAGCAGCTTGTCAACGACGATGAGGATGTCTGGCTTGCCAGGCGTGGCGAAATCCTCGATCACCCGACGTTCATATCCTTCCGGGTCGTTGCCGACCTTGGCCGTCCACCATTTCTGGACCTCAGGGGTCTTCGACTCGTCGGTATCCTCATGGCCTTCGCGGGTGTCGGGCGGCGAGATGATGACGGCGCTGGTGACGAGACCCGTGGCGTCGAGCGCCTGCTGATAGCGGATGGCGGAGAGTTTGCTATCGGTCGCCAGTTGCGCTTTGAGCCCAGTGCCAAGCTCCTTGAAGTTTTGCGAGAAATGCCTGGCGATGTCCCAGGCGATGAGGTCGATGCGGTTGCCGGCGCGATAGACGCTGCCACGGGTGGCGAACTTCTTCTTGAGGTCGGACTGCTGCTTGTCGGAGAGCCCGGTGGTGATCTTGTCGAACCATTTGTCGATTGCCTCGGCATTCACGTCTACCACCGGACGGCGCTCCTCATAGAGAAGCGGGGTCACCGTCCCGTCCTCCACCGCCCGCTGCATGGTGTAGGCGTGAAGGATCGGGCCGAACTTGTTCTGCGTCTTGTCGTCCTTCAGAAGCGGCGTACCTGTGAAGGCGATGAAGGCGGCGTTGGGCAGGGCCTTGCGCATCCGCTCATGGTTCTCGCCGCCATGGCTGCGGTGCCCCTCGTCGACCAGCACAATGAGGTCTTGCGAACCGTTGTGGCATTCCTTGAAGCGTGTCGCCGAATTGAACTTTTGCAGCAGGGTGAACATGATGCGCTCCGTACCGGAGCCGATGCGCCGCGCTAGGTCGCGACCGGAGGTGGCCTTGGCGTTCTCCCCGTCCTTCTTCGTCGCTAGCGCAGAGCCGAAAGCGCCGCCCGCCATGAAGGTGGTCGATAGCTGTCGCTCCAGGTCGACCCGATCGGTGATGACGATGATGCGGCAGCGGGCGAGGGCGTGATGGATCAACAGCGCCTTGAGCAGAAAGACCATGGTGAAGGACTTGCCGGAGCCGGTGGTGTGCCAGATGACGCCGCCCTCGCGGCCGCCGTCGCGGTTGCGCTTTTCCATCCGCGCCAGCATCGACTTGATGCCGAACACCTGGGGATAGCGGGCGGCGATCTTGCCGAGCTTGCGATCGAAGAGGAGGAAGTAGCGGACGAACTCCAGCAGGCGATCGGGTCGCAGAAGGGAGACGATGAGCCGATCCTGGCCGGTGGCGGCGACAGGCTTCGACCAGAGGCCGTCGAAGAATGTGCGGACATGGGCCGGGCGCTCGGCGAACAACGCGGAATGCTGCTGCGGTGTCAGCTTGGCGTTGACGATCGTGTCGATCGCGGCGGCGGGAATTTCCTCCTCGCGCCACATGGACCAGAATTTGGCTGGAGTCTCGGTCGTGGCGTATTTGCCATCCTGCCCGGAGATGGAAAGAAGAAGCTGGGCATAGGCATAGAGTGCTGGGATCCCGTCCGGCTTCTGGTTGCGGAGGTGCTGCGAGACGCCCTCGGCCAGCATCAGCTTTTCGGCATGACTTCCGGTCGGGCGCTTGGCCTCGATGATGGCGAGCGGCACACCGTTGACATAAAGAACGATGTCGGGTCGGAAGCGACCAAAGCCGCCCTCGCGTTCAACGGAAAGCTCCTCGGTTACCTGGAGGCGGTTTGTGCTTGGGTCGGCGAAATCGAGTAGCGGTACGGTGACGGAATGCTTGTGTCCGTCCGGCATGAACTCGGAGACGGTTATCCCGAGGGCGAGATGCTTCCAGGCCCGCTCGTTTGCCGGCGTCAAGCCTTCGTTGAGGCCGGCATCGTTGAGCGCCTTTATCACCTGGGCAACGCCGCCGGCAGACAACGCGTGGCTCGCGCCGCGATAGGCAAAGCGGAAGGCGGAGAGATACTCGCGGAGGATCGATTCCAGCAGCACCGCTCGCTCGCTGCCACGCAGGGCGAGACACACGGCGGGCGACACATAGGACCAGCCAAGTTTGATCAGCAGAGCGAGCGCCGGAATTTTGGCCTGGGTTTCCTCGTCGGTCGTTGGGCGTTCAAGGGCGTTCACACCATCACCCGCCGCCTGCCAGTCAACAGTTGCTGCATGAGACCAAGCTTTTCAGATTTCAGTAGTGCAACCTTAGCCTCCAAGCGGCCGACCGCATCCTCCGCAACAAGGAGAACATCCGCAATTGCCAACTGTTCCTGTTCGGATGGACACCAGACATGGATAGCTCTGAGGGTATCCCGGGATAAACTGGGTACGCCCGATGCCTCATTGTACTTCCTCAAGCCGATTGTCTGAAGCATGTAATATGCCCACCGAAGCACGCTACCCTTTTTGGCCTGACAATAGAATGTAGTATCAATGGGCCAGCACGGGGTTTCAACCATGAATGGTTTGTCTATTGTGCCCTTCCGGCCAACAACGATAACAGGATTCTTCGTAATTCTTTCGTTCGTTCTTCCGGTCACGCCGCCGGTACCGACAATCGGATAACTCCCATTCTCTGAGATGATTCCGTTCGGCGACTTCCCATAAGCGATATCCAAAGCGTCTCCCAGCCTCGCGGGCGCCCACTTTTGCCCTTCAAATCCCGTCAGCCGCCGCTTGCCCGTAAGCAATTGCTGCATGAGCGCACGCTTCTGGGCCTTGGCGTTGGTCGCAAGCTTTTCGGCTGTCGCAATCGCAGCATCCCAAGTTGATAGGATTTCCGCAATCTTCTTCTGTTCGGGCAGCGGAGGCAATGCTCTTGGGATACGCTTAAAATCGTTGAAATAGAGCCGTAGTCGATCTTCGGTCAGGCCGTATGAATAGGCCCAGAATCGATGAATCATCTCCGGCAGCTTAAAAAGGTATGCCGCGAAACGCGGATCGACATTTTTTCCGGGAGTCAAAACAACATAGGCCGGACTAACAACTGCGTCTCGATCTGCAAGACCTGATGCCCCTTGCCACATCCGCATCATGTTATACGGAATATCACCAGGATAGACACGCAGATGCTGTTCTGGGGCCAGCGTGGTCTCGGTTCTGCGCTCTAGACTTTCACGCAAAACTAGCCCCCGGTCGACGGTCACTGATAACGTAGGCAGACCTAGCTCTCCGCGCTCTCGGCGGCTTACAAAATAGTCGCCCAACCTTGGTTCTAGGACCTTCATGCGAGACCCAATTCTCTCAGATACCCTTCCATCTTTTTCTCAAGGTCCGCCATTGTGAGCTTCAGCTTCATGCGCTCTGCTCGCACTGCCACTAGGTCTACTTCCTCCTCGCTCTCGTAAGTGTCGACGTAGCGCGGAATGTTTAGGTTAAAGTCGTTGTCAGCGATCTGCTTAGCTGTTGCCAGGTATGCATATTTGTCGACCGAGGCACGGTCGTCGAATGCGGCGAAAATCCTGAGCAACTGCTCCTCGCCCAAACGATTCTGGTTGGTGCCCTCCTCATAGTCGCGGCTGGCGTCAATGAAGAGCACAGTGTCGTCGGGCTTTTTCTTGCGGAACACCAAGATGGCAGCGGGGATGCCGGTGCCGAAGAACAGCTTTTCGGGGAGGCCGATGACCGTATCCAGAAGGTTCTCCTCTATCAGCCTGCGTCGGATTTCGCCCTCGCTAGCTCCCCGGAAGAGCACACCATGCGGAACGACAACGGCCATGCGGCCTGTTTTCGGCTTCATGGTCTCGATCATGTGCAGGATGAAGGCGTAGTCGCCTTTCGTCTTCGGGGGGAGGCCACGGCGGAAGCGGCCGAAGCGATCGGTGGCGGCTTTTTCAGATCCCCATTTGTCGAGGCTAAAGGGTGGATTGGCGACGACGACGTCGAAATGACGCAACTTGTCGTCTGCCGTTCGCAGCTTCGGATTGCCGATCGTATCGCCCCACTCGATCTGGTGGTTGGTTTCGCCATGCAGAAACATGTTCATCTTGGCCAACGCCCAGGTTGAGCCGATCGCCTCTTGGCCGTAAAGCGCGTATTTCCTGGAACCGGTTCGCAGGGTGATCTCTTTGCCGCACTTCATCAGGAGTGAGCCCGAGCCGCATGTAGGATCGCAGATGTCATCACCTTCCTGGGGCTCAACCAGCCGCGCCATCAAGGTGGAGACCTCGGCGGGCGTATAGAACTCACCGGCCTTCTTGCCGGCGGATGCCGCGAAACGCGAGATGAGATATTCGTAAGCGCCACCGATGATGTCGAGGCTACCGACCCGGCTTGGCCTGAGGTCGAGGCTGTCCTTGGCGAAGTCTTCAAGCAGCAGCCGCAAGATATCGTTCTTCTGCTCCTCGTCGCCGAGCTTGTTGGCGTTGAAGGAGATGTCTTGGAACACATCGCGCAACTTGTTGCCGTTCGCCTCTTCGATGGCATGAAGCGCCTTGTCGATCCGCTCGCCATTGCCGGCTTTGTGACGGTGGCCAAAAAGGTCATAGAAGCTCGCGCCTCTGGGCAGCACAAACTGCTCGTTCTTCATCAACGCGTCGATTAGGTCGGGATGGTCGCCGTGCTCCTTGCGGTAGGCCTCATAGTGGTCCTTCCACACATCTGAGATGTATTTCAGGAACAGCATGGTGAGCACGTAGTCCTTGTAGACTGACGCGTCGACCGTGCCCCTGAAGGTGTCGCAGGCCGCCCAAGCCGCCTTGTTGATTTCCGCCTGCGTTACGCGTCCCGCTGCCATGGTGCCTCCCCTGAATGCTTTTCGCGGCAATAGACTCGATCAGATCGGGAATGGCAATGCGGTATGCTGACGAGCCAGCCAGCATCATTCCGTTGGCTGAACTCCTAGCTCAATGGAATGATCGGGGGCGTCCGATTATTTGTGTAGCCGCGATATCAATCCGCCAGACGAAATGTCATGGCCGTCGAAGAGCCGTATGATGGGAGAAAGAAGCTTGATTGCCGCCTCGTTTATGCCGTCGCCTGCAAGCGCCTCAACAGAGCTCTCAATCTTCTCGCGTCGTTGATCGACATGAGCGACCGGGTAGAACCCCATAAGGCGCCCGGGCATCGGATCGTCGAGAGAGCGCCCAGCCAATCCTTTATAATCGACAGACAGCTGGACACTTACGGCGTCCGGAAAATTGCTCGCGAACGCTCGGACAAACGCAAGAAACTGCCAGGCGCGACGAAGTTGCAGTATCGGGGCAAGGCGATCTCCGGCCAGCCAAACCCTGGAACGACGCGCATTTACCGCGTCTATCAGCCAACTGGAATCCTCATCCTGCAACCTAATTTCGAATCCGGTTCCGTCTATCATTGCGCGCCAAAGCGTGGGTGTCATGCTGAAACTGTCGCCGTCTGCGACCATCAAGGCCTCATAGCCCTCCACCTCGTTCACCAATGTGACTTTGGGGCGTTGCCCAGCGCCGCCGGATTCCAAAAAGAACGACCATCCCTGTTGAATAGCGGCATCCGCCACATTCGACGCTTGCCGCAGCGCTGTTTGGAGCGCCTTCAGTGCTAAAGGCTCTGGCCTTTGTCTTTCAGGGCCAAGCAAACGGAAAGCGAAAATAGTCCGCGTTGTCTTCGGATCCGCCGGCCAACCGCTTTCCGGAACGCTGTCAATCCAAAGAGATTCGGCATCCATGATCAATTGGTCGAGAGCATTAGCCTCAACCAACTGAGCCGGTCGATCAAATAGCCGCCCTATCGATCCAAGTAAACTCTCACGCTCGTTGACTACACATCTGTGAATCAATTCCCTCCAAAGACTTGGTGATTCCACGGGAACCGATTTTGGTCCAGGTACTCTAATATAATGGACCCCCTGTGCAACTCCAGAAATCGTCTTTCCAACAATAGGTCCATTCGCCTTTGCGCAAATAGGAGTCACTCCGTGCGGAGGCACCCTTACTATTGGATATAACTTTCCGGTTACAGACGAGGTGCCGTTGTACACCTGGCAATGAAAAGCCGGAGCGAGATATTTGTCCACTATACCGTTGATTGTGTCCTGATGGTAACCCTGTAAGTTCTCCGGATGTGGTTCGGAATAGCTTCCGTCATTGGCAATGCCGAAAACCAACCAGCCGCCACCAAAATTGGATAGAGCACAAAGGTGCTTGGCGATCTTGGCCCGGGCTTCTGGAGAGGAGAGATCCAGCCAGGCCTTGTACTCAATGTCGGGTTCCTCGCGCCGATGATCTATCAAGCTTGTAAGGAATGCGGCATCGTAGATTTCGGCAGCCTTCATGTTATTCGTGCCTTATCGTGAGACCAATCGGTAACGCAGGCGTAGTAAATTTTCTTAGGAGAATGGTCTACATTTCCCGCGATCTCGGCGTCAGAAAAGGGGTAGCGGATCGCGCAGCCTGATGCTCTTGAGCCGACAACGCGTCGGCGTTTGGAAATTTTTTGCGCGATTTTTTGCCGGCCTTCGTAGTGCTTAGTCTGCAATGCGCTGAAGGCCATCCCGCTACTGCCGGGGGTACGGGTGGGTAGGGTAACGACATGGCGCAGCAACGGAAAGCCGGGCTGCCGACGAACTGCCTACATTCAACCTGAGACGGCAAGTGGGGAAGATAATGGGGATGGATTTGATGCAGTCAGGAAGATCCTGTTTTTCCAGATAGTTAGATCAACCCAGTGGCGGAGAGGGAGGGATTCGAACCCCCGATACCCTTGCGAGTATGCCGCATTTCGAGTGCGGTGCATTCGACCACTCTGCCACCTCTCCGCGAGGTCATGGTCGGCCGTTGCCGGCGCGGCGCACTAGATAACGGCTGACTGCTCCGGTTACAAGGCCCTATTCGCCCGATTTCCAGCTTCCGCAAAAAGCGATTGCGACGGGACGGAACGATATTTGCCGGCAACGTCGCTCGCGGCCTCTCCAAGGACAAGCCGCTTGCCTTGACTCCGGCGCAACCTTCGGTTAGGGACAGCCCGCATTCGGCGTGGAGGCTTTTCCGCGCCGCTTGTTTTTTGAACCCGCAGACTGACAAAAAGACGGCCGAACCGCCCGAGGCGGTTCATCGAGGCCGACCGAACAGCGAAAGGCAAAAAATGTTCGCAGTCATCAAAACGGGCGGCAAGCAGTATCGCGTCGCCGCCAACGATCTCCTGAAGATCGAGAAACTCGAAGCCAAGGTCGGCGACATCGTCGAGATCGGCAATGTGCTCGCGCATGGCGAGGGCGAGAATGTCACCTTCGGCGCGCCGTTCGTCGATGGCGCTCTGGTCACGGCGGAAGTCGTCGAGCAGGGTAAGAACCGCACCGTCATCGCTTTCAAGAAGCGCCGCCGCCAGAATTCGCGCCGCAAGATCGGCCACCGCCAGCTTTTGACCACCGTCAGGATCGCCGAGATCCTGCTGGGCGGCGCCAAGCCGTCGAAGAAGGCCGCCGCCAAGGCAGAGGCCAAGGCCCCCGAAGCCAAGGCGGAAGTCGCCGCCGAGGCAAAGGCCGAAGCCGCTCCGAAGGAGGCCAAGGCCAAGAAGGAGCCCAAGTCTGAGGCCGCTTCCGGCGAAGAGGCAAAGGCCGCGCCGCTGTTCAAGGCGCCGAAGGGCGAGCCGGATGACCTGACCGTGATCAAGGGCATCGGCCCGGTCGCGGCGAAGGACCTCGCCGAACAGGGCATCGTCACCTTCGCGCAGCTCGCCAAGCTCACCGACAAGGATGTCGCCAAGATCGACGAGCACATGCCGTTCAGCGCCGACCAGATCAAGGACTGGCGCGAGCAGGCCAAGGAACTGGCGAAGAAGTAAGGCAGGTTGAAATAAGATGGCCCGGCGACAATCGTCGCCGGTGCGCACTTGAAACGGAACGCGAACGCGTTCATAAGACCATTCAAGCGCCTCAGGGCGCATCGGAGTTAGTCAAATGGCACACAAGAAAGCTGGCGGTTCGTCGCGCAACGGTCGCGATTCGCACTCCAAGCGTCTCGGCGTGAAGAAGTTCGGCGGCGAAGCCGTCATCGCCGGCAACATCATTATTCGTCAGCGCGGCACGCAATGGCATCCGGGCACCAATGTTGGCATGGGCACGGACCACACCCTTTTTGCGCTCGAAGCCGGCGCAGTCACCTTCAACAAGAAAGCCAACGGCCGAACCTACGTATCGGTGAACCCGATTACCAAAGCAGCGGAGTAGCCGGTTCCGCACCATAACACCGGCGCCCATCTCGGGAACCGGTGTCTGGCCCGGCCAGGAAAAGGATCAGGAGAGATGGGTTTGCCCTCTCTCCTTTTTCATTTTTTCTTGCCCTGGAGGACTAAAATGGTTGCCGAAGCGGAAGACTCCGAAGACGAAAGTTACGCGATCGATTGCCCGGAGCTGACCACCGAGCGACTGGGCATGCGCGCCCCGCGCGAGAGCGATCTCGAGCAACTCGTCACGCTGGCCGACAACCGGCATGTCGCCGAAATGCTGGCCCGCATGCCGCATCCCTATGGCGAAGCCGAGGGCCGCACCTTCCTCGCCATGGCGGCGTCGCGCCGCGCCGGCATCGTCTATGCCCTGACGCTCAAGGATACCGGCACCTTCGTCGGCTGCGCCGGGCTCAACACCACCGATCGCGGCTTGGAACTGGGCTACTGGATCGGCGAGCCTTACTGGAAGCGCGGCTATGCCACCGAGGCCGCGCACGCCCTGGTCGACCTCGCCTTCCAGCGGACCTCGATCCAGGTGCTGCATGCCTCGACAAGGGTGATCAATCCGGCCTCACGCCGGGTCATCCACAAATGCGGCTTCCAGTATGCCGGCCAGGGCATGCTGAACTCGATCGTCGCGGGCCAGGTGCCGGTCGAGCGCTACAGGCTCGACAGGAAGACCTGGACGAGCCTGAGGAATTGGATTCATTTTTGACGATTGCTTCACAGGGCTGGGCAAGCGCCCCCTCACCCGGATTGCCAGCCGAATTGCAAAGGGCAATTCGGAGCAATCCGACCTCTCCCCAAGGGGAGAGGAGCTGGTAGGCGCCGACGCCAACCTCTTCTCCCCTCGGGGAGAAGGTGGCGCGTAGCGGCCAGATGAGGGGGAGTTCAGAATTCAGCCCAGCTCGGCCCAGAGCGGCAGGTGATCGGAGCCGACGGCGTCCCGGTCGGACCATAGACGCTTCAGCGATCTGGCCAGCGAAGCGCTGGTGAAGATGTAGTCGATGCATTTGTGGCGGCTTTTGTCGTCTGGGCGGTCGGGGTCGACCCAGGTGACGAGGTCGGCGACGGCAAGGCGCTGGGCGACGTCGACGGCAAGATCGGCGGTCAGCGGCATGCCAAACTCATGGTCCGGGCGGCCGGCGAGCTCGACATATTCGGGCGAGCCCGGCAGCATGTTGAAGTCGCCCATGACGATGAAGGCTTCCGGATAGGGCAGGTCCGGCAGGCCGATCTCGGGAATGCCCGACAGGCCGCCGCCTTCGAGCGCATAGTTCAGGAGGCGCTGGCGCAGGAAGCGGATCTGGCTCTGGCGCTCGACCGGGCTGCGGTGGTCGAGATGGGTGGAGTAGAAGCGGATGAAGCCGAGCGGCGTCTCGATCAGCGCTTCGAGCGCGCCGCGCTGGAAGTTCATGGCCTCGAGGCTGCGGCTGCGCGGCAGAAGGAGATTGCGCGACAGATGAATGGGTGTCTTCGACAGCACCATGTTGCCGAGCTGGAAGGAGGTCGAGATGGCGCGGCCGTTCTCGAGGCGCGAGCCGATATTGACCTCGAAATTGCTGCCATAAGCGGCAAAATAATCGGGCAGCGCCTCGCTGATCTCGGCCACCATGTCGCGGTCGCCGTTGCGCGGGTTGTTGCGGGTCACTTCCTGCAGCGCGATTACGTCGGCGCCGCGCACGGCGTCGGCGATGCGCCCGACATCGTATTTGCGGTCGAGGCCGATGCCGTATTGGATGTTGTAGGAAACGATCTTCATTCCCGCGCCCCTTTAGTCCCCGCCAGTGCTACCGCGTGCGCGCCGAAAGGGCATCCGGCGCTTTAGTCGCAATTCGGCCTCGCCCTCGGCTCTGCCTTGGTTTAGAGCAATCCCGCAAGTGCAATAGCAGAAACTTGAAACGATGAAATTCCTCGACCAAGCCAAGGTTTACATCCGTTCCGGCGATGGCGGTGCCGGATCGGTGTCGTTCCGGCGCGAAAAGTTCATCGAGTTCGGCGGGCCGGATGGCGGCGATGGCGGCCGCGGCGGCGATGTGTGGGCGGAAGCGGTCGACGGGCTGAACACGCTGATCGACTATCGCTACCAGCAGCATTTCAAGGCCAAGACCGGCATGCACGGCATGGGCCGCAACATGACCGGGGCCAAGGGCGCCGACATCACGCTGAAAGTGCCGGCCGGCACGCAGATCTTTGCCGAGGACAATGAGACGCTGATCTGCGACCTGACCGTCGTCGGCCAGCGCTTCCTGCTTGCCAAGGGCGGCAATGGCGGCTTCGGCAACCAGCATTTCAAGACCTCGACCAACCAGGCGCCGCGGCGCGCCAATCCCGGCCTGCCGGGCGAGGAGCTGAGCATCTGGCTCCGGCTCAAGCTGATCGCAGATGCCGGCCTGGTCGGCCTGCCCAACGCCGGCAAGTCGACCTTCCTTGCGGCCGTCACCGCGGCCAAGCCGAAGATCGCCGACTATCCGTTCACCACGCTCTATCCCGGCCTCGGCGTCGCTCGCATCGACGGCCGCGAGTTCGTGCTCGCCGACATTCCCGGCCTGATCGAGGGGGCGCATGAGGGGGTGGGCATCGGCGACCGCTTCCTCGGCCATGTCGAGCGCACCCGCGTGCTGCTGCACCTCGTCTCCGCACAGGAGGAAAATCCCGGCAAGGCGTATAAGACGGTGCGCGCCGAGCTCGAAGCCTATGGCCATGGGCTGACCGACAAGGTTGAGATCGTCGCGCTCAGCCAGGTCGACATCCTCGACGCGGACGCCCGCAAGAAGAAGGCGGCCTCGCTGAAGCGCGCCGCCGGCCGCGCGCCGATGCTGCTTTCGGCCGTCACTGGCGAAGGCGTCGAGGCCGTGCTGCGCGCGCTGATGACGGTGGTCGCGCAAGCGCGCGATGCCGTTCCGGCTCCTGTCGACACGCGCTGGCGATAAGACCCATGAAATCGCTGAGATCATACCGGCGCATCACAGTGAAGATCGGTTCGGCGCTGCTCGTCGACCGCGCGACAGGTTTGAAGCGCGACTGGCTGACCTCGCTTGCCGGCGATATTGCGGTGCTTGCCGATGCGGGCGCGGAGGTGCTCGTCGTCTCCTCGGGCGCCATCGCGCTCGGGCGCACCATTCTCGGCCTCGGCAGACGCGCGCTGAAGCTCGAGGAGAGCCAGGCGGCGGCCGCCGTCGGTCAGATCGCGCTTGCCGGCGCCTGGTCGGACGCGCTCGGCAAGGACGGGCTGAAGTCGGGCCAGATCCTTTTGACCCTCGGCGATACGGAGGAACGCCGCCGCTATCTCAATGCGCGCGCGACGATCTCGACCCTGCTCAAGATGAAGGCGGTGCCGGTCATCAACGAGAACGACACGGTGGCGACGTCGGAAATCCGCTATGGCGACAACGATCGGCTGGCGGCGCGGGTGGCGACGATGATGGGCGCCGACCTGCTGGTGCTGCTTTCCGACATTGACGGGCTCTACACGGCGCCGCCGGCCAAGGACCCGCAAGCGAAGTTCATCCCGGTGGTCGACCGCATCACGCCGGATATCGAGGCGATGGCAGGCGCGGCCGCGTCCGAACTGTCGCGCGGCGGCATGCGCACCAAGCTCGACGCCGGCAAGATCGCCAATGCCGCCGGCACCGCCATGATCATCACCTCTGGCACCAGGCTGTCGCCGCTGATGGCGATCGAACGCGGCGAACGCTCGACCTTCTTCAAGCCGAGCCCCAATCCGGTGAAGGGTTACAAGACCTGGATCGCCGGGCAGCTCGAACCGGCCGGCCGGCTCACCGTCGATGCCGGCGCCGTCGGTGCGCTCATGTCGGGCAAGTCGCTGCTGGCTGCCGGCGTCAAGCTGGTCAGCGGCAATTTCTCGCGCGGCGATACGGTGGCGATCCTGTCTCCGGAGGGCCGCGAGATCGCGCGCGGGCTGGTTGCCTACGATGCCGCCGATGCCGTAAGGATCGCAGGCCTGAAGACGGCCGAGATCGAAAACGTCCTCGGCTATGAGGCGCGATCGGCGATGATCCATCGCGATGACCTTGTTGTAAGTGTTGCCGGCGACCAAGTATTGGCCGACGACTAGAGCAATTCCAGGAAACGCGTGGAGCGGTTTTCCGTTGGGTTGCGTGGAATGAAGAGATGGGGCGGAGGGATGAACCATGCTGAAGCTGCATGAAAAGTCCGGCGAAGACACCGTGGCGCTGATGGCCGATATCGGCCGTCGCGCTCGCGCCGCCGCCCAACCGTTGGCCGTCGCTTCCACCAGGGCCAAGAACGATGCGCTGGTTGCCATGGCCGAAGCCATCCTGCGCAACGAGCAGGCCATTCTCGACGCCAACGCCATCGATACGTCGAATGGCGAGGAGGCCGGCTTGTCGGGTTCGTTCATGGACCGGCTGAAGCTCAATCCCGCGCGCATCAAGGCGATGGCCGACGGCATTCGCGAGATCGCCGCGCTCAAGGATCCGGTCGGCGAAACCATTGCGGCCTGGGACCGGCCGAATGGGCTCCGCATCGAACGCGTGCGCACGCCGCTCGGCGTCATCGGCGTCATCTATGAGAGCCGCCCGAATGTGACGGCGGACGCCGGCGCGCTCTGCCTAAAGGCCGGCAATCCGGTGATCCTGCGCGGCGGTTCGGACTCGATCAATTCTTCGGCCGCGATCCATGCCTGCATGCTCGAAGGGCTGAAGGCCGCCGGCCTGCCGCAGGTCGCCATCCAACTGGTGCCGACCACCGACCGCGCCGCCGTCGGCGAGATGCTGAAAGGTCTCGGCGGCAATCTCGATGTCATCATCCCGCGCGGCGGCAAAAGCCTGGTCGGACGCGTGCAGACCGAGGCGCGCGTGCCGGTCTTCGCGCATCTGGAAGGCATCTGCCATCTCTATGTCGACCGCTCAGCCAAGCTCGACATGGCGGTCAATATCGCCGTCAACGCCAAGATGCGGCGCACAGGCGTGTGCGGCGCGGCCGAGACCTTGCTGGTCGACCGCGCGGTGGCCGCCACGCATCTGGTGCCGATCCTGGAAGCGCTGCACGCCGCCGGCTGCGAGATCCATGCCGATGCCGAGGTGATGGAAGCCTTCGCCGACGCCAGCCCGGCGACCGATGCCGACTGGGTGACGGAATATCTCGACGCCGTCATCGCGGTGAAGCTGGTCGACGGCGTCGCCGGCGCGATCGAGCATATCGAGACGTTTTCCTCGCACCACACCGAGGCGATCGTCGCCGAGGATACGGCTGCGGCTGAGCGCTTTTTCAACGAGATCGATTCGGCGATCCTCTTGCACAATGCTTCGACGCAGTTCGCCGATGGCGGCGAGTTCGGCATGGGCGCCGAGATCGGCATCGCCACCGGCAAGATGCATGCACGCGGACCGGTCGGTGTCGAGCAGCTCACCTCGTTCAAATACCGCGTGCGCGGGTCTGGACAGGTGAGGCCTTGACGCTTGCCGCTAGAGTGTGAGCCTTTGCGCCAAGGCCCCCCCCTCTGGCCTGCCGGCCACCTCCCCCTCAAGGGGGGAAATTGGCTGGCATTTAGGGCTTCGCCAATCGCCCACGCTGCAAGATTTGCCTCTGCGCACGAGCTGCTAATCTCCCCCCTTGAGGGGGAGATGCCCGGCAGGGCAGAGGGGGGCGCCTAGCACCATGCTTTCCCAAGCTGAGCAGCCAGTCCCCGCCCGCTACCTTCGCATGCCGCATGCCGCCAGAGGGCTGACGGTGGGTCTGTTCGGCGGCTCGTTCAATCCGCCGCATGCCGGTCATGCGCTGGTCGCCGAGATCGCGTTGAGAAGGCTCGCGCTCGACCAGCTTTGGTGGATGGTGACGCCCGGCAATCCGCTGAAAAGCGCGCGCGAACTGGCGCCGCTCGCCGAGCGTGTCGAGCTGTCCGAAAAGATCGCCAGGAACCCGAAGATCAAGGTAACCGCCTTCGAGGCGGCGCAGCATGCGCGCTACACCGCCGACACGCTTGCCCTGGTCAAGGCGCGCAACCCGGGCGTGGATTTCGTCTGGATCATGGGCGCGGATAGTTTGCGCGACTTCCACCGCTGGCAGCGCTGGCGCGAGATCGTGCTGACCTTCCCGATCGCGGTCATCGATCGTCCGGGCGCCACGCTCTCCTTCCTATCGTCGGTCGTCGCCAAAACCTTCGACTATGCCCGTATCGACGAGGGCGACGCGCCGCTGCTTGCCCGCATGCCGGCGCCGGCCTGGACCTTCATCCACGGTCCGCGCTCCTCGCTCTCCTCCACCGCGCTCCGCAAGGCGGCGGAGGGGTAGAAGAGCTCCCCCTTCTCCCCTTGTGGGAGAAGGTGTCGCCGAAGGCGACGGATGAGGGGTGTTCCAGCTTGGCGAATGCGCTCACTAAAGCCGCAATCGCAAGCGTCTCACTCCACTGGAACACCCCTCATCCGTCTTGCCGCTTCGCGGCAATCCACCTTCCCCCACAAAGGGGGAAGGGAAAGCGCGCCATGTCGCTTTTACGGCGGCTTTTTTCCTGTCCGTAGACCAAGCTGTGCGGACATGTTGAAGCAGAACCCCACCACAACCGAACCCGCCCGTGCCGTGCAATCGGCGCCGCTTATTGCCATTGCCAGCGTCATCGTGTCGATGGCGCTGATCGCGATCGGCAATGGGCTGATGTTCGCCTACATCCCGGTGCGTCTCGGCGCCGACGGGTTCGACCCGACCTGGGCCGGGCTGATCGTCACAGGGCTTTCGGCCGGCGGGCTGGCCGGCTGCATCCTGACCGGGCCGCTCGTCAAGCGAGTGGGTCACGCCCGCGCCTTCATGGTGCTTTCGGCGCTGATCGCGCTTTCCAATGCCGCGATCGGAGCCGGGCCGATACCGCTTCTATGGATCGCCGCGCGGGCGCTTTACGGCTTCGCCATCTGCGGGCTGTTCATCGTCGCGCAGAGCTGGCTGAACGATGCCTTGCCGAATTCGATTCGCGGCCGGGTGATGGCGGTGTTCTATGTCGCCTATATAGGCGGGCTCGGCGTGGGTTATGCGACGCTCGCCGCGATCGACATCCACACGGCCGCGGCGGCGCTGATCGGCATCACCTTCACGGCGCTCTCCATCCTGCCGGTCGGCATGACGCGGCTGGCGCAGCCGCCGGCGCCGCAGGCCGCATCGGTGGCGTTGCGCCGCGCCTGGCGCATCTCGCCGGTCGGTGTCGCAGGCATGCTCGCCGTCGGCGGGCTGTCGATGATCGTCTCCGGCTTCGCGCCGATCCATGCCACCGCCAAGGGCTACAGCCAGGCCGACGTCGCGCTGCTGTTGTCGGCGATGCCGGTCGGCACGCTGATCCTGCAGATTCCGCTCGGCTGGATGTCCGACCGCACCGATCGGCGCTACGTGCTGGCGGGCGCGGCGGCGCTCGCGGCGATCGCCAGCGTGCTTGCCATCGTCTTCGACGGCGGCGCGCTGATGGCGCTGGTGGTGATCTATCTCATCTGGGACGGAGCGTCGGAATCGATCTACGCGCTCTCCAGCGCGCATGCCGCCGACCGCGCCGGCAAGGACGAGCTTCTGGCGCTGTCGAGCTCGATGCTGTTCGCCTGGTCGCTGGCCGGCTTCATCGTGCCCGGCATCGTGACGGCGCTTTCCGCCGTCTTCGGCACCGCGACCTTCATCTATGTCGGCATCGTCATCGCCTCGGCCTTCTGCCTGTTCGTGCTGTGGCGCGTGATGGCCGGCCGGCCGACACCTGCGGCCACAAGCGGCAGTTTCGCGCCAATGTCGGCGCAGACGCCCCTGCCGGTGGAGCTAGCCTTCGCGCAGGATGAGTCGGTCACTTCCAAGTGAAGAACCGGCACTGAAGAACCGGTGAGACTATTGCTTGCGCGCCTCCGGCGCCGGCATTTCCGGAGGCGGCAGCGGGATCGAGATGCCCTCGGTATCGAAAGCCTGCTTGGCGCGCTTGGTCATGTCGATCTGGGTCGAGAAATAGTCGGCGGCCGACGTCCAGTAGCGCAAGGCGAGTGAAACGGTGGTGTCGCCGAGACTGGCCACGAAGGCGATCGGCGCCGGTTCGCGCCGGATGCGCTTTTCGGCGGCGGCGATGGCAAGCAGCGTCTTTTGCGCGCGGTCGATGTCGTTCCACGAGCCGATGCTCAAGGTGACGTCGGTGCGCCGCACGCCGTTGCGGGTGAAATTGCGCACCGGCTGGTTCCACAGCGTCGAGTTGGGCGCCATCACATAGACACCGTCGACGGAGCGCAGCTTGGTGGCGAAGAGACCGATCTCCTCGATGGTGCCGGCAATCGCGCCGACCTCGACATATTCGCCGATGCGGAAGGGCCTGAGCGCCAGAAGCATGATGCCGGCGGCGATGTTCTGCAGCGTGCCTTGCAGCGCCAGCCCGATGGCCAGGCCGGCAGCGCCTATTGCCGCAATGATGGAGGCGGTCTGCACGCCGAATTGGCCGAGCACCATGATGACGACAAGGATCAGGATGGCGTAACGCACGACCTGCGAGAAGAAATGCCGCAAGGTCTCATCGAAGCCGTGGATGTGGCCGAGGCCGGCATAGATCGAGCGCTCGGCAAGCCCGGCCACGAGATATCCGACAACCAGGAGGATGACGGCGCCGACAGCCGAGAAGGAATAGGAGACGATCAGCGTGCTCAGCTGCGCAAGCCCGGCCTGGATGGTGATGAGGGCGCTTTGCGGGTCGGTGGGCATGGCGGGTATCCCGTTGGTCAATGCGCCGATAACCCGTGCGTCTGGCATCGGTTCCCGCCTTTTGCGGCTTGGCGGAGCGCCTCCTCAACATCGCGCGGACATCACGCTTCGAAGGCGCCCGTCTTGAAACTGCAACGGAACTCTGCCTATCTAAGTGGTGTCACCTGATTTGCCTGGTGATTTGGTTGTTCTTGTTGGGAAAGGAAACACACTGAGAACAGCACTGCGGAAGAAGGCTGACATCATGCCTTCGCCGGCAGGGATCAGCGGAAACGACGCCGCGTCCCTCGCCATCGACACAATCCTTGCCAGTCTGGAAGACTCCAAGGCCGAAAACATCGTCTCAATCGACATCCAGGGAAAATCGAGCCTCGGCGACTATATGGTCATCGCCTCGGGCCGATCGCACCGTCATGTCTCGGCTGTCGCCGATCATCTCCTCAAGGCGCTGAAGGATGCCGGCCTCGGCAATGCGCGCGTCGAGGGGCTGGCCAGCGCCGACTGGGTCCTGATCGATTCGGGCGACATCATCGTCCACGTCTTCCGCCCCGAAGTCCGCGAATTCTACAATCTCGAAAAGATGTGGCAGGCGCCGGATCTCGAGGAAGAGACCTTGCACTGAGCCTTGATCCGCGTGCCGTGAACCGTCACGGTGCGCGTTAGGACAAGCTCGCCGGGGCGAGGATGAAGATCACCGTTCATGCCGTGGGCCGGATGAAGACCGGCCCCGAGAGAGAACTCGCCGACCGCTATTTCGAGCGCTTCGCCAAGGGCGGGCCCGCGGTCGGGCTGGAGTTTGCCGGCATTGTCGAAATCCCCGAGAGCCGTGGACAGAGCGCCGACGAGCGCCGCCGCGAGGAAGCCCAGAAGCTGCAGGCGCAATTGCAGTCCGGCACCGTTCTCATCCTGCTCGACGAACGCGGCAAGTCTCTTTCCTCGGAAGACCTGGCCGCCCGCATCGGCCAGTTGCGCGACGGCGGCCGCAAGGCGCTGGTCGTCGCGATCGGCGGTGCCGACGGCCATGCCAGATCCCTGCGCGAGCAGGCCGACCTGGTGCTATGCTTCGGCGCGCTGACCTGGCCGCACCAGCTGGTTCGCGTCATGTTGGGCGAGCAGCTTTACCGGATAGCGACGATCCTGGCGGGTCATCCGTATCATCGATCGTGATACGGCTCGACGGTCAAGAAGCTGGGGATTGCCGGCCCACGCCAGGATTTCTGCCTCAATCGCGCGGCAACGGGTATTCTGTTTTACGCAATCCCGGACGGAAACCGTTACGCACTTTTCCTGGAATTGCTCTGAGCGGCGCTTCCAACATGGTTGATGGTTCGTTAACGAAGCGGCGGATAGGTTAGAGGCCTGATGTCTGAAGGCTGGTACCCGATTACGCGCGCCTGGCGCGTCCGCTGCGGCTTGACCCTTGTCGCCGCCCTGGTCGCGCTCGGTCCGGTCCAGGCGGCCGAAAATTCGCTCGACCTTGCGCCCGACCCGGATCAGAGCCGGGCCGAATACGAGCAGGTTTCCAAGGAGATCACGCTCTCGTCGGAGCGGCTGGGCAAGCTCGCCGCAGACATCGCTTCGGTGCGCAAGGACTATGCTTCGATCACCGCGGCGCTCATCCAGTCGGCGATGACGGAGCAGAAGCTCGGTCAGGACATCGAGGACATCGGCGCCAAGCTCGAAGGGCTGAAGGCCGAGCAAAATAAGCTGCGCGCCTCGCTTATGGCGCGGCGCGACGTGCTGGCCGAAGTGCTCGGCGCATTGCAGCGCATGGGGCTCAATCCGCCGCCGGCGATCCTGGTCAAGCCCGAGGATGCGCTGTCGTCGGTGCGCAGCGCCATCCTGCTCGGCGCCGTGGTGCCGGAACTGCGCCAGCAGACCGACCGGCTGATGGCCGATCTCAAGGAGCAGACGCGTGTGACGGCCTCGATCGAGGCCGAGCGGGCCAGGCTCGCCACCGCCGTCACCGACCAGACGGCGGAGAAGAAGCGGCTCACCATGCTGCTCGAGGCCAAGAAGAAGCTGCAGGCCGACACCCAGGCCGCAATGGCGGCAGAGCAGCAGCATTCGCAGCAGCTGGCGGCGAAGGCGAGCAGCCTCAAGGACCTGATCGCCTCGCTGGAGGCCGACAAGGCGCGCAAGGCGCAGGACCAGGCCAAGGCGGGCGAGCGCAAATCGGCGGACAACGACACCACGGCCTCGACCACCGAGCTCGCTGCGCTGCCGGTGCCGGAAGCGAACCGTCTCACGGGATCGGCGCCGTTTTCGGCATTGCAAGGCCAGATCGCGCTGCCTGTCATCGGCAAGATCAAACTGCGTTTCGGCGCCGACGACGGCAATGGCGCGGCGATGCAAGGCGACATGGTTGCGACACAATCGGGAGCCATCGTCACCGCGCCGGCGGATGGAAACGTGCTTTATGCGGGGCCGTTTCGCTCCTATGGTCAACTCTTGATCCTCAACGCAGGCGACGGGTATCATGTCGTTCTGGCGGGGATGAGCAGAATCAGCGTCGCGACCGGACAGTCGGTGCTCGCAGGAGAGCCGATCGGCGCGATGGGAGAGGCCCGGGTGGCAAGCACCTCGGCCTCGCGAAATGGAAATGCGGCGCTGGAACTCTATGTTGAGTTCCGCAAGGATGGAAAACCCGTCGATCCGGCCCCATGGTGGGCGGACCGATTTTCTGGAAGGACGTGAAATGATGCGGAAACTGTCGCTTCTGTTTGCCGGCGCGCTGATGGGCGCATCGGCAATGAGCCTGGTCTACGGCGCACCGGGTTCGGCGGCGAATGCTGCGGGTTCGGAAACCTACAAGCAGCTGGCGATCTTCGGCGACATCTTCGAACGCGTGCGCGCGAATTACGTGACGCCGCCGGACGACAAGTCGCTGGTCGAGAACGCCATCAACGGCATGTTGTCCTCGCTCGACCCGCACTCCTCCTACATGAATGCCGAGCAGGCGCAGGACATGCGCGTGCAGACAAAGGGCGAGTTCGGCGGCCTCGGCATCGAGGTCACCATGGAAAACGACCTCGTCAAGGTGATCACGCCGATCGACGACACGCCGGCCGCCAAGGCTGGCGTGCTTTCCGGCGATTACATCGCCAAGATCGACGGCGAGGAGGTTCGCGGCCTCACCCTCAACGACGCGGTCGAGAAGATGCGCGGGCCGGTCAACACGCCGATCAAGCTCACCATCCTGCGCCAGGGCGCCGACAAGCCGATCGAGCTGACGGTGGTGCGCGACATCATCAAGGTCAAGGCGGTGAAGTACCGGGTCGAGAACGACATCGGCTACATGAAGATCACTTCCTTCACCGAGAAGACCTATGACGATCTCGAGAACGCCATCGAGAACATCAAGAAGCAGGTGCCGAACGAAAAGCTGAAGGGCTATGTGCTCGATCTGCGCCTCAATCCGGGCGGCCTGCTCGACCAGGCGGTCAGCGTGTCGGACGCCTTCCTCAAGCGCGGCGAGATCGTCTCGACGCGCGGCCGCGATCCGAAGGACGTCACCCGCTTCGACGCCAAGCCGAAGCAGGTCGACGACATCAACGGCAAGCCGATGATCGTGCTGGTCAATGGCGGCTCGGCGAGCGCCTCGGAAATCGTCGCCGGCGCGCTGCAGGACCTGCGCCGCGTCACGGTGGTCGGCACGCAGTCCTTCGGCAAGGGCTCGGTGCAGACCATCATCCCGCTCGGCGAGAACGGCGCGCTCAGGCTGACGACGGCGCTCTATTACACGCCGTCGGGCAAGTCGATCCAGGGCAAGGGCATCACGCCAGACATCAAGGTCGACCAGCCGTTGCCGCCGGATCTGCAGGGCCGCGACCTGACCCGCGGCGAATCCGACCTCAAGGGCCACATCAAGGGCGCCGACGAGAGCTCCACCGGCTCGGGCTCGGCCGCCTATGTGCCGCCGGACCCGAAGAACGACCTGCAGCTGATCTATGCCGAGCAGCTTCTGCGCGGCGAAAAGACCGATCCGTCGTTCCCGCCGAACCCGGACAAGGCCGTGCTGAACCAGTAATGCGGTCCGGCTCTGGCCGGCTGCGCGAAGCAATGCAATGCTGCCGGGGCCGCGAGGTTCCGGCAGTTTGATTCGGGGACCGCGGTCGGGGCGCCACGCGTCTGGATATCGCGCCGGCGATTGCGAAGTTCACGCGAGATGTCACGAAAAACGTGACCCTGGCGTGCTTCCGGGGAAACACGACTTGGCTGAGATCGGCAAGGACATCGAACGCCCGCTCGGACAGACCATCCGGCCTCAGCGCAAGGCCTCGCGCGGCATCGGCTCCGGCTCGCTCATCGCGGTGCTGGCCGCGCTTGGCATGATCGGTGTTTCCGGCGCTATCGCGCTGCGTGAAAGGCCGTTCCGCAAGCCGGAAGAAGTGGCCGTGTCGACGCCGAAGGTCACGGCTGAGCCTGCTCCTGCGGCGGCAGCGGCGCCCGCGCCGGCTCCGGTTTCGGCTGCGCCGCAGGCCAGCACGCCGATGAAGAGCGGCGGGCCGCAGATCATCCACGTCCAGACCGAAGAGGGCGACGGCCCGCCGAAGGCGGCGATCGTCATCCGCGATCCCTCGACGCTCGGCCAGAATCTCAAGGTCGCCCATATCCCGGACAGGGCGCTGATCGAGGCCAGCGACACCGGTCCGCTGCCGATGCGCTCCGCCGACGGCCGGCGGCCCTTCGACGTCTATGCGCGGCCTTGGTCAGGCGCGCGCGGGGCGCGGGTGGCGATCGTCATCGGCGGGCTTGCCGTCTCGCAGACCGGCACGCAGGCAGCGATCGCCAAGCTGCCGGCCGAAGTGACGTTGGCCTTCGCGCCGCAAGGCAACAGTATCGGCCGCTGGATGCAGACGGCAAGGCAAAGCGGGCATGAGATCATCATGCAGGTGCCGCTCGAGCCGTTCGATTATCCCAACGTCAATCCCGGCCGCAACACGCTGACTGTCGCGGCCAGCCCGGACGAGAACCTGAAGAGCCTGCACTGGGCCCTGTCGCGCACGACCAACTATACCGGGGTCATGAACTATATGGGCGCGCGCTTCTCGGCCGACGCCGCGGCGATGGAGCCGTTCATGGCCGAGCTCGGCAAGCGGGGGCTTGCCTATATCGACGACGGCTCGTCATCGCGCAGTGTGGCGCCTGACCTGGCGTTGAAGGATGGCGTGCCATTCGTAGCCGGTGACATGGCGATCGATGCCGTCCAGGATCGCGGCGAAATCCTCAAGAAGTTGGACAGCCTGGAAGCGACGGCGCGGGCCAAGGGCAGCGCCGTCGGCATCGGTTCGGCCTTCGATATCACCGTCGATACGGTCACGTCGTGGATTGCCGAAGCGAAGAAGCGCGGCATAGAGATCGTGCCGATCTCGGCGGTGGCGATCGATCCGCAAAAAGGCTAGCTGGGTGAATGGTCAGTGGTGAATAGTGAATAGTGAATAGTGATTAGTAAGTAGTAAGTAGTAGAAGATTTTCAGTGCCGCGCCACGGTGTTTGGTGCCGTCACCATTCACCATTCACCATTCACCATTCACCATTCACCATTCACCATTCACTACTCACTACTCTACTCACACGGAACGCTGCCCCCATGGCCAAGACGATCGATCCCGAAACGCTGCCTTACCGTCCGTGCGTCGGGCTGATGATCCTCAACAAAGCAGGTCTGGTCTGGGTTGGGCACCGCATCGCCGAACCGGACAGCGAGTTTGCCGGCACGACGCAGCTTTGGCAGATGCCGCAGGGCGGCATCGACAAGGGCGAAGAGCCGATCGAGGCCGCCGGGCGCGAGCTCTACGAGGAGACCGGCATGCGCAGCGTGTCGCTGCTGGCCGAGGCGCCGCGCTGGATCAATTACGACCTGCCGGAGCATCTGGTCGGCGTCGCCTTCAAGGGCCGCTATCGCGGCCAGACGCAGAAATGGTTCGCCTACCGCTTCGATGGCGACGAAGGCGAGATCGAGATCAATCCGCCTCCCGGTGGCCATAAGGCCGAGTTCGATGAATGGGCCTGGCGGCCGATGCGGGAGCTGCCCGACCTGATCGTGCCATTCAAGCGCAAGGTCTATGAGCAGGTGGTGGCGGCGTTCCAGCATCTCGTCCCTTGAGCGGCCGCCATCTGTCCCGGTTGTCGCGGCCGCCCCATGGCCGTATTGATTGCCGATGCAATGAGCGGGGGTCGCCATGAGCGACGACACCGGACGCGGGTTTCCGGAACATGATGCAAGCAGTGGTTCGACCGTGAGCGAGGCGGCCGCCGGCGCGATCCTGACGATCGACCTCGGCGCCATCCGGGAAAACTACCGCCGGCTGAAGGCGCGGCTGAGCGGCGTCCGCTGCGCCGGCGTGCTCAAGGCCGACGGCTACGGACTTGGCGCCGCGCAAGTGGCCTCGGCGCTGGCGAAAGAGGGCTGCGACATCTTCTTCGTCGCGCTGCTCGGCGAAGGTATCGCGCTGCGCAAGGCGATCGGCCCGAGGCCGGACATCTTCGTGCTGAACGGGCTGCCTCCGGGTTCTGAACCGGAAGCCGCGGCGGCCGGGCTTTGGCCGGTCATCAACAGCGCCATGCAGCTTAAGGCCTGGCGCGAGACCGCGCGAGGCATGGGCCAAAGCCTTGCCGCCGCCATCCAGGTCGACAGCGGCATGGCAAGGCTCGGCATGGCGCCGGCGGAAGTCGAGGCGGTCGCGGGGGAGACCGGCGCCTTCGATGGCGTCGACATTCGTTTTGTCATGAGCCATCTCGCCCGCGCCGACGAGCCGCAACAGGCGGCGAACGAGAGGCAGCGGCACGAATTCGAAAGGCTGCGCAGGATGCTGCCCGCGGCGCCCGCCTCCTTGGCCAACTCGTCCGGCATCTTTCTCGGACCGGCCTATCACTACGACCTTGCCCGTCCGGGGGCGGCGCTCTACGGCGTCAACCCGACGCCCACCGCGCCCAATCCGATGCTGCCGGTCATACGGCTGCAAGCCAAGGTGGCGCAGACGCGGCAGGTCGACGCCGGCGCCGGTATCGGCTACGGCCATACCCGCCATGCGGACGGGCTGCTCGATCTCGCGACCATTTCGCTGGGCTACGGCGACGGCTGGCACCGTCGCGCCGCTTCGGCCGCCTGGTTCGAGGGCGTGCGACTGCCCTTCGTCGGGCGCGTGTCGATGGACTCGATCATCCTCGACATTTCGGGGCTTCCGGCAGGTCGGCTCGGCGAAGGTGACCTCGTCGAGCTCATCGGTCCGTCGCAAAGCGTCGACGATGCGGCCGGCCATGCCGGCACCATCGGCTATGAGATATTGACCAGCTTGGGCACGCGCTTTCACCGCTGTTACATCGGCGGATAACGCAGCCCTTGGCGGGTGCCGCAAAATCCGGCAGACAGGGAATGGCCATGCCTCGGGCGGCATGATCGGCCTTTGAGGGAGCCTTGAATGAAAGTCATCGTGCTGGGCGGCGGCGTGATAGGGGTCACCACCGCCTACTTCCTCGCCGAGGCCGGTCATGAAGTGACCGTCTACGATCGCCAGCCGGGGCCGGCGCTCGAAACCAGCTTCGCCAATGCCGGCGAAGTATCGCCGGGCTATGCCTCGCCTTGGGCCGGGCCCGGTATCCCGGTCAAAGCCGTCAAATGGCTGTTGATGAAGTACGGTCCGCTGGTCGTGCGGCCGGCCTTCGACCCGAACATGTGGACGTGGCTCCTCAAGATGCTGCGCAACTGCACGGCCGAGCGCTACGCGCTCAACAAATCGCGCATGGTGCCGCTTGCCGAATACAGCCGCGACACGCTGAAGGCGCTGCGCGAGGCGACCGGCATCACTTACGACGAACGGACCAAAGGCACGCTGCAGCTGTTCCGCAAGCAAAAGCAGCTCGACGGCACCGGCGGCGACGTCGAGGTGCTGAAGAAATACGGTGTGCCTTACGAGATCCTCGACCGCGACGGCTGTATCGCCGCCGAGCCGGCCCTCGCGGCGGTGCGCGAGAAATTCGTCGGCGGCCTCAGGCTTCCGGGCGACGAGACCGGCGACTGCAAGATGTTCACCGACAAGCTCGCGGAACTTTGCGTGGCGCGCGGCGTGACCTTCGAATATGGCTCGACCATCCGGCGCATCGTCAGGAACCGCAATCGCCTCACCAACGTCCTCACGGAGGGCGGATGGAAATCCGCGGACGCCTTCGTGATGGCGATGGGCAGCTATTCGGCGCAGTTCATGCGCTCGCTGGGGCGGCCCATACCGGTCTATCCGGTCAAGGGCTATTCGATCACCGTGCCGATCGACAATGTCGAGGCCGCGCCTGTGTCGACCGTCATGGACGAAACCTACAAGGTGGCGATCACCAGGCTCGGCGACCGCATCCGGGTCGGCGGCACGGCGGAGATTTCGGGCTATGACCTTCGCCTGCAGGAATCGCGCCGCCGCACGCTCGAACACTCGGTCGGCGATCTCTTCCCCGGCGGCGGCGACCTCAAGGCGGCGAGCTTCTGGTGCGGCTTGCGGCCGATGACGCCGGATGGACCGCCCTTGATCGGGCAAAGCGAGGTTGCCAACCTCTATCTCAACACCGGCCACGGCACGCTCGGCTGGACCATGGCCTGCGGCTCGGCCAAGGTGCTGGCCGACATCATGTCGAACCGGGTGCCGGAGATCAACGCGCGCGACCTCAGCCCGGAGCGGTATCTCAAACCTATCTGAGGGGCTTTGCAGTTGCTTCGGCGGGCTCGGCTCAGAACGCCTCCCTGACCCAGCTGTCGCTGAACAGCAGCCGGTAGAGCCTGTCGTTGGCAAGGCGGCGGCGACCAACTGCCTGTGATAGGATCGGCCGCAGCGAGGGGACTTCGGATGCGTCTTTTTCTTTTTGCGGCGGCCGCCTGTCTGACCTGCGCCCCGGCGGCGCTGGCAGCGGACAAAACCGTTCACGACAAGGAGCACGGCTTTTCGCTGACCTATCCCGAGCAATGGGCGAGCGAAACCGCCTTTGACAACACCATTCGGCTCAAGATCAAGTCCGGAGAAGGAGGGCTCACCTGCCGCGTGTCGGAAAATGCCTATGATCCGACCGCTCCCGACAATCCGCCCGATGTCAGGGCGTTCATGGAGGAAGACTGGAAGGTGAGCAACTGGCAGACCATGGTCGGCGTCGCCTATCAGTCGGCCGCCTTCCGCCAGGACAGGTTGGCGCATTTTCCGGACGGCTATCCGGTGCGCATAGCCGAGATGGATTTCCACTATGCCGACGAAAATGTCAGCTTCTACGGCCATTCCCGCATCGCGCTGACGCTGCGCAGCTCGCATTACGGCTTCGTCGATTGCGGGGTCGCGGGCGACAACTCCGAAGAGGTAGAGCGGAAATGGGCGCCGCTTGCGGACGAGGCCGAGAAGATCGTGAGTTCCTTCGTGCTCGACGCGGATTAGACAAAAAGGCCGCGCTCGCGTTCCACGGCCTTGGTGATGAAGTTGGCGACCAGCTGCACGCGGCGCAGCGGCCTGACCGATTCATGATAGACCAGCCAATAGGCGCGGCGGATGGGCGCGACGATGTCGACCGGCACCAGCTCCGGCATCGAACGGGCGACGAACGTGTGGAGGATGCCGATGCCCGCGCCGGAGCGCACCGCTTCGGCCTGGCCAAGCGCCGAGGAGATGGCAAAGCTGGTGCGCCATTCGGGGCTGAACTCGGCAGCATAGTCGAGCGAGGGGCTGACGATGAGGTCCGGCACATAGCCGATCAACGTGTGCCGGCCGAGCTCGGCCGGCGCCTTCGGCAGGCCGTTGGCTTCGGCATAGGCGCGGGATGCGAACAGACCGAGCGTATAGTCGACCAGCTTGCCCGCCACCAGCCGCCCTTCGCTCGGCCGCTCGACGGTGATCGCGATATCGGCCTCGCGGCGCGACAGGGAGAAGGAGCGCGGCACCGGCACCAGCTGGATGGTGAGCTCGCGGTGCAGCGCAGTCAGCTCGCCCAGCCGCTTTGCCAGGAAGGCGACGCCAAATCCGTCCGGCGCGCCGATGCGCACCGTGCCCGAAACATCGTCGCCCTCGCCGGCAATGGTCGAGCGCGCGGCGATCATGTCGCTCTCCATGCGCTCGGCTATGTCGAGGAAGCGCTCGCCGGCCGGCGTCAGCTCGCTGCCGGTGGTCAGGCGGCGGAAGAGTTTTGTGCGAAGCGCCTCTTCGAGCGCGGCGATGCGGCGCGAAACGGTGGCGTGGTTGAGCTCAAGGCGTTTCGCCGCACCGAGGATCTGGCCGGCGCGGCCGACTGCAAGGAAGATGCGGACATCATCCCAGTTCATGGGAGTGGTCCGCTCTGTGATTGTCAACGCTGCGTTCCTTCGCGCCCCCCTCTGGCCTGCCGGCCATCTCCCCCTCTAGGGGGGAGATCAGATGTCGCGGCGGATTTCGCCAATAGCCGAAAGCGCTGTCGGTGAAGCTGCTAATCTCCCCCCAAGAGGGTGAGATGTCCGGGAGGACAGAGGGGGGTGTGAAGGGACGCAAGCTTCGGCCTTTTCAGCAGTCCATCATTTGCGGCAATTAATGCACAGTCTGCCACCGTTGTCTATTTTCCGCACAACGGTTGCGTTTTGGCTCGCGTTGCCATCGCCGCCGCAAAGGCGGACAATGCGTCGTCATCAGAACAGGGAGAGAAAAGCATGATCGAATACGGTCATTTCATCGGCGGCAAGCGTGTCGCCGGCACCAGCGGGCGCAAGCAGGATGTGATGCAGCCGATGGACGGCTCCGTGCGCGGCACGGTGGCGCTGGCCTCGCAGGCGGAGCTGCGCGCCGCGGTCGAGAACGCCAAGGCAGCGCAGCCGAAATGGGCGGCCACCAACCCGCAGCGCCGCGTGCGCGTGCTGATGAAATTCCTCGAGCTGGTCGCCCGCGACTATGACGAGCTGGCCGACATCCTAGCGCGCGAGCACGGCAAGACCATCGCCGATGCGCGCGGGGACATCCAACGCGGCCTCGAAGTGGTCGAGGTCTGCATCGGCGCTCCGCACATGATGAAGGGCGAGTTCACCGACGGCGCCGGCCCCGGCATCGACGTCTATTCGATGCGCCAGCCGCTCGGCGTCGTCGCCGGCATCACGCCGTTCAACTTCCCGGCCATGATCCCGCTGTGGAAGATCGCGCCGGCCATCGCCTGCGGCAATGCCTTCATCCTGAAGCCGTCGGAGCGCGATCCGGGCGTGCCGATCCGCATTGCCGAACTGTTCATCGAGGCCGGCCTGCCGGCCGGCATCCTCAACGTCGTCAATGGCGACAAGGAAGTTGTCGACGCCATCCTCGACGATCCGGACATCAAGGCCATCGGCTTCGTCGGCTCGACGCCGATCGCGCACTATATCTATTCGCGCGGCACGGCATCGGGCAAGCGCGTGCAGTGCTTCGGCGGCGCCAAGAACCACATGATCATCATGCCTGACGCCGACATGGACCAGACGGTCGACGCGCTGATCGGCGCCGGCTACGGCTCGGCCGGCGAACGCTGCATGGCGATCTCGGTGGCTGTCCCGGTCGGCAACGACACCGCCAACCGTCTGATGGAAAAGCTGGTGCCGCGCGTGGAAAGCCTCAAGGTCGGCCCCTCGACCGACTCTTCCGCCGATTTCGGTCCGCTGGTGACCGCGCAGGCGCTGGAGCGCGTCAAGGGTTACGTCGATATCGGCGTCAAGGAAGGCGCCAAGCTCGTCGTCGACGGCCGCGGCTTCAAGATGCAGGGCTATGAGAACGGCTACTATATGGGCGGCTGCCTGTTCGACAACGTGACCGCCGACATGCGCATCTACAAGGAAGAGATCTTCGGGCCGGTGCTCTCGGTGGTGCGCGCGCCGCGCTACGAGGACGCCATCAAGCTCGCCAATGACCACGAGATGGGCAACGGCGTCGCCATCTTCACCCGCGACGGCGACGCCGCGCGTGATTTCGCGTCCAGAGTCCAGGTCGGCATGGTGGGCATCAACGTGCCGATCCCGGTTCCGATCGCCTATTACACGTTCGGCGGCTGGAAGGCGTCGTCCTTCGGCGACCTCAACCAGCACGGTCCGGACGCGTTCCGCTTCTATACCAAGACCAAGACGGTCACCTCGCGTTGGCCGTCGGGTATCAAGGACGGCGCCGAGTTTGTCATCCCGACGATGAACTAGCCCGAACGGTCGTCCAAACCAACATTGAGAAGGCGCGGCGCAAGCCGCGCTTTCTTTTTATGGACGAAGGCGAAGCACAACTTCAGGCGCATGAATTCCGGCGCATCGCGTCATGCGTGCGTCCGCATATTCTAATAATTCCATCGCCGTGTGATGGAACCAACAGACCACCATCTGCCTTAGGCTTTATTCCTGCCATGCGTGCAGGCAACCAAGCAGCGCCGGTTCAAGCCGGGGTTCTCGTCTGGCGCGAGGAGGTGTCAGATGACACGATTTGTTGTGGCGGCAATATTGGCGGCGACGGCGATGACCGTTGGAGCCGCGCCGGCGAGCGCGGCGGCGCAATGCGCGGCGCGCGCCGACATCATCAAGGCGCTTGGCGACAAGTTCCACGAAACCGAGGCTGGGCGCGGCCTGATCAATCCGAACGTCGTGCTCGAGATTTTCGTCTCCGACCAGGGAAGCTGGACGGTACTTGCCTCCGATACCAAAGGCCAGAGCTGCGTGCTTTCCGTCGGCGAGGGCTGGGACAGCCCGACGATCACCGCGGCGATGCCGGGCGCCTGAAACCGGCAGGAGCCGGGGTGCGCGCCACAACGGCTCCCACGTCGGGCGTCAAGTGGCGCCAAGCAAGGCGCCCTCCGCGGCGCCGCTTGTTTACGGAGCGGAGCTTCACCATATCGAATCTCAGGGAGTCATGATCTCCCGACGACAGACCGGAAGCCAGAAGGAGTGACGCGATGAAGACGTCCAATCCGGCCTGGAGCCTTCCGGCGCACTGAGGCGGCCGAATGTGCCTCCCTTTGCCGGAATGCGAAGGCAAAGGAGGTGCCCCATGGCACGCGAATTTTCGTTTCGATGGGTCAAGCTTGCGGCCGTTGGCGCCATGATGGCGCTGCCGGCAGTTCCGGCGCGGGCGCAAGTCATCTGCGGCGGCCATGACTATCTGGTCGCGAGGCTGGCGGAGGCATTCGAGGAGAAGCGGCTGGGCTATGGCGTGGCCGGACAGGTCGCCATCTTCGAGGTGTTTGTCTCGGCCGGCGGAACCTGGACCATCCTGATGACCGACGTCAAAGGCCAGAGCTGCATCCTGGCCGCCGGCGAGGGGTGGGAAGACACACTGGCCACCGCGGTCGGGCAGCCGGGTGGCTGAAGTGCCTCGAGCAGGCGCTGGTCCTGCTCAGCGCGTGGCGGCCACCTCGGCATGACCGCGCAGCAGCGCTATCAGCTTCTTGGCGTCCTTGGCGGCGGCTTCCTCGTCGCCGTCGAGGATGGAACGGATCAGCGCCACGTGGTGCTCGGCCGATTCGGCGAGACCGGTATCGGCCTTGTAGCGATACCAGAAGCGGCGGCTGTGGGTCTGCAAGGGGGCCGCCACACGCGCCGCGAACGGGTTGTCGGCGGCGATCGCCAGCGCTTCGTCGAGCGCCTTGTCGGCCTGGATGAAGGCAAGCACATTGCTCGAGATCACCGCCTTCTGCATGGCCAGGGCCGCTTCATGGAACAGGTCGGCGGCCTCGCGGGTGACGAAGCGGGCGGCCGAGCGGGCGAGCACCACCTCGATGCCGCGCCGCGCATCCAGCACCCGCAGCCAGTCGCCTGCGTGAAGCGGTGCGACCGCGATGCCGGCGCGAGGTCTGATGTCGAGAAGCCCTTCCCAGGCGAGCCGCTGGATAGCCTCGCGCACGGGGGTGCGTCCGAGACCCAGCCGCTCGATCAGCGCGCCTTCGGTGACGAAGCCCGACGGCGCCAGCTCGAGCGTGACGATCATATGCTCAAGCGCGCGATAGGCCTTGGTCGCCGCCGGCTCGAAGGTGGCGTTCGCCTCGACGGATATCAGCGGGGAGATCAATGGCGGGCTCCTGATATATTTTTCATATATCATAAGTGATTCAGCGTTGACAGGCTAATTCTTAATAGATATACGACTGATATATCATAGGAGAAGTAGCGATGTGGGCCGGAGTTTTCCCCGCAGTCACGACCAAATTCACTGCCGACGACCGTCTCGACCATGCCGAGATGGAGCGCTGCTACGGGCTGCAGATGGAGGCCGGCTGCGACGGCATCATCGTATGCGGTTCGCTCGGCGAAGGACCCATGCTGTCGCCCGACGAGAAAATCGAGGTGCTGAAGGCGGCGCGGAAAGTCGCCGGCGACAAGCCGGTGCTGCTGACCGTCAACGAGCCCGGCACGCGTGAGGCGGCTGCTATCGCCAAACGCGCCGCTAAGGAAGGCGCCGACGGGCTGATGGTGGTGCCGAGCCCGATCTATCACACCGACCCGCAAGAGACGGTCGCCGCCCTTCGCGCCGTCGCCGAAGCCGGCGACCTGCCGGTGATGATCTATTCCAACAGGCTCGCCTATCGCGTTGACGTCACCGTCGACCTGATGGAGGAGCTGGCGTCGGACAAGCGTTTCGTCGCCATCAAGGAATCCTCCGACGACATCCGCCGATCGACCGAGATCATCAATCGGTTTGGCGACCGCTACGACCTCTTCACCGGCGTCGACAACCTTGCCTTCGAGGCGCTGTCGGTCGGCGCCATCGGCTGGGTCGCCGGCCTGGTCATCGCCTTCCCGCGCGAGACGGTCGCGATCTACCAGCTGATGCGGCAGGGCCGCCGCGACGAGGCGCTGGCGATCTATCGCTGGTTCCGGCCCTTGCTCGATCTCGATGTCTCGACCTATCTGGTCCAAAACATCAAGCTTGCCGAAGTGCTGGCGATCGGTACCAATGACCGCGTGCGCATGCCGCGCCAGCCGCTGTCGGGTGAACGCCGCAAGGCGGTCGAAAAGATCGTCCGGGATGCGCTGGCGGTGCGGCCGAAGCTGCCGCCGCTGCAGACGTCTCCTCGATCGGCGGAGCAGATGGTGGCGGCCGAATAAGGGACAGCCCTGACGTGCAGGAAAATTCCAAATCCCTGGAACAGGAGCGGCGCTCCGCCACTGGGGCACCTTCTCTCCGTGAACGGGGAGAAGCGGAAGACATAGCCATCATCGGCGGCGGCATCATCGGCATCTGTGCTGCGACCCTGCTCTCGGAAGCGGGGCGCAGCGTCACCGTCTTCGACCGCACCGGCATCTGTGAGGAGACGAGCTCCGGCAATGCCGCCGCCTTCGCCTTCTCCGATGTGCTGCCGCTGGCGCATAAAGGCATGATACGGCAATTGCCGAAATGGCTCGCCGACCCGCTCGGGCCTTTGGCCATCCCGCCGGCCTATCTGCCCAAGCTGCTGCCCTGGCTTATCCGCTTCTGGCGGGCGGGCGCCGCCAGGCACTACGAAGCGAGCCTGGCTGCGCAGGCCGGCATGATGAAGCTCGCCGAAGCCGAATGGATGCAGCTGCTCGATCGCTCCGGCACGCGGCCAATGCTGCGCGAGGATGGATCGCTGGAATTCTATGAGAGCGAGGCGGAGTTCCGCGCCTCGCTGCCCGGCTGGGCCGAGCGCGAGCGTTTCGGCATCGGCTTCCGCCATGTCGAGGGCGAAGAGATGGCATCGCTGCAGCCAGGTCTTTCGCCGTGCTTCATCAAGGGCACCTTCGTGCCGGGCTGGAAGACGGTCGCCGACCCGAAGCTGCTCGGCAAGGCGGTCTGGGCCTATGCGGAAAAGCTTGGCGCCCGTTTCGAGCATGCGCGGGTGGAGGGCATAGAGACCGACACAAACGGCGCGACGATCATCCTGGCCGACGGCAGCAGGCGCACGGCCAAGAAGCTCCTGATCGCCGCGGGCGCCTGGTCGCATCTCCTGGCAAGGAATATTGGGGACCGCATCCCGCTCGAAACCGAGCGCGGCTATAACACGACGCTGCCGGTGTCGGCTTTCGACGTGAGGCGGCAGCTCATCTTTTCCGGCCATGGCTTCGTTATCACGCCGCTCGAGACCGGCTTGCGCGTCGGCGGCGCCGTCGAGCTCGGCGGCATCGAGCGGCCACCAAATTTCGCCCGTTCCAAGGCGATGCTGGAGAAGGCGAAGCGTTTCCTGCCCGGGCTTGATCCGTCGGGCGGCCGCGAGTGGATGGGTTTTCGCCCCTCGCTGCCGGATTCCCTGCCGGTGATCGGCGCGTCGCGCGCGCCGAACGTCTACTACGCTTTTGGTCACGGCCATCTCGGCCTGACCCAGTCCGCGGCGACCGGTCGCTTGATCCGCGATCTCGTTCTCGGGCAGACTCCGCCCCTCGATCTCACGCCCTTCAGTCCGCAGCGTTTCTGAAAAAGAGTCCATCATGGCCAAAAAATCCTTCTTCTGCATCGACGGCCACACCTGCGGCAACCCGGTCCGCCTGGTCGCCGGCGGCGGGCCGTTGCTCGAGGGCGCGACCATGATGGAGCGGCGGGCGCATTTCCTCGCCGAATATGACTGGATCCGCACCGGGCTGATGTTCGAGCCGCGCGGCCATGATGTGATGTCCGGCTCGATCCTCTATCCGCCGACGCGCGAGGACTGCGACATCGCCATCCTGTTCATCGAGACCTCGGGCTGCCTGCCGATGTGCGGGCATGGCACGATCGGCACCGTCACCATGGCCATCGAGCACGGGTTGGTGAAGCCGAAGACGCCGGGCGTACTCAGGCTCGACACGCCGGCCGGCCTGGTCATCGCCGAATACAAACAGGTCGGCGAATATGTCGAGGAGGTGCGCATCACCAACGTGCCGTCCTTCCTCCACGCCGAAGGCCTGACCGTCGAATGCCCGGTGCTTGGCGAGATCATTGTCGACGTCGCCTATGGCGGCAATTTCTACGCCATCGTCGAGCCGCAGCAAAATTACCGAGACATGGCCGATTACTCGGCGGGCGACCTCATCGCCTGGAGCCCGGTGGTGCGCCAGCGCCTCAACGAGAAATACTCCTTCGTGCATCCGGAGAACCCCGGCATCAACCGGCTGTCGCATATGCTGTGGACGGGCAAGCCGAAACATGCCGAGGCCGACGCGCGCAACGCCGTCTTCTACGGCGACAAGGCGATCGACCGCAGCCCTTGCGGCACCGGCACCTCGGCCCGCATGGCGCAGCTCCATGCCAAGGGCAAGCTCAGGGCCGGCGACAGTTTCGTGCATGAATCGATCATCGGCTCGCTGTTCAAAGGCAGGGTCGAAAAGGAGGTCAGCGTGGCCGGCAAGCCGGCGATCATCCCCTCGATCGGCGGCTGGGCACGGATGACGGGCCTGAACACCATCTTCATCGACGACCGCGATCCGTTCGCGCATGGATTCGTCGTCACATAAGCGTCACAGCCTCACCCAACGGAAGGCATGCCGCCCAAAATGGGCAGCCTCTGTTCGCGCAAGAAATCTTCTCATCAATTTATTTTGACGGCGATTTCTTCGAGCGGGTGGGCATTATAGGGCTGAATCGTCAAAGACATTGCGTTGTGCCAATGATAGGGTCCGCGATAGTCCAGGGGGCCGGGTACGAAAAACGGACAATCGGGCGACGTGCTTCCAAAACACGCCCGGCGATTGAAAAATCACGTTGCAATCCGGGCTCGAGACTTTACGACTAGGGGAAATACGAAAAGGAGTGCGACCCGGAAACGGGCGACATTCCAGGGGAGCCGCGTAAATATGCAGTATTTCGTCCAGCAGCTTATCAATGGGCTGACGCTGGGATCTATCTATGGCCTGATCGCAATCGGCTACACGATGGTCTACGGCATCATCGGCATGATCAATTTCGCCCATGGCGATATCTTCATGGTCGGCGCCTTCACCGCCCTCATCGTCTTCCTGATCCTCGGCGCGTTGTTCTATTCGGTGCCGGTCGTGGTGGCGCTTCTGATCATGATGATCGTCGCCATGCTTCTGACCAGCCTCTACAACTGGACGATCGAGAAGGTGGCCTACCGGCCGCTGCGCGGCTCGTTCCGGCTGGCGCCGCTGATCACCGCCATCGGCATGTCGATCGCGCTGTCCAATTTCGTGCAGGTCACGCAGGGCCCGCGCAACAAACCGATCCCGCCGCTGGTCAGCCAAGTCTACACTGTTGATGGTGTGAGCGTTTCGCTGAAGCAGATCCTCATCGTGATCGTCACCATCATTCTGCTGGCGATTTTCTGGTATCTCGTCAACCGGACAGCGCTCGGGCGGGCGCAGCGCGCCTGCGAGCAAGATCGCAAGATGGCTGCGCTGCTCGGCATCGACGTCGACCGCACCATCTCCATCACCTTCATCATGGGCGCAGCTCTCGCCGCCGTCGCCGGCACCCTGTTCCTGATGTATTATGGCGTCGTGGTGTTCTCGGACGGCTTCGTGCCGGGCGTGAAGGCCTTCACGGCGGCCGTGCTCGGCGGCATCGGCTCGCTGCCCGGCGCGGTGCTCGGAGGATTGCTCATCGGCTTCATCGAGAGCATGTGGTCGGCCTATTTCTCGATCGACTACAAGGACGTCGCCGCTTTCTCGATCCTGGCGATCGTGCTCATCTTCCTGCCCTCCGGCATCCTCGGCCGGCCTGAAGTCGAAAAGGTCTGATCCTCATGGCCGTTACCGTGTCTTCGGAGCGCGACGCCGTCGCTACTCCAGTTCAGCGCGCTTTTCGCGAAGCGCTCTATGCAGGCGCCATCGCGCTCGGCCTGTTCGTGCTGTTTATCGGTCTCAGGACCGACCAGAATATCTCCAACGAACTGATTCTGGTGCAGCGCTGGGGCTTGCTCGCCCTGGTGGTCATCGCCACCGCCGGGGGCCGCTTCCTGTATGTCGCCTATGGCCAGCCCTTCGTGGCCAGCCTGAAGATCGCCGACATCGACACAGGCCTGCTGCCCGACACCATGGCGGCACGCTTCTTCAGGATGCCTTATTTCGTAGCCGCGGTCGTTGTCGCAGCCCTGCTGTTCGTGCTGGCCGGCTCGCTTGACGGGCTGCTCGGACCCGACCTTGCCGGCTACGCGCGCTTTGTGCGGGCGCTGGCGATCATTTATGCCGTCGCCTGGGTAATGTATTATTTTCGGGCCTTCATCCACGCCCACTTCTCGGCGTTGGGCATCAGCGCGCTGGCGCTCTATCCGATCATCGTCGTGCTGGTGCTTGCGCTGGTAACAGGATCGATAGCGGGAGGGTTTCAGGGCTCTCTGAAGTGGGTCGACAATTTCGGCATCCAGATCCTGATCTATGTGATGCTGGCCTGGGGGCTGAACATCGTCATCGGCCTCGCCGGCCTGCTCGATCTCGGCTACGTCGCCTTCTATGCCGTCGGCGCGTATGCCTACGCGCTGCTCGGCACGCATTTCGGCCTGTCCTTCTGGATCCTGCTCCCGGCCGCCGGCTGCATGGCCGCCTTCTGGGGCGTCATGCTCGGCTTCCCCGTGTTGCGGCTGCGCGGCGACTATCTGGCGATCGTCACCCTTGCCTTTGGCGAGATCATCCGCCTCGTCCTGATCAACTGGCGCGAGGTGACAAACGGTTCGGCCGGCATTTCCGGCATCCCAAAGGTCTCCTTCTTCGGCCTGATGTCGTTTAACGTCTCGGATCCGAACTACATCGCCAAGGTGCTGCACATCGCCACATCGAGCGCCTATTACAAGATCTTCCTTTACTATCTGATCCTCGGACTCTGTCTTTTGACCGCCTTCGTTACCATCAGGCTGCGGCGGTTGCCGGTCGGCAGGGCGTGGGAAGCGCTGCGCGAGGACGAGATCGCCTGCCGCTCGCTCGGCATCAACACCACCACCACCAAGCTGACGGCGTTTGCCACCGGCGCCATGTTCGGCGGCTTTGCCGGCTCGTTCTTCGCCGCACGGCAAGGTTTCGTCAGCCCCGAATCCTTCGTCTTCCTGGAATCGGCGATTGTCCTCGCCATCGTCGTGCTCGGCGGCATGGGTTCGCTGGTCGGCATCGCCGTAGCGGCGCTGGTGATGATCGGCGGCACCGAAGCGTTGCGGGAGCTCGACTTCCTGAAGCGGGTCTTCGGTCCCGATTTCACGCCTGAACTCTACCGCATGCTGCTTTTCGGGATGGCCATGGTCATCGTCATGCTGTGGAAGCCGCGCGGTTTTGTCGGCAGCCGCGAGCCGACGGCCTTCCTGAAGGAGCGAAGAGCGGTTTCAAGCTCCTTCACCAAGGAGGGGCACGGCTGATGAACGCGACCCCTTCCTCGAACGATTTCATCCTGCAGGTCGAGCATCTGTCGATGAAGTTCGGCGGCCTGGTCGCCATCGGCGACCTGTCGTTCCAGGCCAGGCGCGGCGAGATCACCGCGCTGATCGGCCCGAACGGCGCCGGCAAGACCACGGTGTTCAACTGCATCACCGGCTTCTACAAGCCGTCTGAAGGCATGATCACGCTGAACCGGGGGGACGGCTCGACCTATCTGCTCGAGCGCCTGCCCAACCACGAGATCCCGGCGCGCGCCAAGGTGGCGCGCACCTTCCAGAACATCCGCCTGTTCTCGGGCATGACGCTGCTGGAGAACCTCCTGGTCGCGCAGCACAACAAGCTGATGAAGGCTTCGGGCTATACTCTCCTCGGCCTGTTCGGCTTTCCGAGCTATCGCCAGGCCTCGGCCGAGTCGATCGAGCTCGCCAGGCACTGGCTGGAGAAGGCCGATCTTGTCGATCGCGCCGACGATCCGGCCGGCGACCTGCCCTATGGCGCGCAGCGGCGCCTGGAAATCGCGCGCGCCATGTGCACGGGGCCGGAGCTTCTGTGCCTCGACGAACCGGCCGCCGGCCTCAATCCGAAGGAATCTGCGGCGCTCAACGAGCTGTTGATGGGCATCAAGAGCACCGGCACGTCGATCCTGCTCATCGAGCACGACATGTCGGTGGTGATGCAGATCTCCGACCATGTCGTCGTGCTCGAATACGGCCGCAAGATCTCCGATGGCAATCCGGCGTCGGTCCGCACCGATCCGCGCGTCATCGCGGCCTATCTTGGCGTCGACGACGAGGAGGTCGAGACGGTGCTGACCGAGGTCGGCGATGAGGACGTGATCGAGCAGCTCGATACCGGCCCCGATTCCGCGCATGGGCCGGGAAATTCTGCCTCGATGATGGCCGGGCCGGTTTCCGATTCGGTCGAACATGGGAATGAGGGCGAGCGGGTCACGGTGTCGAAGGGCGCCTCGAAGGCGGCGCAAGTCGACGCGCGCGCCGCATCGATAGCCAGCAAACCGGTTCCAGCGCCAGCGACAAAGTCGGCCGCCGCGAAAGGCAAGCCGACGGCGAAAGCCCCTGCAAAGAAGGCCCCCGGCAAGGCGCCGGCGAAAGCCGGCGGCATCTCCAATCGCCTCGACGCGCCACGCGGCGGCAAGGTCGATAGCCTGATCCGCATCAAAGGCATCGGCCCGGTCAACGAGCGCAAGCTCAACGAGCATGGCATCTTCCATTTCGACCAGATAGCGGCCTGGAAGAAGGCCGACATCGAGGCGGCGGAAGCCTATCTCGCCTTTGACGGGCGCATTGCCCGCGAAGACTGGATCGGCCAGGCGAAGACGCTGGCGAAGGAAGCAGCGGCCAAGCCCGCGACGCGTGGAGGGCGTAAATAATGGCCGGCACAACGCTGCTCGACATCAAGGGTGTCGAGACTTACTACGGCAACATCCGGGCGCTGAACGGCGTCGATGTCAGCGTCAACCAGGGTGAGATCGTGGCGCTGATCGGTGCCAACGGCGCCGGCAAGTCGACGCTGATGATGACCATCTTCGGCGCGCCGCGCGCCCGCACCGGCACCATCACCTTCGCCGGCACCGACATCACCAAGATGCCGACGCATGAGATCGCACGCCTGCGCATCGCGCAATCCCCGGAAGGCAGACGCATCTTTCCGCGCATGACGGTGATGGAAAATCTGCAGATGGGCGCCAGCCTCGACAACCTCAAGCATTATGACGAGGACGTCGAGAGGGTGTTCACGCTGTTCCCGCGGCTGAAAGAGCGCATCGCCCAGCGCGGCGGCACGCTGTCGGGCGGCGAGCAGCAGATGCTGTCGATCGGGCGCGCGCTGATGGCGCGGCCGAAGCTTTTGTTGCTGGACGAGCCCTCGCTGGGCCTCGCGCCGCTGATCGTCAAGCAGATCTTCGACGCCATCCGCGAGCTCAACAAGACGCAAGGGCTGACCGTGTTCCTGGTCGAGCAGAACGCCTTCGGCGCGCTCAAGCTCGCCACGCGCGGTTATGTCATGGTCAACGGCAATGTGACGATGAGCGGCACCGGCAAGGAATTGCTCGCCAATCCGGAAGTGCGCGCCGCCTATCTCGAAGGCGGGCATCATTAGAGCGCGATGACTTTCCCAGGATCGCCATCTCGCTCTAAGGTTTTGTTCTTGAGGCATGATCTTCTCCGAAAAGTCTGCAACTTTTCGGGATCATGCTAAGATCTGGGGACATCAATCATGCAGGGCATTATCTACGAAGAAGCCTCGATCTGGCAGTTTCTATTCGTCACAGGCCTGCTTGGCGGCGGGGCGGCATGGATGACAGGCAAAGCGGCGGCTCAGACCTGGAACACGTATCTGCGGCTGTTTTTCTTCCTGCTCGGTCTCGGTATCGGCGTCAGGTTCATCCATCACGCCTTGTTCGGCGGCACGATGTTCTCGCTGCATTACTATATCGTCGACACCATCGTCCTGATGATACTGGGCTTCCTAGGCTATCAATACACGCGCACCAACCAAATGGTCACGCAGTATAACTGGCTCTATGAAAGAGCTTCCTTGTTAAGCTGGAAACCGAAAGGTTGACGTTCACCATTACGCCGTTTCGGGGATGAATCGGCGTGACAAGTGCCTGAAAATCGGCATTCTATGCTTTCTGCGATAAGGGTGGGCATCGCATGAAAGTATCATCCACGCCCACTCCGTAAATGGGAGCGTTTCAATGAAAAAATCACTTTTGTCCGCCGTGGCGCTGACCGCGTTCGTCGCGTTCAGCGGCAGCGCGTGGGCCGACATCCTGATCGGCGTCGCCGGTCCGATCACCGGCCCGAACGCCGCCTTCGGCGCGCAGTTGCAGAAGGGCGCGGAACAGGCGGTCGCCGACATCAACGCGGCGGGCGGCATCCTCGGCCAGCAGCTCAAGCTCGAGATCGGTGACGACGTCTCCGATCCCAAGCAGGGCATCTCGGTCGCCAACAAATTCGTCGCCGACGGCGTCAAGTTCGTCGACGGCCACTTCAACTCCGGTGTGTCGATCCCAGCCTCGGAAGTCTACCAGGAAAACGGCATGCTCGAGATCACGCCGGCCGCGACCAACCCGAAGTTCACCGAGCGCGGCATGTGGAACACCTTCCGCACCTGCGGTCGTGACGACCAGCAGGGCAAGGTGGCCGGCGACTACATCGCCAAGAACTTCAAGGATGCCAAGATCGCCATCATCCACGACAAGACGCCTTATGGTCAGGGCCTGGCCGACGAGACCAAGAAGAACCTCAACGCCAACGGCATCACGGAAGTGTTGTACGAAGGCGTGAATGTCGGCGACAAGGACTTCTCGGCCCTCATCGCCAAGATGAAGGAAAACGGCGTCACGCTCATCTACTGGGGCGGCCTGCACACCGAAGCCGGCCTGATCATCCGTCAGTCGGCCGATCAGGGCCTGAAGGCGCCGCTGTTCTCGGGCGACGGCATCGTCTCCAACGAATTGGCCTCGATCGCGGGCGACGCCGTTGCCGGCACGCTCAATACCTTCGCTCCGGATCCGCGCAAGAATCCGGCCGCCAAGGAAGTGGTCGAGAAGTTCCGCGCCAACGGCTTCGAGCCGGAAGCCTACACGCTCTACTCCTATGCCGCGGTGCAGATCATCGCCCAGGCCATCGCCAAGACCGGCTCGGCTGACGACGCGCAGAAGGTTGCGGAGACGATCAGGGCCAACACCTGGAAGACCGCCATCGGTGACATCGGCTACGACAGCAAGGGCGACATCACCCGTCCTGACTATGTCATCTATGAATGGAAGAAGGGCGACGACGGCAAGTACAGCTACTTCGAGAAATAAGCCGGCAAACTCAAGCCGACTTTTCGGGGATGCCCGGCGCTCGCGCCGGGCATTCTCGTTTGCGGGCGAGGCCAGCCGGAAGCTCCGCGCCGCGCCTCGGGCAATACCCGTCCACCGTGTTCGAAGAACAGCAATGACGATTTGGCGCAAACAGGCGACTTAAATCGTTTTAGCTGTCGCGCAAATTTGTTTGCGCTGCAGCATTTTCACGTTAATCATTGCGCCGGTTCATCTCCCTTCCGCTGCTGGAGCCTACTCCTTGGCCATCACGAAGATCCTCGTCGCCAACCGGTCCGAAATCGCCATCCGCGTGTTCCGCGCGGCCAACGAGCTCGGCCTCAAAACCGTGGCGATCTGGGCAGAGGAGGACAAATATTCGCTGCATCGCTTCAAAGCCGACGAGAGCTATCAGGTCGGCCGCGGACCGCATCTGGCCAAGGACATGGGTCCGATCGAGAGCTATCTGTCGATCGAGGAGGTGATCCGGGTCGCCAGGCTGTCGGGCGCCGACGCCATCCATCCCGGCTACGGCCTGCTGTCGGAAAGCCCGGAATTCGCCGAGGCCTGCGCCGAGGCCGGCGTCACCTTCATCGGCCCGAAGCCGGAAACGATGCGCCGGCTCGGCAACAAGGTCGCCGCGCGCAACCTGGCGATTGAAGTCGGCGTCCCGGTCGTTCCGGCAACCGATCCGCTGCCGGACGACATGGACGAGGTCAAGAAGCTCGCCGCGCAAATAGGCTATCCGGTGATGCTCAAGGCCTCGTGGGGCGGCGGCGGCCGCGGCATGCGCGCCATCCGCGCCGAGGCCGACCTCGCGCGCGAGGTGATGGAAGGCAAGCGCGAGGCCAAAGCCGCCTTCGGCAAGGACGAGGTCTATCTCGAAAAGCTGATCGAGCGCGCCCGCCATGTCGAGGTGCAGGTGCTGGGCGACACGCATGGCAATGCCGTGCATCTGTTCGAGCGCGACTGCTCGATCCAGCGCCGCAACCAGAAGGTCGTGGAGCGCGCGCCGGCACCCTATCTCAGCGAGGAGCTGCGCCAGGAGCTTTGCGGCTATGCGCTCAAGATCGCGCGCGAGACCAGCTATATCGGCGCCGGCACGGTCGAGTTCCTGCAGGACGCCGACACCGGCAAGTTCTACTTCATCGAGGTCAATCCGCGCATCCAGGTCGAGCACACCGTCACCGAGCAAGTGACCGGCATCGACATCGTCAAGGCGCAGATCCACATCCTCGACGGCTTCGCCATCGGCACGAAGCAGTCGGGCGTGCCGGCGCAGAAGGACATCAGGCTGAACGGCCACGCGCTGCAGTGCCGCATCACCACCGAGGATCCGGAGCACAATTTCATTCCGGATTATGGCCGCATCACCGCCTATCGCGAGGCGGCCGGCTTCGGCATCCGGCTCGACGGCGGCACCGCCTATTCGGGCGCGGTCATCACCCGCTTCTACGATCCGCTGCTCGAAAAGGTGACGGCCTGGGCGCCGACGCCCGGCGAGGCGATCTCGCGCATGAACCGGGCGCTGCGCGAGTTCCGCATCCGCGGCGTCGCGACCAACCTCACCTTCCTCGAAGCGATCATCAACCACCCGCGCTTCGCCGACAATTCCTACACGACCAGATTCATCGACACGACGCCGGAGCTGTTCGAGCAGGTGAAGCGGCAGGACCGCGCCACCAAGCTGCTCAATTACCTCGCCGATGTCAGCGTCAACGGCCATCCGGAGACGCGCGGCCGGCCGATGCCGAAGGCGAATGCGGCCGCACCCGTCGTGCCCTATCTCAACGGCCATATTCCGGACGGCAGCAAGCAGAGGCTCGATGCGCTAGGCCCGGAGAAATTCGCGGCCTGGATGCGCGGAGAGCGCCAGGTGCTGGTCACCGACACGACGATGCGCGACGGCCACCAGTCGCTGCTCGCCACGCGCATGCGCACCTATGACATCGCCGGCATCGCCGGCACCTATGCGCGGGCGCTGCCGCAATTGCTCTCGCTGGAATGCTGGGGCGGCGCGACGTTCGACGTCGCCATGCGCTTCCTCACCGAGGACCCGTGGGAGCGGCTGAGCAAAGTGCGCGAGGCGGCGCCCAATCTTCTGCTGCAGATGCTTTTGCGCGGCGCCAACGGCGTCGGCTACACCAACTATCCCGACAATGTCGTCCAGCATTTCGTCCGCCAAGCGGCGGCCGGCGGTGTCGATCTGTTCCGCGTCTTCGACTGCCTTAACTGGGTCGAGAACATGCGCGTCGCCATGGACGCGGTCGGCGCTGAGGGCAAGCTGGTAGAAGCGGCGATGTGCTACACCGGTGACGTCCTCGATCCGGCGCGGGCGAAGTACGATTTGAAATACTATGTCGGGCTGGCCAAGGAGCTGGAGGCGGCCGGCGCGCATATCATCGCCGTCAAGGATATGGCCGGCCTGTTGAAGCCGGCCGCGGCGCGCGTGCTGTTCAAGGCGCTGCGCGAAGCGACCGACCTGCCGATCCATTTCCACACGCACGACACGTCAGGGCTGTCGGCGGCGACCGTGCTGGCGGCGGTGGAGAGCGGCGCCGACGCTATCGACGCAGCGATGGATTCCTTCTCCGGCAACACCTCGCAGCCCTGCCTCGGTTCGATCGTCGAGGCGCTGAAGGGCACCGAGCGCGATCCCGGTCTCGATCCGCAATGGATCCGCCGCATTTCCTTCTACTGGGAAGCGGTGCGCAACCAGTACGCCGCCTTCGAGAGCGATCTCAAGGGACCTGCCTCGGAAGTCTACCTGCACGAAATGCCGGGCGGCCAGTTCACCAACCTCAAGGAACAGGCGCGCTCGCTCGGGCTCGAGACGCGCTGGCATGAGGTCGCGCAGGCCTATCACGACGTCAACCTGATGTTCGGCGACATCGTCAAGGTGACACCCTCGTCCAAGGTGGTCGGCGACATGGCGCTGATGATGGTCAGCCAGGATCTGACCGTCGCCGATGTCGAGAATCCGGCCAAGGACATCGCCTTCCCGGATTCGGTGGTGTCGATGCTGCGCGGCGATCTCGGCCAGTCGCCTGGCGGCTGGCCGGCTGCGCTGCAGAAGAAGGCGCTGAAGGGCGAGAAGCCGATTACGGTTCGACCGGGCTCGCTGCTAAAGCCCGCCGACCTCAAGGCCAGCCGCAAGGACATCGAGGGCAAGCTCGACCGCAAGCTCTCCGAGTATGAATTCGCCTCCTGGCTGATGTATCCCAAGGTGTTCACCGACTTCGCCGCGGCGCAGGAGACCTATGGGCCGGTGAGCGTGCTGCCGACGCCGACCTATTTCTACGGCATGAAGTCGGAAGACGAGATCTTCCTCGACATCGAGAAGGGCAAGACGCTGGTGGTGCGCTGCCAGGCGTTCGGCGAGGTCGACGACAAGGGCATGGTCACCGTGTTCTTCGAGCTCAACGGCCAGCCACGCCGCGTCAAGGTGCCGGACAGGGCGCATGGCGCTTCCGCCGCCAAGGCGCGCCGCAAGGCCGAACCCGGCAATGAGGGGCATGTCGGCGCGCCGATGCCCGGCGTCGTATCGGCGCTTGCCGTCGCGCCCGGACAGGCGGTCAAGGCGGGCGACGTGCTGCTTTCGATCGAGGCGATGAAGATGGAAACCGCGCTGCATGCCGAACGCGACGGCGAGATCGCCGAGGTGCTGGTGAAGGCCGGCGATCAGATCGACGCGAAGGATCTGTTGATCGCATTCAAATAAGGTGTGCCGATATTCAGGTGAGGCCGGACTGCAAACGCCGGCTTCCTGCGCTTCCGGTGCTCACGTACTTAAGTACGCTCCGCTCCGGCCTTCGCCGGCCGAAGCCCTATAGGTGTCTCCGCTCTATGAAGGCTACGGCCGGCGTAGGCCGGTTCTCGGAATCCGCCTTGTTTGGTCGCTTCGCGCCCGTCTTCGACTCCGACTCGGCCTGACCTGAATCTCGGCACACCTTTAGATGTGCCCAGCCGTCCACAGGTGCTCGACAAGTGTCTTGACCCGCCGCGCCCGCTCGGGCAGTGAACCCGCTCCAATTTGCCGTGGCGGGAATCGCCACTGCTCCAGAAGACGCGGAGAAAAAATGGCCGACGAAATCACCGAGACCAGCCAGACTGTAGCAGCCGGCCAGCTGCGCACCATCATCGAGCGCATCGAGCGGCTCGAGGAAGAGAAGAAGACGATCTCCGACGACATCAAGGATGTCTATGCCGAAGCCAAGGGCACCGGCTTCGACACCAAGGCGATCCGCACCATCGTGCGGCTGCGCAAGAAGGACCAGGCCGAGCGCCAGGAAGAGGAGTCCATCCTCGACCTCTACAAGGCCGCTCTCGGCATGGCGTAAGCCCCATGGCCGGAGGCCGGCCATGAACGAATTCGACTTCGGCGGCCGTCGCGCCTCGGAGTTCCGCCACCGCGGCTTCTGGGCGCTGTTCGCCGAACGGCACCCGCAAGAAAGGCAAAGGCTCGCTCGGCGCGGGCCATGGTTCTGGCAGCGCGGGCTGCCGGATTTCGCTTTGGTTCTTTCGATGTATGTCGCGCCGGCGCAGAACCATGTCGGCGTCTTCTTCGGGCGCAACGAGAAGTTCGGCGCCACGGAGTCCTGGTCGCGGTTGAAGCCGTTCCAGCCGGCGATCGAGGCCAGACTGAAGCTCAGGCCCGAGCAGAGCTGCGAAGGTCTCGGCATCAACTCGATGTGGCGGGTGAACTGCTACGCCGAGGACAATTGGCCGGCCATGAGCGACTGGCTGGTGCGGGAATGCTCACGCTTCGAAGAAGCCGTGACCGAAATTCTCGGGCAGCGATAGGTCGCGGGCGATGAGGGATTTTTTCCGTTCGCGCTGGAGAGGCCAGATTCCGCTCGAACGGCTGTTCTGGCGCGATATGCTGCTGGTCGGTACCATTCTGAGCATCGCCTCTTCGGTGCTGGCGCTGGTCCTGCTCGGGTTGAAGCTGCCGCTCTGGCTGGTGCTGGCGGTGCATTTCCTCCCTGTTCCCTACACCATCTTCCTGACGGTCGCTGTCTGGCGGACCGCGGAGAAGGCCGGGGGTTTCAAGGCGCAGCTGATGATGCTCGGTTCCGCGCTCTGGCTGATCACAACGGTCGTTGTGTAGAGCCGGATGGAGCATGAAAAAGGGCGGCCGAGGCCGCCCTTTGCGAAGACTGGAAGCCCCGGTCAGGCCGCAGGCTCGAAGCGCAGCGCCACGCCATTGATGCAGTAGCGCAGGCCGGTCGGCGGCGGGCCGTCCTCGAAGACATGGCCGAGATGGCTGCCGCAGCGAGCGCAATGGCATTCGGTGCGGACCATGCCGTAGCTGCGGTCGACGGTGGTCTCGATCGAGCCCGGGACCGGATCGTTGAAGCTCGGCCAGCCGGTGCCGCTCTCGAACTTCAGCTTGGATTCGAACAGCGGCTGGTCGCAGCCGACGCAATAGAAGGTGCCGGCACGCTTTTCGTAGAGCAGGGCGCAGCTGCCGGGGCGCTCGGTGCCGTGATTGCGCATCACGGCATATTGCTCCGGGGTCAGCCGGGCGCGCCACTCGGCATCGGTGCGGGTGACGGGATAGGCGTGGGTGTCCATGAAATCTCCTCGGCCTTGGCGGCTCGTTGTTGCTTGCAACGGATATTCGCCCAAACATAGGCCCTTGTTACAGGTGCTTCCAGTGAAAGCGAGCTAGTGCTTGCGCGACAACTGCCTGGTCGCAGCTTCAAGCCCGGCCAATGTCAGCGGGAACATGCGGCCGTCGAAGATGTCGCTGATCAACTGGATCGAGTGCGTGTAGCGCCAGTTCTTCTCAGCTTCGGGATTGAGCCATATCGCGTTCGGCCATTGCTGCAGCAGGCGGGCCAGCCACACACTTCCGGCCTCGGGATTCCAGTGCTCGATCGAGCCGCCCGGATGGGCGATCTCGTAAGGGCTCATCGAGGCGTCGCCGACAACGATCACCTTGTAGTCCGGCCCGTATTTGTGAATGAGGTCGAAGGTCGGGATCGTCTCGGCCAGCCGCCGGCGATTGTCCTTCCAGACGCGCTCGTAAAGGCAATTGTGGAAGTAGAAATACTCGAGCTGGCGGAACTCGGCGCGCGCGGCGGAAAACAGTTCCTCGACGCCGCGTATATGGTCATCCATCGAGCCGCCGACGTCGAAGAACATCAGAAGCTTCACGGCATTGCGCCGCTCGGGCCGGGTCTTGACGTCGAGATAGCCGTGCTCGGCGGTGGCGTGGATGGTGCCGGGCAGGTCGAACTCCTCCTCGGCGCCCTCGCGCACCCAGCGGCGCAGCCGCTTCAGCGCCACCTTGATGTTGCGGGTGCCGAGCTCGACGGTGTCGTCGAAGTTCCGGAATTCGCGCTTGTCCCAGACCTTCACCGCGCGGCGATGCCGGCTTTCATGCTGGCCGATGCGAACCCCTTCGGGGTTGTAGCCATAGGCGCCGAAGGGCGAGGTGCCGCCGGTGCCGATCCATTTCGAACCGCCCTGGTGGCGCCCCTTTTGCTCCTCGAGGCGCTGCTTCAGGGTCTCCATCAGTCTGTCGAAACCGCCCAGCGCTTCGACCAGCTTCTTTTCCTCCTCGGTCAGGTGCTTTTCCGCCAAACGGCGCAGCCATTCCTCGGGGATGTTGGCGATATCGACGGCATCGGGGCTGCCGAGCGCCTCGACACCCTTGAAGACATGCGCGAAGACCTGGTCGAAACGATCGATATGACGCTCATCCTTCACCAGGGCCGAGCGCGCGAGGTAGTAGAAAGCCTCGACGTCATAGTCGACCAGCCCCGCTTCCAGCCCTTCCAGCAGCGACAGATATTCCCTGAGCGAAACAGGAACCCGCGCGGCCTTCAGTTCTAGGAAGAAGGGGATGAACATCGCCGGACTGCTATCGGTGCCCCTCGATCTTCTCACGAGCAGCACTTGCAATGAAGGCTGAGCGCGTCAGGCCTCGGCGGCTGGCTTCGGCGTCGATCGCCGCAAGCAGACCCGCGTCCAAGGACAGATTTGCCCGGACTGGTCGACCGGAGTCGATCAGCAGCGGGATCATGACGGCAGATTCGCCTGCGGCGCTATCGATCTCACTTGATCGTAACAGGTCCGCCACCGTTCGCGCTTCAGGCAGCGGGGCGTGCTTTGCCAACCGGGTTTCAGCCCATTCGCGAACCGCCGATGTTGCATCGGCAATCGCCTCCTCGGGGCTGGCACCGCCGCCATGGCAGCCTGGAAGATCGGGGACTCGGACTCCCCAGACGTCGTCAGCGCCATCCAGGATTCCGACATAGTGCGTCATGGATCAGACCTCAAATCCATCCAGCGAGCTTGGCGATCGAACGTGCAACGCCTGGAGACTGCTCGCGGTGCCGCGGAACGACAATCGTGACATCCGGCTTTTCCGGATGCTCGTATTTATCGTGCTTGCCGCCGCCTATATTCGCCCAGCCGTCGCGCAACAGCCTCGCTATGATCTTGCGCGTGTTGGTTTCGATCAGCGGCATGTCACTCAATGCGCAATATATTGCGCAACAATGACGGTTTCAACCGGCGACCACTCATAAGAGATCATATTCGATGAATCCGGTCCGCCTTGCCACATGGTCGTAGAGCCGGCGCGCCGTGGCGTTGGTCTCGTGCGTCATCCAGTAGACATTCTTGACGCCGATCTTGCCGGCCTCGTCCCGCACCGCTTTGATCAGCGCCGCGCCCACGCCTTTGCCGCGCACCTCCGGATCGGCGAACAGATCCTGCAGGTAGCAGTTGTTGACCAGTGACCAGCAGGAGCGATGGTAGAGGTAGTGGGTCAGCCCAACCGCTTTGCCGTCGAACGTGGCGATGAAACCTTTCGGCTCGAATTCGCCTGCCGTGAACAAACGCTTCCAGGTGACGTCGTAGACCTCGTCCGGCAGCTTGGTCTCGTAGAAGGTGAGGTAGGCAGTCCACAAGCGCCGCCAGTCGGCGTTGTCGGACTGCGCGAACGGGCGAATGGCGATCTCGGACATCTTTTCTCCTCCAGTGCTTTCGGTCCGAAGCTGCGGCAGCGACCGATTGCCGGCAACGGTCCACAGCCGGAGAAAGCGCTATTGCTGCCGTCTGGCCATGAAGGCCAGGCGCTCGAACAGGTGCACGTCCTGCTCGTTCTTGAGCAGCGCGCCGTGCAGCTTCGGCAGCATGTTCTTGGGATCGGCGCGCAGGTCCTCGGGCGCGATGTCGTCGGCGACCAAAAGGCGGATCCAGTCGAGCGCTTCGGAGGTCGAGGGCTTCTTCTTCAGGCCCGGCACGTCGCGGATCTCGTAGAACTGGGTTAGTGCCGCCCGCACCAAATTCTGCTTGATGCCGGGGTAATGCACCTCGACGATCCGGTGCAGCGTGTCGATGTCGGGGAAGCGGATATAGTGGAAGAAGCAGCGGCGCAGGAAGGCGTCCGGCAGTTCCTTCTCGTTGTTCGAGGTGATGATGACGATAGGCCGGAACTCGGCGCGGATCGTCTCGCCGGTCTCGTAGACGAAGAACTCCATCCGATCGAGCTCCTGCAGGAGGTCGTTGGGGAATTCGATGTCGGCCTTGTCGATTTCGTCGATCAAAAGCACGACTTTTTTCTGCGCAGCGAAGGCATCCCACAGCTTGCCGCGCTTGATGTAATTGGCGATGTCGTTGAAGCGCTCGTCGCCGAGTTGGCTGTCGCGCAGCCGCGAGACGGCGTCATATTCGTAGAGGCCCTGTTGCGCCTTGGTGGTCGATTTGACGTTCCATTCGATGAACTCCAGCCCGAGCGCCGAAGCCACCTGGCGGGCAAGCTCGGTCTTGCCGGTGCCGGGCTCGCCCTTGACCAGCAAGGGCCGCTCCAGCGCGATCGCGGCATTGACCGCAACCATCAGATCCTTGTCGGCGACATAGGCCGCAGTGCCTTCGAAACGCATCTTTTCTCCTGTCCGTGCGGCGGACCGTAAGGAGGCTGGACGGGCCGCGCAAGGGCGGTTGCCGGACAGCTTCCCATCGGGACGGTCCGCAAGACGAATTATGCGCAAATGGTGACCCGTTTCTCTGGCGCACGGCTAATCATCGGCCTATATTTGTCGACGGCGGTCTGCGCTTCCCGGCAGGAGAAACTTATCCCCGGGGCCTTATCGATCCTTAGGGAGCTGTCCCTGGGAAGACCCGTGGGTTTTCTCACACGGCGCCCACCTACTTTGTAGGCACCCGGGATCGACCTCTCCACCGGTTGCGTGGATCGTCGCTCTCCTGTTTTTCGGGAGACAAGCGTCTTCTCTGTTTTGACGCAGTTCGAGGAAAACCGCTGCGCACTTTTCCTCGAATTGCGCTGGAAAGCGTCGCTCCTAAATCTCCATCCAAATCTGACCTTTTCTAGCGTCGGCGCATGTCACCTTCCAAAGACCTGAAAAAACAGCTTCGCAAGGAGGCGCTGGCGCGCCGCGATGCGCTCGACGAGTTCTGGCGCGTCGAGATCGCGCTCGAAATGGCCGAGACCGCGAAGGAAAAAATCGACTTCGAGCCCGGCCGGGTCGTCTCCGGCTTCTGGCCGATGCGCTCCGAGGTCGATGTGCGGCCGCTGATGTTCGCGCTGCGCGAGAAGGGCGCAAGGCTCTGCCTGCCGGCGATCCTCGACAAGACCACGATCGTCTTTCGCGAGCTGGTGCGCGGCGCGCCGATGGTCGAGATGGGATTCGGCACGGTCGGGCCGCATGAAGAGGCGGAAGTGCTCGACCCGACGCTCATGCTGGTGCCGCTCGCCGCCTTCGACGGCCGCGGCCATCGTATCGGCTACGGCGCCGGCTATTACGACCGCGCCATTGCCAGGCTGGCCGACAAGGGCATCACGCCGAGGCTGATCGGCATCGCCTTCGATTGCCAGGAAGTCGAGCGGGTGCCGGATGAGAACCATGACGTCATCATTCCGGAAATACTGACCGAGAGCGGGTTGCGCCGGTTCACGACTTAACGCGGGCGCCCTCCTGGGCAAATACTACTGAATTCCAGTAGGCTGGCATGCTTGAATTCGAATGGGACGACCAGAAGGCGACGAGCAATCTTGCCAAGCACGGTGTGGCATTTGCGGATGCCAAACGACATCCATGCTCTGCATTATTCGGATCGCTCCATGGATTACGAAGAGGAGCGCTTCATTGGCATCGGAATCATCAATGGATTGGTGCTGACGGTGGTTTACACTGAACGCGGCGACCGAATAAGACTGATCTCCGCCAGAAAGGCGACGCGCCATGAGCAGAAAGCATATGACCAAGCACGCAGGGACTGAATCCGATTGGGAGCGTCTGCGCAGCATGAGCGACGCGGAGGCGGAGGCTGGCGCCCTGGCGGATAAGGACAATCCACCGCTCAGTACGGATCGGCCGGGAGTGGCATCTGTTGCCCGTGTCAAAGTGATCCGCCGGGCCTTGCATCTTACCCAGGAGGAATTTTCCGTCCGCTATCGCATTCCGCTCGGCACGCTTAGAGACTGGGAGCAGGGCAGAACAGAGCCGGACCAGGCGGCACAGGCCTATTTGCAGGTCATCGCCAAGGAGCCGGATACGGTGTCGCGGGCGCTCGGTACGCGCAGCGCCGCATGAGACTTCTCTTTCTCGGCGACATGGTTGGCAAAACGGGACGCACGGCAGTCTGGGAACAGCTGCCGGGGCTGATTTCCGACTTCAAGCTGGACTTCGTCATCGTCAATGGCGAGAACGCGGCCGGCGGGTTCGGCATCACCGAAGAGATCTTTCGCGAGACGCTCGCGGCCGGCGCGGATGTCGTCACCACCGGCAATCATGTCTGGGACCAGCGCGATGCGCTGATCTTCGCGCCGCGCGAGGAGCGCTTCCTGCGTCCCTCCAATTTCCCGAGGGGCACGCCTGGCCGCGGCTCGGGCGTCTATATCGCCCGCAATGGCGCGCGCGTGCTGGTCGCCAACATCATGGGCCGCGTCTTCATGCATCCCGAGCTCGACGACCCTTTCCAGGCCGGCGAGCGTGAGCTTGCCGCCTGCCCGCTCGGCGAGCAGGCCGATGCGGCCATCATCGATTTCCACGCCGAGGCGACCTCGGAGAAGATGTGCTTCGCGCATTTCGTCGACGGCCGCGCCAGCCTGGTGGTCGGCACGCATACGCATCAGCCGACCGCCGACCATCAGATCCTCAATGGCGGCACCGCCTATATTTCGGACGCCGGCATGTGCGGCGACTATGATTCCTCGCTCGGCATGGACAAGGAAGAACCGCTGAACCGGTTCCTTTCCAAGGTACCGAAGGGCCGTTTCGAGGCGTCCTCAGGACCCGCGACGCTCTGCGGCGTCGGCGTCGATATTTCCGACCGCACCGGGCTTGCCGAGAAAATCGCGCCGTTTCGTCGCGGGCCGCGGCTGGAAGAGACGGCGCCGTCCTTCTGGTCGTGACATTGATATAAGCGAGATCAATACCTAACTGGCGACGAAACCCGCGAAAACTGCTCTAGATCGTAGAGGGGACGACCTTCATGCAGCTTGTCGAATTTCTGGCGCCGCACTTTCATTTTGTTTCCGATCCGACTGCTTGGGTCGCGCTTTTGACGCTGGTGGTGCTCGAGATTGTGCTCGGCATCGACAATCTGATCTTCATCTCGATCCTGACCAACAAGCTGCCGGAGGCGCAGCGCGCCCGCGCACGCCGGCTGGGCATTTCGGCGGCGCTGATCATGCGACTGATCCTGCTCGCCACGATCTCGATCATCGTGCAATTGACGACGCCAGTGTTCACCGCCCTCGGCCACGGCTTTTCCTGGCGCGACCTGATCCTGATCGCCGGCGGCCTGTTCCTGGTCTGGAAGGCGACCAAGGAAATCCATCACACGGTCGACCCGCAGGATCATCAGGACACGATGGTCGGCGGCACGCTGCAGATGAGCCTTGCCGGAGCGATCTTCCAGATCCTCCTGCTCGACCTCGTGTTCTCGATCGATTCCATCATCACTGCCGTCGGCATGACCGACGAGATCGCCATCATGTATATCGCGGTAATCGTGGCGGTGAGCGCGATGATGCTGGCGGCGACGCCGCTTGCCAATTTCATCGCCAGGAACCCCTCTATCGTTATGCTGGCGCTCGGCTTCCTTTTGATGATCGGCATGACGCTGATCGCCGACGGCATGGGCTATCATGTGCCCAAGGGATACATCTACGCCGCCATGGGGTTTTCCGCGCTGGTCGAAGGCCTCAACATGCTGGCGCGACGGCGTAAGAGGCAGGGGTCGGGCGAGGGGCACTGAGGCTCGCCACCACGCCGGCGAGCCGCTAGGCCGAAACACCCTTCGGGTGACGGTCGCCGATCAGGCCGAGCGTCAGGCCCTGTTCTAGCCAGGCCTTGGCGCCGGCAAGCACCAGCGCGAAGCCGCCGGTGGATTCGACCGCCTGCTTGACCTGTTCGTCGGCGGAACCGGCGAAGCCGAAGTTGCGGATTTCGAGGAAGGTCGCTTCATCCGGCATCTCGGTGAATGCCCAGACGACGGTGGTCGGCGGATCGCTCCACTGCATGACGATCTTCTCGTTGGGGACGATCTCGCTCACCTCGACCTTGGTCGAGACGCCATACATGCGCCATTCCCATTCGACCAGCTTGCCCTCATTCAGGCGACCGCTGGAATGCGTAAACCAGAATTTCGTGGTGACCGCCGGATCGACGATCGCTTCGAACACCTCGGCGACCGGCCGACGGATCAGCATGGCGGTTTCGGCGATGGGAGATTCTCTGAGCTCCATACGGTTCTCCTTTCCGGCAGGATTCACCACGCGTCCGGCTCCCGCACCAGGTGAATGATGTTGGCCGGGTTGGTGATCCAGCCGCCACGAAAGCCTTCACTCAGAGGTTCTATTGCGTCGCAGCGCACGACACCGGCCCTGGCAAGATGCGAAGCCGCGCTCTTGAAGTTCGGTGTGAAAAGCTCCAGCCAGATTTCGGCCTGGCTCATCATCGGCGCCTCGTCGATCCAGAGGCGATTGGGACCGAGCTCGAAGCCGACCGCCGGCGCCTTGGCGGTGAACGGCTTCAGGCCGATGACGTCGCGATAGAAGGCGATCGTTGCCTCGTATTGGTGCGAGGGCACCTTCATGGCGATGTTGATGCCGCCGGTGATCTCGGTGTCCATTGCCGATCCTCTTGATTGCGTTGGATGCCGTTACGGCAGGTTGATCTGCCAGGAGACGCCGAAGCGGTCGTTGAGCCAAGCGAAACGCTGGCTGAAGCCGTAATTGCCGGTCGGCATCAGGAAGCCGCCACCCACGGAGAGAACGCCGACGATCCGCTCGAGCTCCTCTTCCGACGAGCAGTCGACAAAGAAGGAAAAGGACGGCGTGAAGGTAAAGGCGTGGTGGACGGGGCTGTTGTAGATCCTGACCTCGACGCCGCCGATCAATGCGCGCGCCAGCTTGAGCGTTCCTTCCGCCCCGTCCTCGCCCGAGCCATAGCGCGTGATGTCGAGCACACGGCTCTCCGGAATGGTCTCGCAATAGAGCGTCACGGCCTCCTCGGCCTTTCCCTCGAACATCAGGAATGGCGTTGCTTTCGTCATCGGGCGACCTCCTCCTGCCGAATATCGGGACCTGAATGTCGGCCTCAGATGTTGGTCTCGTTGGCCGGCTCGCCGCGCAGCTCGCTGCGGTAATAGCCGTCGCGCAGATTGATGCCATATTCGAGATAGGCCTTCATACAGGCCAGCATCTGCGACCAGCCCTCGCAGTTGAGGTAGGATTTCTTCAGGCCGGCCTCGCCTTCGTGCCAACCTTCTTCAGCGATGGTGACGAAAGTGCCGCCGTCCTCAAGCGGCTCGAAATTCATCTCGATGCGGGTCTTGTAGGCGGGCTTTCCATCGTCATCGGTGGCGTCCCAGCGCAGCACGATGCGCTTGTCCTTGGTTACCTCGTCGACCTCCACCGGCACGGACTTCCACCAGGTGACGGTGGTGCCGGTGACAAGCGGAGCCGAGGCGCCGCCGATTGTGGTGAAATAGCCGCTGAGCTTTGTCGGATTGACGACCGCGTCGAAGACCTCGGCGACCGGTTTGCCGATGCGTCCGGAAATCCTGAAACCAAGGGCCATATCCACAGCTCCTTCCTTGCTGCTTGAAACGATATGTTATAGAAATATAACATGTCAAGTCAAACCTCCGACGACCATGTTTTCAAGGCCTTGGCGCATCCGCGCCGGCGCGAATTGCTGGATCGCCTGAAGGATCAGCCGCAGACCACCGGCGCGCTGTGCGAGGCTTTCCCGGATATGGACCGCTGCACGGTGATGATGCACCTGAAAGTCTTGGAGGAGGCCGATCTGGTGGTGGCGAGGCGCGAGGGACGCGAACGCTGGAACCACCTCAATGCCTTGCCGATCAAACAGATTCACGACCGCTGGATCAGCCAGTATGCCGGCCACGCCATCAGCATTCTCGATCGGCTGAAGTCCGATCTGGAGGGGTGAACCGCCCTCTTCGGCGTTGGCATGACGGTGCGTCTGGACGAATTGAGCCGATTTATCTATAAGCCGGCCATTCCGCCAAAGAGCGCCGCGCGCCTTCGCAGGCATGCCCGGGGCGTTCTGAAAATTTGAATTCGAGCATTTTGCGGATGGCGAGCGGTCTCGCGCGCCGCGGTGCTCTAGCCGAACACGACAGGGGTGCCATGGCTGGCCATTCGCAGTTCAAGAATATCATGCACCGCAAGGGCCGCCAGGACGCGGTGCGGTCGAAAATGTTTTCCAAGCTGGCGCGCGAGATCACCGTCGCCGCCAAGGCCGGGACGCCCGATGTATCGATGAATCCGCGGCTTCGCCTGGCCGTGCAGAACGCCAAGGCGGTGTCGATGCCGAAGGATAACATCCAGCGTGCCATCAACAAGGCGTCCACGGGCGACGGCGAGAACTACGAGGCGGTGCGCTACGAAGGCTACGGCCCCGGCGGCGTGGCGCTGATCGTGGAAGTGCTGACCGACAACCGCAACCGCTCGGCCTCCAATGTGCGCGCCGCCTTCACCAAGGCCGGCGGAGCGCTCGGTGAAACCGGCTCGGTGTCGTTCATGTGGAACCGCGTCGGCGAGATCTATTACCCGGCCTCGGCCGGCAGCGCCGACAAGGTGATGGAAGCCGCGATCGAGGCCGGCGCCGATGACGTGGAATCGGACGAGGAAGGCCACACCATCTATTGCGCCTTCGAGAATCTCGGCGACGTTTCGAAGTCGCTCGAGGCTGCCCTTGGCGAGGCGGAATCGGTGAAGCCGATCTGGCAGCCGCAGAACAACGTCCCGGTCGACGAAGAGCGGGCGCAGTCGCTGATGAAGCTGGTCGCCACCCTCGAGGACGATGACGACGTGCAGAGCGTCTACGCCAATTTCGAGGTCGACGACGAGACGATGGCCAAGCTCAGCGCGGCCTGACCGGCCACGCGATACGATATGAGCGAGAAGCCGCTGCCCGTCATCCGCATCACCTATTGCACGCAGTGCCAGTGGCTGTTGCGGGCCGGCTGGATGGCGCAGGAGCTGCTCTCGACCTTCGGCACCGATCTCGGCGAAGTGACGCTTGTGCCGGGCACCGGCGGCATCTTCACCATTTCCTGCAATGACGTGCTTGTCTGGGAGCGCAAGCGCGACGGCGGTTTTCCGGACGCGGCAAAGCTCAAGCAACTGGTTCGCGATGTCATCGATCCCGACCGCGACCTCGGCCACGCCGATCGCAAGGATCGCAAAAAAGACCCCGCCTGATGAACTTCCCGAAAGTTGGACGCAACCTTCGGGGTTGCATTCGCGGGCTGCCGTTTTTCAGATCAATGCCATGATGAAGCAAGCCATCGCGACTATCGCGGTGACGGTGCGGACGTGATTCCACATCACCCACTCGTTCAGGTGGTTTGCCCACACGGCGGCGCCGTTGGCGCTGGCAGGATCGACGGCGGCTAAGGCTTCATTGAGCGGCACGTTGAAGACCATGGTCACGATCGGATTGCCGACGAAATAGATCACGGCACCGGCAAGCAGCCAGTAGGAGCCGGACTGGCTCCAGCCGAAGAAAACGCCGGCAATCAGCACGAGGCAGATGAGGCCGGTGCCGAACAGCGCCGTCATGAAGGTCGGCGTGATCACAGTGACGTTGATCGAATTCATCGCGGCGATGCCGCTTGGGACGGGCAGCCGGGCAAGTGCTGCCATGACGAAATTCGAGAAGGCGAAGAAGACGCCGCCGACGACGCCGGAGCCGATCGCGGCGACAAAGGTGAGGGTTGGAAGAAGTTTCATCATCTCAGTTGCTCCAGATGCCGGGTTTTGCTCGATTTCAAAATGCGAGTAATCCTCACATTTGCAAAACGTGATAAACCCTCGTATTTTGTGAGTCAAGCCGGTTTCCGAGAAATCGCCCAAGGAGAGAGAGCCATGGATGAGAAAACCGCCGCGAGGCCAAAACAGGCAGACATCGCTTCGCCGCGCCGGTCGCCGAGCCAGCAGCGCAGCCGCGAGCGGGTCGAGCGCATGCTTGCCGCCGCCTCGGCCTTGATTGCCGAGCAAGGCAGCGATGCGATGCGCATGGGCGAGGTGGCGGAACGGGCGGGGGTGTCGATTGGCTCGCTCTACCAGTTCTTCCCGGACAAGCGGGCGATCGTCTGGGCGCTGGCCGAGCGCTACACGGCCGAAAGCCAGGCCTGCATTTCCACGGCGCTGAAGGATGTCGGCGACAAGCACGGTCTTAGGCAGGCGTTTTCGGAGCTGGTCGATATCTATTACCGGCTGTTCCTGGCCGAGCCGGTGATGCGCGACATCTGGTCGGGCACGCAAGCCGACAAGGCGCTGCGCGAACTGGAGCTCGCCGACAGTCGCGCCAATGCCGATTTCCTGCTCGCGGTGCTGAAGCGGATTCGCCCCGATGCCGATCCGATCGAATTAGAGACGGCCGCGTTTCTCGTCTGGCAGATGGGCGAGGCCGCGGTGCGGCTGGCTATCTCGGTCGAGCGGGACGAGGGCGACAGGCTGGTTGAGGCCTACAAGCGCATGGCGCTGAGAGAGCTGGTGGGCGAGTAGGAACGGTTCCGCAGCGTCGCAAGACTTGGGTTCCTCGCCCCCGCCAGGGGCGGGCGAGAGGTGTCCGCGAAGCGGACGGAGCGGGGGCCTTCGTAGGGCGCTCCCCTCTCCGTCTCGGCTTCGCCGAGCCACCTCTCCCCACTTCGTGGGGCGAGGAACCTTGAACTTTCAAGCGCCGGCGCTGCCCCTCATCCGCCCTTCGGGCACCTCCCGTAGAACGGGGAGAAGAACGAAACTGGCAACAAAAAACCCGCCTCGAAGGCGGGTTTCTCGAAATCTGCCGATGTATCCGGCTTAGAGGCCGAAACCCTCGAAACGCTTCTTGAACTTCGACAGGCGGCCGCCGCGGTCGAGCAGGGTCTGCTGGCCGCCGGTCCAGGCCGGGTGCGTGGTCGGGTCGATGTCGAGGTTCATCGTATCGCCTTCCTTGCCCCAGGTCGAACGGGTCTGGTATTCGGTGCCATCGGTCATGACGACCTTGATGGTGTGGTAGTCGGGATGGATATCGGCCTTCATTGTCGTGTTTCCTGGCTGCCGGCGCTGGCAACGGGCCTGAAGGCCTGCGTCGATGCGCCCCTTTTTAAAACTCGAAGCCGCAGCTAATGAAAAGCCACGGCTTCTAAAACGGTCGGCGAGCCTATACATCAGCCGGAATTGAATCACAAGGCCGCGGCGGGCGCATATTGAAGCGCGGTCTCGCCAAGCGGCCAGAGGAAACGCTCATGGCGGAAATCGGTGGCAGCGCAAGCGAGCGCAGACGCTCGGTCCGGCCGCTCCGCAGCCTCTTTCCGTACGTTACCCGCTACCGGAAGCTGGTAATGGGCGCCGTCATCTCGCTGATCGTGGCGGCAGTGACGACGCTTGCCCTGCCGATGGCCGTGCGGCGCATGATCGACCATGGTTTCCAGGCCGCTAGCTCCACCTTCATCGCGGAATATTTCGCGGCGCTGGTTCTGATGGCGGCTTTGCTGGCTGCCGCTTCGGCCAGCCGCTACTATTTCGTCATCACGCTCGGCGAGCGGGTCGTGGCCGACATTCGCCGCGACGTCTTTTCGCATGTCACCACGCTGTCGCCGGCGTTTTTCGATCGCGCGCATTCGGGCGAGATCGTGTCGCGGCTTGCCGCCGACACCACGCAGGTGAAGTCGGCGGTCGGCGCAACCGCTTCGGTCGCGTTGCGCAATCTCATTCTCGGCCTCGGCGCGGTGGCGATGATGGTGGTCACCAGTCCGAAACTTTCCGGCCTGGTCATTGCAGCCATTCCGGTGATCGTGCTGCCGCTGGTCGCCTTCGGCCGCTCGGTGCGGCGCAAGTCCCGGCAAGCGCAGGACACGCTCGCCGAGGCCACCGCCTATGCCAGCGAGCAGATCGGCGCAGTGCGCACGCTGCAGGCCTTCACCAACGAAAAGCTCGTCACCGGCCGTTTTGCGGACGCTGTCGACGCCGCCTTCGAGGCGGCGCGCGCATCGGTGTTCGCGCGCTCATTCCTCACCTTCTTCGCCATCTTCATGATCTTCTCCTCGGTAGTCGCGGTGCTGTGGTTCGGTTCGCGCGACGTGCTTGCCGGCACGCTGTCGCCGGGCACGCTCGGCCAGTTCCTGCTCTATTCGGTGTTTGCCGCCGGCGCGCTCGGCGCGCTGTCGGAGGTCTGGAGCGAGCTGTCGCAGGCAGCGGGCGCCGCCGAGCGGCTGACGGAGATCCTGGCAGAGACGCCGGCGATCCGGCCGCCGGTCGATCCGCTTCCCTTGCCGGCAACGGCCAAAGGCGCGATCAGCTTCGACAACGTGTCCTTCTCCTATCCGGCGCGGCCGGACCGCGCCGCGGTGCATGGCCTGAGCTTCCAGGTGAAGCCAGGCGAGACGGTGGCGATCGTCGGGCCTTCGGGTGCGGGAAAAAGCACCGTCTTCTCACTGATCCTGCGCTTCTACGATCCCGAGACCGGCCGCGTCGTCATCGACGGCGTCGACGTGCGCGAGGCCGATCCGGCCGCGATCCGCCAACGCACCGCGATCGTGCCGCAGGACGTGACCATCTTCGCGGCGAGCGTCCGCGACAATATCGGCTTCGGCAGGCAGGGCGCCAGCGGTGCCGAGATCGAGGCCGCGGCCAAGGCAGCGCTTGCCGACGAATTCATCGCTAGGCTCGACAAGGGCTATGACAGCCAGGTCGGCGAGCGCGGCGTGACGCTGTCCGGCGGGCAGCGCCAGCGCATCGCGATAGCCCGCGCCATCCTGCGCGACGCGCCAATCCTTCTGCTCGACGAAGCGACCTCGGCGCTGGACGCCGAGAGCGAGACGCTGGTGCAAAGAGCGCTGGAGCGGCTGATGCGCGGCCGCACCACCATCGTCATCGCGCACCGGCTGGCGACCGTGCTCAAGGCCGATCGCATCCTGGTCATGGACGGCGGGCGCATCGTCGAGGAAGGCACGCATCAGAGCCTGGTCGCCAAGGGCGGCATCTACACGCGGCTCGCCAAGCTGCAGTTCGAGACCGGAGCCAGCGCCTTCAAGGGCGCGGCGGAGTAAGCACGCCGCACTCAGCTGGTTTCGACCCGCGGGTCAGTTGCCGTAGCGCCTGCTCAAGTGCTCGGTGAAGTAAGCAGCGTTGAGCTTCTCGCCGGTGGCGCGTTCGAGCAGGTCCGGCGTCGACCAGCGCGAGCCCTGCGACCAGATCTTTGCGCGACGCCACTCGTTGATGGCGGTGAAATCGCCCTTGGCGAGATCCTGGTCGGCGGACGGATGCTCCCTTGTCAGAGCCGCCCATTGCTGCGCGGCCATCATGGCGCCCAGCGTATAGGAGGGGAAATAGCCGAAGGCGGCACCCGGCCAATGCACGTCCTGCATCGGGCCGTCAGCCGGATTATCGATGGTCGAGAGCCCGAGATAATCGCGCATCTTGGCATCCCAGGCCTGGGGCAGGTCGGCGACCTCCAGGTGGCCGGACACGAGCTCCTGTTCGAGTTCGTAGCGCAGGATGACATGCAGCGGATAGGTGACTTCGTCGGCGTCCACGCGGATCAGGCCGCGCTCGACATGGTGGACATGCGGCAGGATGTCGTCGATCGACCAGGCTTCGCCGAGATGTTTCTCGACCACCGGCAGCGCCCAGCGCCAGAAGGCCGGGTTGCGGCCGATCTGCTTTTCGACAAACAGGCTTTGGCTCTCATGCACGGCCATGCCGCGTGCTTTGCCGAGCGGCCAATGTGACCAGGTTTTCGGCAGGTTCTGCTCGTAGAGGGCGTGGCCGGTCTCGTGCAGCACGCCCATCAGCGCCGACAGGAAGTCGGAGGTCTTGTATCGGGTGGTGATGCGCACGTCGGTCGGCACGCCGCCGCAGAAGGGATGATGCGATACCGACAGCGAGCCGTGGGTCAGGTCGAAGCCGACGGCAGCCATCATGGCAAGGCCGAGCTCGCGCTGGCGCTCGACGGCATAGCTACCGGAGAGCGGCTTCAGCGGGTGCTTCGCCAGCCGGGCATCCTGCACGGCCAGCGCATGCGGCAGGAAGTCGCGTAGGAAGGCCTTCAGCTCGGCAAACACCGGCGTGATGTCGGCGGCGCGGTTGCCGGGATCGTACTGTTCCATCAGCGCGTCATAAGGGGCGAGGCCGAGCGCGTCGGCGCGCAGCGCCGCTTCCTCGCGCACCAGGGTCACGACGCCTTCCAGCGCCGGCAGGAAGCCCGCCCAGTCGTTCTTGGCGCGCAGGTCGCGCCAAAGCTGCTCGGAGCGCATGCGCGCCACCGTCTGGCGCTCGACGAATTCGACCGGCAGACAGGTGAGATTGGTGTATTGGCGGCGCAGTTCTCGCACCGCCGCCTGCTGCTCTTCGCCGAGCGGCTCGGCTTCGGCCGCTGAAATCCAGTCGCCGATTTCGGGCGCTGTGGCCTGGCGGTGCAGCATGCCGGCAAGCGAGGACATCGCCTCGGCGCGCTTCTCGCCGCCGCCGACCGCCATATGCGTTGCTTCGTCGGCGCCGAGGATCGCCAAGGCATGCTCCAGCGCTTCGAGCTTGTGGCCGAGTTGGTCGAGTTTCTGGAAGGACATGGCGGGTTCCGGCTGCAAAGGGGCTGGCGCGAAAAGATACCAAGGCGCGAAGCTTGGCAACCCTGGTTGGCGATCCAGGGTCAGCCTATCTTGCGCGGCGGCGTCGACGTGTAGTCAATGCTTGTCCGAAGGACGGAGGGGACAATGGTCGGCGATATCCTGGTCGGGCTGGTGGCGCTGATCCACTGCTATATCGTCTATCTGGAGATGGTGCTGTGGGATACGCCGCGCGGCCGCAAGGCGTTCAGGCTGACGCCGGAATTCGCCAGCGCCTCGAAGGTGCTTGCCGCCAACCAAGGCCTCTATAACGGCTTTCTCGCCGCGGGCCTGATCTGGGGCCTCTATCTCGGCGCCGGCGGGTTCCAGATCAAGATGTTCTTCCTGCTCTGCGTCGCCATCGCCGGCCTCTACGGCGCCGCGACCGTCAGCCGCAAGATCCTGTTCATCCAGACGGGGCCGGCGGTGCTCGCCATCATCGCGCTTTGGCTCGGCCTGTAATCGAAGCAGGGCGCGATCGAAAAAGGGCGCCCTCGGGGCCAGGTCCCGCGGGCGCCAGGTCGTCCCTTCCTCTGAGATCGGAGCAAATGCTCTAGCCGTTCGGGTAATTCCCGCCGTCTGAACCGTCGCCCATCATGAAGCTGCTGCCGGTGTCGTTCATCAGTCTCTGGTCGACATCGTCGAGCCTGCGCAGCAGCTCATGGTATTGCGCGGACGGTATCCTGCCGTGATCCGAAGCCGCGACATGTTCCGCGGCCTGGCTGATATGCGCGGCGCGCATATGCAGGTGCCGCGCTTCCGAGGCCGAGATGCTGTTCGCTTCGCGGGCGTCGGTGATGCCCTGGTTCACGCCCTGGATCTGCTCGATCAGGCTCGTCACGCGTGGTCCGGTCATAACGGTCGGATCGGGTGTGTCCAGGGCGCCGCCCCTGTGATGTCCGGCCGCATAGGCGCCGGCGAGCGGAGCCGCGATCAGAACCGCAGCGATGGTTGCAGTCTTGAGAGATGTTGAAACGCGCATGGCGGCGCATCCTCCTACCAGGAAGAGAGCGGCCGCGCCGCTTCGTCTTCCGACCTTACGGGCCGTCCGGTTCCGTCGCGTCGCGATGCGAGGCATCGCCGGCGGACCCCGGCCCTGCGCGGCAAGTTAGGTGCGTCGATTTGCGATGTGTAATTAAAAAAAGATAATGTTTTCGGCGCTTGTCGCGGCGACTTGGCGCTCTAAGTATTCAGCCGACGAACAACTTCCCGTGACTTGGCGTGATAATAGCTCACCGTTCGGTGAGCTTCAGTTCAATGCGGCGGTTCTTGCTGCGCGCCTCATCAGTGTCGGCGGGATCAAGCGGCTGGAACTCGCCGAAGCCGGCGGCCACCAGCCGGTTGGCCGGCACGCCGTTCTCGATCAGGAACTTCACCACCGAGGTGGCGCGGGCGGTCGACAATTCCCAATTGTCGCGATAGCGGCCGGTGCCGGACAACGGCTTGTTGTCGGTATGGCCGTCGACGCGCAGCACCCAGCTGATCTCGGGCGGGATTTCCTTCTGCAATTCGATGATGGCGTCGGCGAGCTTCTTCATCTCGACCTTGCCGGCGTCGTTGATCACGTCGGAGCCGGTCGGGAACAGCACCTCCGACTGGAAGACGAAGCGGTCGCCGACGATACGGATGTTCTCGCGGTCGGCGAGGATCTCGCGCAGCCGGCCGAAGAAGTCGGAACGATAGCGGTTGAGCTCCTGCACGCGCTGCGCCAGCGCGACGTTCAGGCGGCGGCCGAGATCGGCGATCTTGGTGTTGGAGTCGCGGTCGCGCTGCTCGGAGACGTTGAGCGCGTCTTCCAGCGCGCCGATCTGCTTGCGCAGCGCCGCGATCTGCTGGTTGAGGATCTCGACCTGGCTCAACGCCTGCTGGCTGATCTGGCGCTGGTTGCTGAGCTCGCCCGAAAGCTGGTCCGCTCGTTTGTTGGCCGCGTCGCCGGCGCCGGCGCCCTGCGCCAGCAGTTGTTCGAGGCGGCTCTTTTCGGCTTGCGCCGCCGACAGCGACGCCTGCAGGTTGGCGAGCGAATCCTCCTTGTCCTGGCTGTTCGTGCGTTCCAGGGCGAGCAGCTGGGTCAGCTCGTTGATCTGCGAGTTGAGGCGGTTCAGCACCGCGTCCTTGCCGGAGATCTCGCGGCTGAGCAGGAACTGCGCCAGCACGAAGACGGTAAGCAGGAACATGATCGCCAGCAGCAGCGTCGACAAAGCGTCGACGAAGCCCGGCCAATAGTCGATGCGGCGGTCGGCGCGCCGTCTTGCCAGCGCCACGTCAGTGGACCCCTTGCTTCTTCAGCGCGTCGGCGATCTTTTCCAGCGTGTTGCGCATGGCCTTCTGCTCGTCGGACTGGGCTTCGACCCAGTCGCGCATGATCTGCTGCTCGGAGCGCATGTTCTTCACCAGCCCCGAGATGCCGTCGGCAAGATTGGCCATGGCGGTGGCGACGCGCGGATTGGAGCCGCCGCCGTTCTCCTGCAGGCTGCGCAGCCGCTCCGACAAGAGCCGGATGTCCTCGGAGGATTCGGCTGCTTTCGACGTCTCGGACACGACGATGTCCGACGACAGATCGGTGACCGAGGACAGCCAGTTCTCAAGCTCGGTGTAGAAGCGGGTCTGGGCGCGGCCGGCCTGCAGGTCGAGGAAGCCGAGCACCAGCGAGCCGGAAAGGCCGAACAGCGAGGACGAGAACGCGGTGCCCATGCCGGCAAGCGGCGCCGACAGGCCTTGCTTGAGCGCGTCGAGCACGGCGGCGGCATCGCCGGTGCCCGGGTCCAGCGCCTCGATCGTCTCGCGGATCGAGGCGATGGTGTTGAGCAGGCCCCAGAAGGTGCCGAGCAGGCCGAGGAACACAAGCAGGCCGACCAGATAGCGCGAGGTGTCGCGGCTCTCGTCGAGCCGGGTGGCGATGGAATCCAGCATCGTGCGCATCGACGAGGTCGAAAACGCGATCGTCGACGAGCGGCCGATCATCGCCTTCATCGGCGCCAAAAGTACTGGCTCGGTGGTTTCGGAGCCGGCGCGGAAGGAATTGACCCAGCGCACCTCGCGAAACAGCCGCCCGACCTGGGCGAAGGCAAGCAGGATGCCGACCGCGAGCACGCCGACGATCAGTCCGTTGAGGCCCGGATTGCTGGAGAAGGCGGTCGAGATCTGGCGGGTGAGGATAGCGGCGATGAAAGCGACGATGATCAGGAAGATCACCATGGTGAGCAGGAAGACCTGCGGGCTCGACAGCTTGTGCGGATCATAGACCAGGACGTCCGATCGCCTGCCGAAGGATCTGAGAAAAGCCATCCGTGCCCCGTTTCCGATGCCACCGCCGCAGAATTGCCGCGACTCTAAACGGAATTGTGACCAAATTGAATGGCGCTTGGCAATATGGCCGATAGGCCCGCGCCAAAGGGCTAAAACCGGTTAACGACGAGGCAGTCAACCATGGCGGCCAGATGGAGGCCGGCGCCGGCGACGACGAACCCATGCCAGACGGCATTGTGAAAGCGCAGGCCCTTCCAGGCGAAGAAGACGACGCCGCAGGAATAGACGATGCCGCCGGCGACAAGCAGCGCGACCGAGGTCGTCGGCAGCGTCTCGACCAGCGGTCCGGCCAGCACGACGCCGCTCCAGCCGATGGCGAGATAGAAGACGATCGCCAGCCGGTCGTACCGGCCGGGCAAGAACATCTTGATGGCGATGCCGGCCGCTGCCGCGCTCCATACGATGACGATCATGGGCAGCGCCAGCGGCGAGTTGTCGAGCTGGGCGAGGAAGGGCGTGTAGGTGGCGGCGATCAGGAGATAGATCGCGGCATGGTCGAAGCGGCGCAGGATCCATTTCGCCGGCCATGAGACCGGCCACAGATTATAGGCCAGCGAAACCGAGAGCACGATGAGCAGCGACACCACATAGAACACCGCGGCGACATATTCGCCCGGGCCGGAGTGGAAGGCGGCCAGGGCCAGGAAAGTCGAGCCGGCGGCGATCGCCAGCACGATGCCCACCGCGTGAACGATGCCGTCGGCGATCATTTCGGCGCGCGAATAGTGCCAGCGCCCGACAAAGGGGATCTCAAGCTTTGTATCTGGATGCGCGTCGTTCATGAATGATCCTGCAACGCCTAATCTGGGCAGTCGCGGACCAGTATTTCAAGCTTCGGTTGCGGTTTTGCGACCAAAGCCGCGCGTCCTTTCGACGCAAAGAACGCCTTAAAGCGCGTCGCGCTGGACCGGATTCAGGCGACGCGCTTTAAGTCTTCGTTTTGATGTCGTTGCCCCAGAACCGCTGCACAGTTCTGGGCGACATGCATTGGTCAGCGAGCAGCCAATGGCTTCTTCACGGTTTTCAGCAATGCGCGCTGAATGAGCTCGTTGCCGGCGACGACCTCGCCGCTGTCCAGCATGCCCTGTCCGCCATCCATGTCGGAGACGAAGCCGCCGGCTTCGCGCACCAGAAGAATGCCCGCGGCGATGTCCCAGGACGACAGGCCGGTCTCCCAGAAACCATCCATGCGTCCGGCCGCAACATAGGCAAGGTCGAGCGCCGCCGAGCCCAGGCGGCGGACGCCGGAGACTTCGGCCATGACGTTGCGCAGCTCGATCAGGAAATTGCCGTGCTGGCCGCGGCCGAGATGCGGCACGCCGCAGCCAATCACCGCGTCGGTCAGCTTGGAGCGGCCAGCAACACGCAACCGCCGGTCGTTCATGAAGGCGCCGCCGCCGCGCTCGGCCGTGTAGAGCTCGTCCATCGCCGGATTGTAGACGACACCGGCGACGATCTGGCCCTGGCGCTCGAGCGCGATCGACACCGAGAAGAGCGGAATGCCGTGCAGGAAGTTGGTGGTGCCGTCGAGCGGATCGACGAGCCAGCGGTGCTGAGCGTCCTCGCCTTCGACGGCGCCGCGCTCCTCCATCAGGAAGGCATAGCCCGGCCGCGCCTTGGAAAGCTCGGCGAAGACGATCTCTTCGGCCTTGCGGTCGGCCTGGCTGACATAGTCGCCCGGTCCCTTCATCGAGACCTGCAGGTTCTGCACCTCGCCGAAGTCGCGCGACAACGAGCGGCCGGCCTTCATCGCAGCCTGGACCATGACGTTGAGGAGAGCGGAACGCGCCATTTTTTCTTCCTGCTTTCTTGCCGTTAATCCGCGCGGCGCACGTAGGTGATTTCGTTGGTGTCGACGATGATGCGCTCGCCGGCCGAGATGAAGGGCGGCACGAGCACGCGGATGCCGTTCTCCAGCACCGCCGGCTTGTAGGAGGAGGCGGCCGTCTGGCCCCGCACCACCGGGTCGGCCTCCGTGATGGCCAGCGTCACCTGGTCGGGCAGCGAAATGCCGATCGGGCGCTCCTCGTAAAGCTGCACCGTCACCATCATGCCGTCCTGCAGGAAGGCGGCGCGCTCGCCGACGAAGTCTTTCGCCAGCTCAAGCTGCTCGTAACTTTCTGTATCCATGAAGACCAGCGCGTCGCCCTGCTCGTAGAGGAACGAAAAATCCTTCAGGTCGAGCCGGATCTGCTCGACGGTCTCGGCCGAGCGGAAGCGCTCGTTGAGCTTGGTGCCGTTGATCAGGTTCTTCAGCTCGACCTGATTGTAGGCGCCGCCTTTGCCCGGCTTGACGGTGTTGGTCTTGACCGCCACCCAAAGCCCGCCATCGTGCTCGATGACATAGCCGGGACGGATTTCGTTGCCACTGATCTTGGCCATGATGAACTGATCCGGAATGAGATTTTTCTGGCGCGGGTCGCGATTTGGCGCCTCCAAGACCACAAATTGCCCGGGGAGGCAAGGGAGGGAGCCCAAGGCGGCCCGGACATGCTGTCCGTGACGCCATGCGTCAAGGCAGGCGATTTGCCTTCTGCAGCGCCTGCTTGGTCTGATCGTCGTCGAGGCCCTGCAGGAAATCGTCCATCTGCGGATCGATCAGCCCGGCGCGGCGGGCGACGATGTACCAGGCGCCGGCAAGGATCAGGTCCGGATCGGTGCCGATGCCGCCCATATAGAGCTTGGCGAGACGGTTCTGGGCGGCGACGTTGCCGCCTTCCGCCGCCCGTTTCATCCAGCCAAAGCCCGATTTCAAGTCGCGCCCGCCGCCGCGCCCCTCGATCATCCAGGCGGCGAGGTCGATCTGCGCGGTGTCGTAGTTCTGTCTTGCGGCCTGTGCCAGGAGAAGACGCGCCTGGGCGTCGTCATGCGGCTTGCCACCGACGCCATTGGCGTAGAGCTGCGCCAGCGCATATTGCGCATCGGCAAGTCCGGTGGCGGCGGCGCGTTCGTAATAGGCGGCGGCCTTCACAAGGCCGTGGTCGCCGGGATCCTGCTGGACGAGCAACTGGGCGAAGTTGAACTGGGCAAGCCGGTTGCCGGCCTCGGCCGCGGCCTGCATCAGCGCGAAAGCGGCCTTTTCGTCCTTCTTCACATAGCGGCCGTCCAGCAGCGCCAGCGCGTATTGGAACTGAGCCTCCGGCACGCCCTGTTCGGCGGCCAGCGCATACCATTTCGCGGCCTCGGCCGGATTGAGCGGCACACCCAGCCCACGCGACAGGATTTCGGCCACGAGCGTCTCGGCCGCCGGATCGCCGTTCTTGGCGCGCTCCATGGCGAGGTTGTAGGCGGTCTTGTAAAGCCCGCGCTGGAAGGCGCCGTAGGCGGCGTCCGGCTGCTTGGCGCCGAAGCGGTCGGGATTGACGGCGTCGGCCGATGGCGGCGTCATGGTCGCCGGTTGCGGCAAGGTGTTTTGGATCGGCTTGTCGATATGCGCGCCGGTACCGAACCTGCTCGGATCCGGCGCGCCGGCGTTCGGCGCGGCTGTGTCCGGTTTGCCCTTATCCGGCGTGTCCTTATCCGGCGTGCCAGCATCTGGCGTGCTTGCATCCGGCTTGGCTGCGTCGGGTGCGCTCTTATCCGGTGCGCTCGTCTCCGGCCGCGGCTGCGGGACGGTCTCAGCCGCCATCGCGGCCTGCGCAAACAAGCCGGCCAGAACCGTCAGGCAAAGGCCACGCAGGCGCATGTCAGTCCTCGAAACGCGGCGCGGTTTCATCGAGCAACGCGTTGGCAGCGGCGATCGCGGCGCGCGGGTCGCGTCCGTCGGCAAAGACGGCGCTGGACAGCGCCACGAACTCGGCGCCGGTCGCGGCCACCGTCTCGACGGAGGCAAGCTCGGAGCCGGCCATGACGATGCAGGGGATCGAAATCATCTCCGCCCACCATTCGCCCAGCGCGAGGTTGCGGTGGTGCGGCTCCGGCTTGTTGTCATAGCCGAAACGGCCGAAGAACATATAGTCGGGCCGCTCCTCGCCGAGCTCCAGCGCCTCGTCGCGCGTCTTGGCGCCGCCGGCGCCGACCATCATCTTGCCGGCCACCCGCTCGATCGTCTCGGCGAGTTCCGCGGGCTTCACTTCGACATGGATGCCATCGGCCTGGACGCGCCCGGCGATGCGGCTGTCGCCGGCGATGATGACGGCGACGCCGGCACTTTGAGCGATCGGCACGATCCTTTCGGCGAAGGCCTGGAAGGAGGCATCGTCCATGCCGTTGTCGGGCAGGATCAACGAGGCGACGTCGCCACCGTCGAACGCCGCGCAGATTTGCTCCGCCGGCACGAGCGGCGGCGCGATCAGCACGATGCGGCAGCGGTTGGGAGGAGTTGCTTCGTTCATTGGCCTTCGATCCCGGTTTCGCCTATGCCGGGCGAAGATGGTTGCATTGCGGCATAGAGCAAAGGGAGCGGCTTGAACAGTCGGCTATGCGGCGGATGAGGACCGGTCGAGCATCGTCGCGCACGTCGATATCGGGCCGGCAATAGCGGCGCCGGCATTAAATGACTATCCCGGCGGCGCCGTTCTGCGCTATGGCTGAATTCCCGCCCTCTCCAACCTTCCTTTGCCGATGTCAGGCCTGCTCAGCGACCCGTGGTTCTATGCTGCCGCCATTCCGGCGGTAATCCTTGTCGGCCTATCGAAAGGCGGCTTCGGCGGCGCCGTCGGTTTCGTCGGCGTGCCGTTGATGGCTCTGACCATCCCGCCGGTTCAGGCGGCCGCCATCCTGCTGCCGATCCTGTGCCTGATGGACGTGGTTTCAGTGTGGGCCTGGTGGGGCATCCACGACCGCAGGATGCTGGTCGACATGATGCCCGGCGCCGTCATCGGCATCGCGCTCGGCTGGCTGACCGCGGCTTTGGTCACTGAGGAGATGGTGCAGCTGATCGTCGGCGCCGTCGCGCTGGTGTTCGTGCTGCGCTGGATCTACCTGCAGTTCCGTCACGGCGCCGACCATGTGGCGGAACCGAACCGCATTGCCGCCGCCTTCTGGGGCACTGTCGCAGGCTTCACCAGCTTCGTCGCCCATGTCGGCGGCCCGCCCTTCCAGGTCTATGCGCTGCCGATTCGGCTCGATCCGAAAGTGCTGTCGGGCACCGCGGCAATCTTCTTTGCCGCCACCAATGCGCTGAAGCTCATCCCCTATTTCGCGCTCGGCCAGTTCGACACCACCAATCTCACCGCTTCGGCGGTGCTGATGCCGCTGGCGCCGCTGTCGACCATCGCCGGCGCGTGGCTGGTGCGGCGCATGCGGCCGGAGATCTTCTATCCGTTCACCTACGCCACCGTCGCGGTGGTCGCCGTCAAGCTGCTATGGGATGGCATTATCGGCCTGATGTGAGGCGCGTCGATATTCAGGTGAGGCCGGCCTGCAAATGGGAGATTTCCTGCGCTTCCGGTGCTCACGTACTTTAAGTACGCTCCGCTCCGGTTCTCGGAAATCACCATTTTCGACTCGGTCTGACCTGAATCTCAACGCGCCTTCGGGCGAGCGCCTTAATGTCACGCGGCGCTCGGCACCATCTGGCGGCTGCCGCCGAAGGCGAGCGCGGCGCCCAGCGCGACCACCATCGCCATGCCGGCAAGAATGCCGACGTCGTGCAAAGTGGGCTTCAGCACCATGTCGGCGATGATCACCAGCATCACCGCATAATCGAGGCGCGCCCAGTTCATCATGCGCTGGCCGATGGAGAGGGCGGCCGGCGTCACGCCCTGCTCGGCGATCATGGCGCCCATGCGCTCGCCGGTCGGCTTGAAGATCAGCATGCCGATCGAGAAGGTCGTGGCATAGCCGACGAGGCCGATGACGATCCACAGGTCGGCAAAGCCGACCCAGAAGCCGCACATGATGAGGCCAAAGACCAGCGTCAGCATCGACATCGGCGCGAAGAACCGGCCGCCGAGCTGTCCGCTGGCGCGTATAGCCAGCAGCTTGTCCTCGATGTTGCCGGCGCGCTCGGCCAGTACGCCGAGCAGGAACAGCACGAAGCCGCCGCCGACCCACAAAATAGCCGAGACGACGTGAAGGAATTTGACGATCGAATACCAATCCATGGTTTGCTCCGGATATCCTGCCTGATTTCAAGCGGCGCGGATTTGCGCGCCGCCTTTGTGGAGCGGCCTTTTGCGTGGCGCGTGTTTCGGAATGATGCCGCGGCAGCAGCAAAGATGTTACGGCCGCCACGATCGGCGCCCGAAATCCGGTGCTCGGACGATCCCGAGCGGCGAATCCGCTGTCCTGTTCCGGCACAGGAAAGCGCGTTCGCTTAAAAAATCGGCGCCGCGTTAAGGGTTCATTAAGCTTTACAGGCGTTTACTACACCCATCCAGTTTTGCTGGATTCTTACCGAGTGGTTGGAGCCACTTTGTTTGACGCCTCCCTGTTAAACTCCTGAGAGCCGCCTTATCCGCGGCTCTTTTTTTATCCGCTGCCGGCTGGCTGATGCCATCCGCTTGCGGATGGCCGGAAGCGGCCCGGCGTTAACCGTTTGTTAAACATGCGCTTGCCTTCATTGGCATCGAAGCGCATTTTCAAGCCTCAGTCATTTAGGGTGCGGGCCGCGTCGGCAAGGATGCCGAATCGGCTTGCGGCAGTGCAGGGGCGTATCGATGAACGAGCCTTCGAAGGGCAGCGCGAAAACCATAAAACTGGCGGAGCGCCGGGTTTTCTCTCAATCCTTCAAGCCGCTTTACCAGGAAGGCATGGGGCTGGTCGAACAGGCCGCCGAATATCTCGATGGCAAGGGCAGGCTCGAAGCCAAGAAATTGTCGCGCACGGCAGCGACGCTCTATGCGGCCGAATCGATGCGGCTGACCACAAGGCTTATGCAGGTCGCCTCCTGGCTGCTTTTGCAGCGGGCGGCGAATTCCGGCGAGATGACGCGCGACCAAGTTGCTTCGGAGAAATCCAAGGTGCGTCTCGACACCGCGTCCGCGCATGACGAGGCGCTTGGCTGGAACGAGCTGCCCAAGGATTTTCTGGACCTCGTGACGCGCTCGCTGCGCCTGCAGTCGCTGGTGCGGCGCATGGACGAGGAAATCTATGGCGGCGTCATCAGCGAGACGCACGCGCCCAGCCGGCGTGCCAATCCGGTGTCCGACCAGATCAGTCTTTTGAACACGGCGTTCGCGCGCGGCTGAACCCGCGTTTGCAAAAAACGATAGCGGTAGCGGCGCGCAGGTCGACACCTGTGATTCCGAGTGCTCTTCGATATTGCGGCGGCCGTCATCGTATTGAAGGCTATGCCGGCCTCCGCGGGAAAGATCACACTTGCCTTGAAGCGATAGGCCCCTAGTTGGAGCCGTTCGCCGCAGCCGGGTCGACCCGAGCCGGTCCTGCAAGAAAACCACCGTCACTGTGACCAAAGCAGATTGCGAGGCTTGACCCCGTGCATTCGCCATTGGACCGCATCCCGGTATCGATCATCATCCCCAACTACAATTACGAACAGTTTCTAGGACGCGCCATCGACAGCGCGTTGGAGCAGGACCACCGAAATGTCGAGGTCGTCGTCGTCGACGACGCATCGACGGATGCATCGGTGGCCGTGATCGAATCCTACGGCGACAAAATACGTCCGTGCCTCAGGCGCAGGAATGGCGGACATGCGGCTGCGTTCAATACCGGGTTCGAGGCGAGCACCGGAGAGATCGTCCTTTTCCTCGACGCCGACGACTATCTCTATCCGAACGCCGTCTCCGAGGTTCTGGACGAGTGGGATGCGGATGTCGCCCAAGCGCAATTCAGATTGCATCTCGTTGATGAGGACCAGCATATCAAGGATGTCTTTCCACCGCCGGAACAGCCGTTCGATTCAGGCGACGTGGTGCCGGAATTGCTGCGCAAGGGGCGGTACCGTACGACGGTGACAAGCGGGCTGGCGTTCGACCGCGAGGCGCTGGAAACGATAATGCCGATGCCTGAAAGCGATTTCCGGCAAGGCGCCGACGGCTATCTCGCAACCCTGGCGCCGCTGCACGGAGAGGTGAAATCCATCGATACCTGCCTTGGCGCCTACCGCATCCACGGCTCCAATCATTCGATCTTTGCCGAAAAGCTTGCCGAGCGGGCGCGTTGGCGCGTGCAGCATGATTTCCGGCGTCTCGAAGCCTTGTCCGACCGGGCGGCCGAGATCGGCTTGACCGTGCCGCCGGATGCCGGCCTTCGCGATCCGGTGCATCTGGAAGAGCGGCTGGCTTCGCTCTGCGTCGACGAGCCCCAGCATCCGGTCGCCACCGACTCCCGGCTGGGACTGGCAAGAGCGGGCGCCGCCGCCAGCCTGGAAATGAACGCATCCTGGCGGCGTCGGGCTGCTCTGGCGGCCTGGTTCCTTTGCATCGGAATCCTGCCGCGGCGCATGGGCAATGCAGTCCTGGCGTGGAAGCTGGTCGCATCGTCCAGGCCAGCATTTCTCACGCGACTGTCGAAAACCATCCGCCGCGTGACGAATTAGGCATCTCCCTGTTGTTGTACGGAAACGGCGCATAGCCGAGATTGCAATTGTTTCCGGTTTGTTCACATTTTGCTGACATCGCTTGCCGCCACGGCTAGACTTGGCGCATGGGGGAAGCGATTCGCATCATCGGCATCGATCCGGGCCTGAGGCGCACCGGTTGGGGTATTATCGACAGCGTGGGCAATTCGCTGCGCTTCATCGCATCCGGCACGGTGCGGTCCGACGAGAAGGAGTCGCTGGCGACAAGACTCTGCCAGCTGCATGATGGCTTGGCCGAGGTGCTGCACCAGGCCATGCCGCATGAGGCTGCGGTCGAGCAGACTTTCGTCAACAAGGACGCGACGGCGACGCTGAAGCTCGGCCAGGCGCGCGGCATCGCCATGCTGGTGCCGGCGCGCGCCGGGCTGGTGGTGGCCGAATATGCCCCCAATGCCGTCAAGAAGGCGGTTATCGGCGTCGGCCACGGCGAGAAGAAGCAGATCCACATGATGGTGAAGGTGCTGATGCCGAAGGCTGTCTTCGACACCGACGACGCCGCCGACGCTCTGGCCATCGCCATCTGCCATGCGCATCACCGCCCGAGCACAGCCTACCGCATGGCCGCGCTGGCGTGAGGGGACAATCATGATCGGCAAGCTGAAAGGCACGCTGGACGAGATCGACGAAGATAGCTGCGTCATCGACGTGCATGGCGTCGGCTATGTCGCGCACTGTTCGGCGCGCACGCTGGCCGCCTTGCCCTCGCCCGGCGAGGCGGTGGTGCTGTTCATCGAGACCTATGTGCGCGAGGACATGATCCGGCTCTATGGCTTCCAGACCGGGCTGGAGCGCGAGTGGTTTCGCCTCTTGATGAACAATGTCCAGGGCGTCGGCGCCAAGGTGGCGCTGGCCATCCTATCGACGCTGGCGCCGGCCGACCTCGCCAATGCGATCGCGCTGCGCGACATCGCCATGGTTTCGCGCGCGCCCGGCGTCGGCAAGAAGGTGGCCGAGCGCATCGTCACCGAACTGCGCACCAAGGCGCCTGCCTATGCGGGCGCGGCCAGCGGTACGATCGGGCTCAAGCAGGAGCTTGGCGAAGGCGTCGCGGCCGCACCGATCACCGATGCGGTCTCGGCGCTCGTCAATCTCGGCTATTCGCGCGACATCGCAGCGAACGCGGTTGCCGCGGCGCTGAAGTCGGCCGGCGAGGGCGCGGATGCGTCCAAGCTCATCCGCTTCGGCCTGAAGGAACTGGCGCGGTGAAGCGACGCTTGTCCCGCCATTGGTCCTATGCAAGGAAGGCGGCATGACCCTTTCGCCCCGCCTCATTGCCCCCGACAAGCGTGGCGAGGATGCCGACCAGACCTTGCGGCCGCAGTCGCTCGACGAATTCGTCGGCCAGGCGGCGGTGCGTGCCAATCTGAAGGTCTTCGTCGATGCAGCCAAGAGCCGCGGCGAGGCGCTCGACCATGTGCTGTTCGTCGGGCCGCCGGGGCTCGGCAAGACGACGCTGGCGCAGATCATGGCGCGCGAGCTCGGCGTCAATTTCCGCTCGACCTCGGGTCCGGTCATCGCCAAGGCGGGCGATTTGGCCGCGCTGCTCACCAATCTCGAGGAGCGCGACGTCCTTTTCATCGACGAGATCCATCGCCTCAACCCGGCGGTCGAGGAAATCCTCTATCCGGCAATGGAGGATTTCCAGCTCGATCTCATCATCGGCGAGGGGCCGGCGGCGCGGTCGGTCAAGATCGACCTTGCCCGTTTCACGCTGGTCGCGGCAACGACGAGGCTCGGCCTGCTGACCAATCCGTTGCGCGATCGTTTCGGCATTCCGGTCCGGCTCAATTTCTACACGGTCGAGGAGCTGGAGCAGATCGTGCGCCGCGGCGCCCGCATCCTGTCGATGCCGCTCGGCGACGATGGGGCGGTGGAGATCGCGCGCCGCGCGCGCGGCACACCGCGCATCGCCGGCAGACTGCTGCGCCGGGTGCGCGATTTTGCTTCGGTCGCCGGCGACGGTCATGTCGACAGGAGGATCGCCGACGAGGCGCTGACCAGGCTGGAGGTCGATGCGCTCGGCCTCGACGCGCTCGACCGCCGCTATCTGTCGATGATCGCGCGCAATTTCGGCGGCGGCCCGGTCGGCATCGAGACGATCGCGGCCGGACTCTCCGAGCCGCGCGACGCGATCGAGGACATCATCGAGCCTTACCTGATCCAGCAGGGCTTCATCCAGCGCACGCCGCGCGGTCGCGTGCTGACCGCCAACGCCTGGCGCCATCTCGGTCTCGACCCGCCGAAGGATATCGCCCAGCAGCAGATCAGCCTGTTCCAGGAAGAGTAACGCAGATTTGTTCGCCGTTTCGGCGGCGCAACGGTCCATCTGCGCAGAATCTGCGCGCCTCGGCCCGACTGAGGGCGCAATTGCATCCTTTAAGATAGGCTATCTGACGCAGTCCTAGGGCTTGGGGCGACCTATGATCACCAGACGCGCTTTCCTGCGCCTTGTCGGCGGCTCGGCCTTCGCTATGGTGTCGCTCAGCGCCTATGCGGTCGGCATCGAGCCGATGCTGCTCACCCATGTGAAGCGCTACACATTGACGCCGCCGCACTGGCCGGCCGGGCTCAAGCTGCGCGTCGTGGCGCTTGCCGATATCCACTCCTGCCGGCCCTGGATGACGCCGGAACGGATCGCAGCGCTTGCCGAGGAGGCCAACGCGTTGCAGCCGGATCTGATCGTGCTGCTCGGTGACTATACCGCCGGGACAAAGCTGGTGACGGGCCGGGTGCGGGTGGAGGAGTGGGCCGAGGCATTGTCGGGGCTAAAGGCGCCGCTCGGCGTGCTGTCGATCCTCGGCAATCACGATTGGTGGACGGATTTCTTCGCCCAGCGAGCGGAAGCCGGCCCGACCCAGTCGCGCAAGGCGCTCGAGCATGTCGGCATCCCGGTGCTGGAAAACGACGTCGTGCGGGTGGAAAAGGACGGGCATGGTCTCTGGATCGCCGGGCTAGCCGATCAACTCGCGCTGCTGCCGAACAAGGCCAAGGGACGCGACAGTTTCCAGGGCTTCGACGATCTCCCGGGCACCTTGGCCAAGATCCAGGGGAGCGAGCCGATCATCCTGCTTGCACATGAACCGGACATCTTTCCAAAGGTGCCCTCGCGGGTATCGCTCACCTTGTCCGGCCACACGCATGGCGGACAGGTGCGGCTGTTTGGTTATTCGCCGGTCGTGCCTTCGGACTATGGCAACCGCTTCGCCTACGGCCATGTCGTGGAAAATGACCGCAACCTGATTGTGTCGGGCGGGCTGGGCTTCAGCATTCTGCCGGTGCGTCTCGGGGTGCGGCCGGAGATGCTGCAGATCGATCTGGGTTGAGGCGCGTCGCCCGGCCCGCTGCCTCAGCGCAGCGACCTGATCACCTCCATCACGTCCGGCTCGGCCTTCTCGCCGTCGAAGGCGTCGATGACGCCGAAGGCGCCGCCATAGCTCCACACCGACCAGGAAAAGCCATGCGCCTCGGCGCGGGCGATCATGTCGCGCACATAGGCTGCGCGATATACAGCCGGCATGACGAAGCTGTTGCCGTATTCCTTGCGGATCATGCCGAATTCACCGAGCGTGATGTCCTGCGGCTTGATCCCGTTGGCCTTCGCCCAGGCGTCGACCGTCGCGAACGGCGCATCCATCACGCCAAGCAGCTTTGCAGGACTGTCCATGGTCGCCACCTGCTCGTCGAGATAGGCAAGCAAGCCGCTTCGCCGCGCCCAGGGCGCCTCGGCCCTGATCCGATCGCGGATCGCGTCCAGCGCCATGTCGAGTTGCGCCTTCGGGACAGCCGTCAACGGATAGGGCAGGCCGGTTACGTAGGGGATGAAGTCGCCTGCCCAGCTTGCGCCCTGATGCGTCAAAAGGAACGGGTCGTAGGAATGGAAGGTCCAGATGATGTTGTCATCGGCGATCGTCTTGGGGTCGATCCTGGCCAGCGACTCCGCGTTCGAATAGCAGCCGCCGCTCAGCACCAGCGTGAGCCTGTTGGCGGAGGCGCGCGCGGCGGCGAACAGCTGCTTCTGGCGGTCGGGCCAAAGGTTGGTGCCGTTCGCCTCACAATCGGCCAGCGGCTCGTTCATCAGTTCCAGCGCGACAAGCTTCGGATCCTCGTTGGCCAGCGTCCGCGCCATCTTGCGCACCAGCTCGGCATAGGCATCGAAGACGGCCGGGTCATGCACCACCTCGCTCATGCCGATCTTGCGATTGCCGCCGGCGGGGATCAGATGCAGGTCGACGATCACCTTCAGGCCGGCACGGTTGATCATGCGAGCGGAATCTAGCACGCTGGCATAGAGGTCGTTGCGAAGGGCTGTGGTGCGGTCCGAAAGAAAGGGCGAGGGATCGACCGGCATGCGCAGGAAGTCGAGGCCGGCGCCCTTGAGCGCCTTGAAGTCGTCCTCCTTGAGGAATTTGCGCCATTCTGGGTAAGGCAGGATCGCCTGGCGCTCGCCCCATCTGTCCTCGGCCGGCCAGGTGACCCACTGGTCGAGATTGAGGCCGCGCTTCATCGAGAAAGTCGCGGCTGCGGCGGGCAACGCCAGCGGGCCAAGCGCAAGCAGCGCCGCCATCAAGGCCTTGATCATCGTGCCCAACAATGCCATCCCGTTCCCGCGCGAAAACAGTGTCGCCCAAAAGTGTGCAGCGGTTTGGGACAACGACACGCACAGAAAAATGCCTAGAGTCCGAGGGCTTTAGGTGCCTGTTCGGGCCTGAAAAGGAAAGCGCGATGGACGATCATGGTGAATCGGCGGCGCTCGGCGCCGGGCTTTCCGGCGCGCTGACGGATTTCGGCCACCGGCTGATGGCGAGGGTCTACTATGCCGACACGGATTTCTCCGGGGTCGTCTATCATGCGCGCTATCTCGAATTCCTCGAACGCGGCCGCTCCGACTATCTGAGGCTGACCGGCGTCCACCACACCGAACTCCTGGACGGCAAGCATGGCGAGCGCATCGTCTGGGTGGTGCGGCGCATGGAGATCGACTTCCGTTCGCCGGCGCGCATGGACGATATCCTCACCATCGACACGCGCACCGACGATATTTCCGGCGCCCGCATCTTCATGGGCCAGCAATTGAAGCGTGGCGGCGATGTGCTGGTCGAGGCCAAGGTCGAAGCGGCGATCGTCGGCGAAAGCGGCCGGCCAAAGCGTTTCCCAAAGGAATGGATCGCGGCTTTTATGCCGAAGGCAAAAGCCTGAAGCTTCCACGCGAGGCCCATCTTGAAGGCTTCAACCGGACGGCTCCGGTTGCCGGCCGCCCCAGCCATGCGCGGCAATGCGCCGCGCCTGATCCCCTAACCCATCCTTAACCATAACGGTTCATGAAGGAATTGGCGAAGATTGGCGCAATCCGTGCGCCTTCCTTTCACCAATATTTGCCTCGAAAAGGCCGCGAAACGGTGCATTCGGGGCTATCCGCAAGCTTCTAGCTTCGCGCGATCGGACCAAAGGAATGCCCATGGGCCAGCCGCCAGCGATGCCCGGAAAATCTTAAGGACGTAAGTCATGGAAAATATCGCACTCGCCGAACCGGGCGCGCATCTGTCGCTCTGGGCCCTATTCATGCAGGCCGGCTGGGTGGTCAAGCTGGTCATGATCGGCCTGCTCTGCGCCTCGATCTGGACCTGGGCGATCATCATCGACAAGCTCGTCGCCTATAGCCGCATGCGGCTGGCGCTCAACCGCTTCGAGCAGGTGTTCTGGTCGGGCCAGTCGCTGGAGGATCTCTACCGCACGCTGGCCGATCGCAAGACCACCGGCATGGGTGCGATCTTCGTCGCCGCCATGCGCGAATGGAAGAAGAGTTTCGAAAAGGGCGCGAAATCGGCGCTGGCGCTGCAGACCCGCATCGATAAGGCGATGGACTTGGCGCTGACGCGCGAGATGGAGAAGCTGGAGGGCCGGCTCGGCTTCCTCGCCACCACCGGCTCGGCCGCGCCCTTCATCGGGCTGTTCGGCACCGTCATCGGCATCATGACGTCGTTCCAGGCGATCGCCGCCTCGAAGAACACCAGCCTTTCGGTGGTGGCGCCCGGTATCGCCGAGGCGCTGCTCGCCACCGCGATCGGCCTGCTCGCGGCCATTCCCGCGGTTATCGCCTACAACAAGCTGTCATCGGACGCGAACAAGATCGGCATGCGCATGGAAGGCTTCGCGGACGAGTTCTCCGCCATACTCTCGCGCCAAATCGATGAAAAAGTAGCGCAGAAGGGCTGAGGATCGATCATGGGGATGTCTGCTGCAGGCGCAAGTGGCTCGGGGCGAGGCGGACGCGGCCATAGGCGGCGCGGCCGTCACCATGCCCTGATGTCCGAAATCAACGTCACGCCGATGGTCGATGTGATGCTGGTGCTGTTGATCATCTTCATGGTCGCGGCGCCGCTGCTCACCGTCGGGGTTCCGATCGACCTGCCGGACACGCAGGCCAAGGCGATGAATGTCGACACGCAGCCGATCACCGTCTCGATCGATCCGACGGGTAAGATTTTCCTGCAGGAGACCGAGATCCCGATCGAGGAGCTGGTAGCCAAGCTGCAGGCGATCTCGAAGACCGGTTACGACGAACGCATTTTCATCCGCGGCGACAAGTCGACCGACTACGGCACGGCGATGAAGGTGATGGCCCGCATTTCGGCGGCCGGCTACAAGAATATCGGCCTGGTCTCGCTGCAGGAACAGGATCAGTAGACGCCAAATGCGGACCGGCCTCACCTCATCGGTGATCTTGCATACGGTGGCGCTGGCCTTCGGGCTGTTCACGCTGTCGTCGCCACCTGCCATGCCCGCGGCCGACGTGGAGTCGGTGGCGGTCGACATCGTGCCTATGGAAGCCGTGCCGCAGACGCTGCAGGGCGACAAGAAGTCGGTGATGCATGAAAAACCGGCGCCGCTGCCGACCAAGCGGCCGGACGTCGTGCCCAATGCACAGAAGGTCGGCGAGAACACCGTCGATACCGACAAGCCGGTGACGGACGAAGCCAAGCCGAAGCCGGTCGAGAAGACGGCGGCGCCGCCGCCCGCGCCGACGCCGACCGAGAAGCCTGCGGTCGAGGACGTGCCGAAGCCGCAGGAAAAGCCGAAGCCGACCCCGGCGACGGAAGTCGCGCCGACGCCGACGCCGAAGGAAGAGGTCAAGCCCGAGCCGGTCAAGCAGACGGAGCCCAAGCCGACGCCGGCCAAGCAGCCGACACCGACGCCGCCGAAGGACACGACCGCCGCTATCTCGAAGGACGAGGTCAAGCCCGACGCCGTCGCCGACGCGATCGCCCAGCAGCAACCCACCGACGAGGCCAAGCTTCCGGACTCCGCGCCTGCGCCGGAAGCGCGGCCGAAGCCGCAGCCGGCCCAGGCCGAAAGCGCCAAGGCGCCGGACCGCAAGGACGCCGACAAGCCGGTGAAGGAAGCATCTTCCAAGCCGAAGTCGGACGACAAGCAGTTCAATGCCGATGAGATTTCCGCCCTGCTGGACAAGCAGAAGCCGTCCGGCGGCGGCGCAAAGCGCTCGACGCAGCAGGCCTCGCTCGGCGGCGAAAAGGACCAGGGCCAGAAGCTGTCGAAGTCGGAGGAAGGGGCCTTGCGCGATCAGCTTGCGGGTTGCTGGACCTTCCCGGCGGGCATGGAGGCCTCGGACGATCTCATCGCCGTGATCTCGTTCAATCTCGACGCCTCCGGCAAGCTGGACGGCCGGCCTGTCGTCGAGAAATCGAGCGGAAACCGCCAGGTCGACGAAAGCGCGGTGCGCGCTATCCAGAAATGCAACATGGCCGGCCTGCAGGTTCCTCCCGGAAAACAGGACATCTGGGCGCAGATCAAGGTCACTTTCGATCCGAGGGAAATGCTTGGCCTCTGAGGCCTGCCCTCCGCACAATCAGCGAAGAGAAGCGAGAAGATATGAAATTCACCCTCAAGCCGCTCCTGATGGTCGCGACAATTGCACTGGGTTCTATCGTTGGCGCCGCCGCGCCGGCATGGGCTCTCGTCGAGATCAACGTCAACAAGGGCAATGTCGAACCGCTGCCGATCGCCATCACGGATTTTCAGTCGAATGATGCGCTGGGCGCGCAGATCACCGAGATCGTCACCGCCGACCTGAAACGCTCCGGCCTGTTCGCGCCGATCGACAAGAGCGCCTTCATCGAAAAGATTTCCGGCCCGGACGCCACACCGCGCTTCGACGACTGGAAGGTGATCAACGCGCAGGCGCTGGTCACCGGCAGCGTCGGCAAGGAAGCCGACGGCCGCATCCGCGCCCAGTACCGGTTGTGGGATACGTTTGCGGGCCAGCAGATGGCGGGCGAGCAGTTCTTCGCCAACGACGCCAACACCAGGCGCGTCGCCCATATCATCGCCGACGCCATCTATGAGCGGATCACCGGCGAAAAGGGCTATTTCGACACGCGCGTCGTCTTCGTCGACGAGTCCGGCGCCAAGAACGCCCGCAAGAAGCGGCTCGCCATCATGGACCAGGACGGCGCCAATATACGCTACCTGTCGGACGGCCGCGCGATCGTTCTGACGCCGCGTTTTTCGCCGAACCGGCAGGAAATCACCTACATGTCCTATGAAAGCGGGCAGCCGAAGGTCTATCTGCTGCAGATCGAGACCGGACAGCGCGAGCTGGTGGGCAACTTCCCCGGCATGACGTTCGCGCCGCGCTTCTCGCCCGACGGCCAGAAGGTCATCATGAGCCTGCTGCGCGACGACGGCAACTCCAACATTTTCGCCATGGATCTGAGGAGCCGCTCGACGACGCGGCTCACCGATTCGACCGCGATCGACACTTCTCCCTCCTATTCGCCGGACGGCTCGCAGATCGTCTTCACCTCCGACCGCGGCGGCGGCAGCGGCCGTTCGCAGATCTATGTCATGGGCGCGGACGGCTCCAATCCGCACCGCATATCCTTCGGCGACGGCGTCTATTCGACGCCCGTCTGGTCGCCGCGCGGCGATCTCATCGCTTTCACCAAGCAGAGCGGCGGCGAGTTCCAGATCGGCGTCATGAAGACCGACGGCTCGGGCGAGCGCATCCTGTCCTCCGGCTTCCAGCAGGAGGGTCCGACCTGGGCGCCGAACGGCCGCGTGCTGATGTTCTTCCGCGACTCCGCCGGCGGCCCCAAGCTGGTCTCGGTCGATCTCACCGGCCGCAACGAGCAGCAGATTCCGACGGCGAACTATGCTTCGGACCCGGCTTGGTCGCCGTTGCTTGAGTGAGGGGCGGGGAACCGGGGAATTGAAGAATTGAAGAATTGAAGAAGTGAAGAAAGCGGGCGGCTCAAAATCCTGCTTTCCCCCTTGGTCGCGTTTTGGCCGCATTTCTGCCTAGGGTCCGCGCGCAGTCTTGCCCCGGTAAATGCGTCGGACGAGAAGAGCCGCGGGGGCAGCTCGAAACCAAAAATTAACCGTGTTTCTTGAATGCCGGTTAACCCAAACGTGGTTACTGGGTGATCAACGAAATCACTCATATGCGAAGGAGAGGCGGCATGGGCCGTATCGCAGCACTTACCAGAAACCCAGCGATGATCGCTCTCGTGATGGCGCTCGCCATTACCGGTTGCGCCTCGAAGAAAACCCCGAACAGCGCGGCCGATCTCGGCCTCAATGGTGCCGGCGCCGCCACGCCCGGTTCGGCGCAGGACTTCACCGTCAACATCGGCGACCGCATCTTCTTCGACACCGATTCCTCGTCGATCCGCGCCGACGCGCAGACCACGCTGGCCCGCCAGGCGCAGTGGCTGAACCAGTACCGCCAGTATGCGATCGTCATCGAAGGCCATGCCGACGAGCGCGGCACGCGTGAGTACAATCTGGCACTGGGCGCCCGCCGCGCCGCCGCCACCCGCGACTTCCTTGTCTCCAAGGGCGTCTCCGCCGGCCGCCTGAAGACGATCTCTTACGGCAAGGAGCGTCCGGTCGCGGTCTGCGACGACATCTCCTGCTGGTCGCAGAACCGCCGCGCCGTCACCACGCTTTCCGGCGCCGGCTCCTGACGCATGGTACCGAAGATCGGGGTCGATTTTCGGTAACGGCGCTCGGCGTCCCAGGCGACAAAAATACAACATCCAAAAAATGAAAGGCGGCCTCAGGGCCGCCTTTTTCCTTTGCAAGAAACCGAAACAAAATTTGGCCGAAGTCTCGCGTCCTGCTATGAGCGCGAGGGCGCTTCCTCCCCTTGTTTGATTTGGAAAGGCGCATCAGGCCAACACCCACCGCGAGAGACAGAATGCACTTCAGAACGGTCCTGAGCGGCACGCTTGCGCTGCTGCTCGTATCAAGCCTCCCAAGCCTTGCAGCGCCGGCCGACAGTGCCGGGCCGGCCGCCGACAGCGGGTTCACCTTCCACCTGCCCACGCTCGGCATCTTCGGCGACAAGAAGAAGCCGGAACAGGCGCAGGTCGCGCAACAGGAGGGCGGCGCCGGCGTGACGGGTCTGGAAGACCAACTGCGCCAGCTGAACGGCAAGATCGAGGAGATGAATTTCCAGATCCTGCAGATGCAGGAACAGATCCGCAAGCAGCAGGAAGACAATGAGTTCCGTTTCCAGCAGCTGGAGGGCCAAGGAGGCGCCAAGCCGGCCGGGCAGAAGAAATCGGAAGCCGCGCCCCAGGACAACAATAACGGCAACACCAATCTCGGCGATGCCGGCACCGGTCAATCCGGCACCGGCGACGCCGGAGCCGACAATAGCGTCGCCCAGGCCCCGGCGACGCAGGCGCCGGCCGGCACCGGCGCGCAAAACGGCGGCAAAAGCGTTGGCGACGTCATCGTGGAATCGCAGACCGGCGATCCCGGCAAGCTGATCACCGGCGCGCCGCCGAAGAATTTCGGCACCATCACCGTCGACAAGAACGGCAACGTGGTCAATGCCGAGACCGGCCCGCAGGCCAGCGCGCCGGCGGAGGCTCCCGCGGCCACGGCAAGCGCTCCTTCCGCCGAAACGCCGGCCAAGAAGAGCAAGTCCGGCGGCACCGAAATGGCGGCCCTGCCGTCGACCAACGATCCCGACGAGCTCTATCGCAATTCCTACCAATTCATCCTGTCGGGCGATTATCCGACCGCCGAGCAGGGTTTTCGCGACCATATTTCCCGCTTCCCCAAGGACGCCAAGGCGGCTGATGCGCATTACTGGCTGGGCGAGTCGCTGCTCGGGCAGCAGAAATACCGTGACGCGGCCGAAGTCTTCCTCGCCGCCAGCAAGGACTATCCGAAGGCCAAAAAGGCGCCCGACATGCTGCTCAAGCTTGGCGTTTCGCTGGTCGGCCTGAAGCAGAACGATGTGGCCTGCGCCACCTTCAGCGAAATCGGCAAGCGCTATCCCGATGTTTCCGGCGCTCTCAAGGAACGCATCAAGCAGGAAAGGGCCCTGGCGTCGTGCTGACGCCCGACAGCAAACCTGACCTTTTGGACTGCCTTTTCTCCGACCTGGATCTTTCGACCGGCGCCATTGCTGCCGTGTCCGGCGGCAGCGACTCGACCGCCCTTCTCCTTCTCCTCAAAGATCACCTCGACCGGACGGCATCGGCCGCCAGGCTGCTCGCGGTGACCATCGATCATGGCCTGAGGCCCGACTCGGCCACTGAGGCGCGGCTCGTTCAACGCTTCTGCGCCGAGCGCGGCATCGCGCATCGCATTCTTGCCTGGCGCGGCGACAAGCCCGCGACCGGTCTGGCGGCCGCCGCGCGCGAGGCGCGCTACCGGCTGCTTGCCGAAGCTGCCGGCGCCGAAGGCATCAAGCTGATCCTGACCGGCCACACCGCCGACGACCAGGCCGAGACGGTGCTGATGCGGCAGGCGCGCGACGATGAGGGCCGGGGCCTCGCCGGCATGGCGCCCGCCACGCTGTTCGACTGGCGGACATGGATCGTCCGGCCGCTACTTGGCACAAGGCGCGCGGCACTGCGCGAGATGCTGCGGGCTCGCGACATCGGCTGGATCGAGGATCCGACCAATGCCGATGCCCGTTTCGAGCGGCCGCGCGTGCGGGCGAAGCTCGCTCAGGGCGACGGCGAACAGCGTGTCGCGCAGGCGCTGGCACGGGCGGGCCAGGCGGCTCTCGAGCGCCGGGAAATCGGCCGCCGCGCCACCATGCTCATCGACGCCTTTGCCGCCAGGCCGGTTCCGGGCCTCATCCGCCTCGATCGCAAGTTTGCCGGACATGAGGATGGCCAAGCCGCCATCCATGCGCTGCGTATCCTGTTGGCCACCATCGGCGGCGTCTCGTTTCTCGCCGACGAGACGCGCTGCGCTGCGCTGCTTTCGCGCCTGCGGTCCGCTCCGTTTCGCGCCACATTGTCGCGGACGGTTATCGACGCGCGACGAACCGGCATTTTCCTTCGCCGCGAGAACCGCGGCCTGCCTGCCGCCGCGCCACCGCAGCACAACCGGCTCTGGGACAATCGGCGGCGCATCACTTTGAAAGACAGGCCTGGCGACTTGGTGATCGCGCCGCTGGGGGCGGCCGCCGCCGGGAAAGCGCCCTTGAGTGAGGATATCCCGCCGAGCTTTTCGCGCGCCGCGCTTGCCGCGGAGCCCGCGCTGTGGTTCGCCGGCGAATGCCTTGGTCTTGCGGGCGGCAATGCCGGCTCACGATCGGTCTCGATCGCTCCGGCGGTGGCTCCTTTCGCGCGCTTCCTGCCGTCATTCGACATCGAGCCCGCCGCCGCCGCGGCGGCCTTGGTCGGCGCGCCGCCGTTGCCGGCACTGCCATTCCGCCGCCATGATGGTGGTTGAGGGTGGGCGAAAGCTTAACCGATACGTGCTGTTCTGCTTGGCAAGGGGGGGCGCTCTCCCTATGTTAGGCCCAAGCTAATCCATTATCGCGGGTCCGCGCGCGGACGCCAACGGGACAATAGATGAATCCGAATTATCGCAACCTCGCGCTCTGGGCGATCATAGCGGTCCTGCTCATAGCCCTGTTCAATCTTTTCCAGACGCCGCAGACGCGCGGCGCCACCACGGATATCGCCTATTCGCAGTTCCTGCAGGACGTCGCGTCGGGCCGGGTCAAAAGCGTGACCATCGCCGGCGCCCGCATCTTCGGCAACTACACGGACAACGCCAACGGCTTTCAGACCTATTCGCCCGGCGACCCGTCGCTGGTCTCCAGGCTGCAGGACAAAAACGTCACCATCACCGCCAAGCCCGAGACCGACGGCTCCAATTCGCTGTTCGGCTATCTGATCTCGTGGTTGCCGATGATCCTGATCCTCGGCGTGTGGATATTCTTCATGCGCCAGATGCAATCGGGCTCCGGCCGCGCCATGGGCTTCGGCAAGTCGAAGGCCAAGCTTTTGACCGAGGCGCACGGCCGCGTCACCTTCCAGGACGTCGCCGGCGTCGACGAGGCCAAGGAGGATCTCGAAGAGATCGTCGAGTTCCTGCGCGATCCGCAGAAGTTCCAGCGCCTCGGCGGCAAGATCCCGCGCGGCGTGCTCCTGGTCGGCCCGCCCGGCACCGGCAAGACGCTGCTCGCCCGCTCGGTTGCCGGTGAGGCCAACGTGCCGTTCTTCACCATTTCCGGCTCGGACTTCGTCGAGATGTTCGTCGGCGTCGGCGCAAGCCGCGTGCGCGACATGTTCGACCAGGCCAAGAAGAACGCGCCCTGCATCATCTTCATCGACGAAATCGACGCGGTCGGCCGCCATCGCGGCGCCGGGCTCGGCGGCGGCAATGACGAACGCGAGCAGACGCTAAACCAGCTGCTGGTCGAGATGGACGGTTTCGAGTCCAACGAGAGCATCATCCTCATCGCCGCCACCAACCGGCCCGACGTGCTCGACCCGGCGCTGCTGAGGCCCGGCCGTTTCGACCGCCAGGTCGTGGTGCCGAACCCCGACATCGTCGGCCGCGAGAAGATCCTCAAGGTGCATGTGCGCAACGTGCCGCTGGCGCCCAATGTCGACCTCAAGGTGGTTGCGCGCGGCACCCCGGGCTTTTCCGGCGCCGATCTGATGAACCTCGTCAACGAATCCGCGCTGATGGCGGCGCGCCGCAACAAGCGGCTCGTCACCATGGCCGAGTTCGAGGACGCCAAGGACAAGATCATGATGGGCGCCGAGCGCCGCTCGTCGGCGATGACGCAGGCCGAGAAGGAGCTGACCGCCTATCACGAGGCCGGGCACGCGATCCTGGCGCTCAACGTGCCGTCGGCCGATCCGCTGCACAAGGCAACCATCATCCCGCGCGGCCGCGCGCTCGGCATGGTCATGCAGTTGCCGGAAGGCGACCGCTATTCGATGAGCTACAAGTACATGATCTCGCGGCTTGCGATCATGATGGGCGGCCGCGTCGCCGAAGAGTTCAAGTTCGGCAAGGAGAACATCACGTCGGGCGCCTCCTCCGATATCGAGCAGGCGACCAAGCTGGCGCGCGCCATGGTCACGCGCTGGGGCTTCTCCGACAAGCTCGGCCACGTCGCCTATGGCGACAACCAGGAAGAGGTCTTCCTCGGCCATTCGGTGGCGCGCACCCAGAACATCTCGGAAGAGACGGCGCAGATCATCGACGCCGAGGTGCGGCGCCTGATCGACGACGCCTATTCGACCGCCAAGACCATCCTGACCAAGAAGAAGAAGGAGTGGATCGCGCTCGCCGAAGGACTGCTCGAATACGAGACGCTGTCCGGCGACGAGATCAAGCAGCTGATCGCGGGCAACAAGCCCGCCCGCGACCTTGGCGACGACACCCCGCCCAGCCGCGGCTCGGCCGTGCCGAAGGCCGGCACCGGCGGCCGCCGCAAGAAGGGCCCCGAGCCCGAAGGCGGCATGGAGCCGCAGCCGTCAAGCTGAGGTGGTGCGCGAAAGACTGATCGAGAAACGCCGCGGCTTGCTCCGCGGCGTTTTTGTTTGCATTGGAGACGAGGCAAGGCTTCCCTCGTCCTGGCGCGTAGATATCGCCCAACAGCAGATCCCAGATACTCCCGAGGATGATGGCTCAACGTCTGCGGGAAAAACGGTGAACCGCTTTATCCCCCGTATTTGATTTTTATGATTCAGCTTTCAGCCGCGCATTGCAGAGGCTGTAGTAACCGCCGCCTTTCTGGATCCAGCGAAGGCCGTTCAACGTACCCGCTTCCTTGTTGTTGTGGTAACCCTGCAGGCAGGTCTTCATCCGGGCCTTAGCGGGCTTTTCGGTCTTGAACTCGGCGGCGAGGGTGGTTGGGAATGTCACGCCCGCCGGCGCTACCGTGGGGACGACCGCCGCGCTGGTTTCCGTTTTCTGCTGCTCCGCGGATGTGACCGGATCCGCGCTGACGCTCTCCGCGGCGGACGTCGCGCATTTCTCCTTGCGGAAAGCGGCCCAGTCCATGCCGTTCAGAGTGCCGCCTTCCTTGGCCGCCCGATAGGTCTCGCTGCATTCCTTCATCGTCAGCGCGCTCGCAGGTGAGGCGTTCCAAGCGACCAATGCCGTCACAGCCAACGCCGCCAATTTCAAACTGAACATTGAGACCCTCCTGATTGATGATAAGTTGGACAGCTTTTGTATACTGTTTGTTCCCTATATGTTCAACCGGAATCTTTGCGAGCTCCCGACAAAACCTGGCGATGGGCAGTGTGGGCAAATCGACGATGCCGACAGTCCCGCCATATGCAGATGCGAGCAAGGCTGCGGGCGTCTTCGCCTGCAACAAAAGGCCCGCGCATCTTGCGACGCGCGGGCCTTTCCCTTCGAATAATTAGGCGATCAGCTCTTCAGCTTGGCGTTGCAGAGGCTGTAGAAGCCGCCGCCTTTCTGGATCCACTTCAGGCCGTTCAGCGTGTTGGCATCCTTGTTGGCATAGTACTGCTCGAGGCAGGTATGCATGCGGCCCTTGGCCGGGGTCTCGTTGGCGAATTTCGGCGAGATGGCGGCCGGGAAAGTGACGCCCTTCGGGGCGGTCACAGTCGGCTTGGCCGGTTCCTTCGTGAAAGTCGCCTCAGTCGGCGCAGGCACGGTGTCGTCATCGTCGGCACCTGCGCCGCATTCGGCCTTGCGGAAGTCGTTCCACTTCATGCCGTTCAGCTTGTTGGCGGTCTTCGCAGCCTGGTACTTGGTGCTGCACTCGGCCATGGTCAGGCCCTTGCCGCCATCGGCAGCGGCGGTCGAGGTCTTGGTCGTCGTGGCGGTTTTGGTGGCGGGGGCGGTGGCAGCCGCGGTGGTTGCGCCAGGACCGCACTCGGCCTTGCGGAAGTCGTTCCACTTCATGCCGTTGAGCGTGCCGGCGGATTTTGCAGCCTGGTATTTCGTGCTGCATTCCTTGGAGCTCAGGCCCTTGGCCGCGTCGTCGGCAGCGGCGGCCGCCTTCGTCTTCTTGGCGGGCTTGGTGTCGGTGGCCTTCGTATCGGTCGCCGCCTTGGTATCGGTCGCGGCCTTGGTGTCGGTCGCGGTGGCGTCGCTGCCGCACTGGGCCTTGCGGAACTGGTTCCAGGTTTGGCCGGCGAGCGTTCCCGCATCCTTGGCCGCGTTATACTTGGTGCTGCACTCGGCCATGGTCAGCGCGTTGGCCGGCGCCGCCAGGAACAAGGTTGCGACGGCGATACCCGTCAAAGCTGCAAGTCTATGAATAAGCATGGCGTTTTCTCCCTTGCTGCCGCCAATAAGTGTCCCTATGCCAAATCAATAGCTCTCAATGTCCGGTTGCGCCAGATGCTTCCGGCACAGGCGCTCTCACAAAGTGTGTTATTCGCGATAAGGTGATGAATTGCCTGCCGGTTCGCCGCCAGCCAGGGTTTGCGGGGCACCGAAGAGCCTCGCACCGGCAGGTATAGCGCTGCCACGTCAAAGGTGGTGACAGGCTGTCGAATCGCTTGCATCGCCCGCTACAATGTTTTTCTAAGAATTGGTAATATACAATCACGAAATTTGATGATCGGATGCGGCCCAATTTGTGGCAAAACGGGCGGCTGAAAAACCGACGGGGACTTTGAGACACATGGCAGGTCAGTATTTCGGCACCGACGGTATCCGCGGACGCGCCAACAAATTTCCGATGACGGCCGAGGTCGCCATGCGGGTCGGCATGGCCGCCGGGCTCTCCTTTCAGCGCGGCAATCATCGTCATCGCGTCGTGCTCGGCAAGGACACGCGGCTTTCCGGCTACATGATCGAGAACGCCATGGTGGCGGGCCTGTGCGCCGCCGGGATGGACGTGTTCCTGCTCGGCCCCATACCGACGCCCGCCGTCGCCATGCTGGTGCGCTCCCTGCGCGCCGACATCGGCGTGATGATCTCGGCCTCGCACAATCCTTACTACGACAACGGCATCAAGCTGTTCGGTCCCGACGGCTACAAGCTTTCCGACGAGATCGAGGAACGTATCGAAGGCATGCTCGACAAGGATATCGAGCTGGCGCTCGCCGATTCCGACGGGCTCGGCCGGGCCAAGCGCGTAGACGGCGTGCATGACCGCTATATCGAATTCGCCAAGCGCACGCTGCCGCGCTCAATGTCGCTTTCGGGCCTGAGGATCGTCGTCGATTGCGCCAACGGCGCCGCCTATAAGGTGGCGCCCGAGGCGTTGTGGGAGCTCGGCGCCGAGGTGGTGGCGATCAATGTCGAGCCGAACGGCTTCAACATCAACAAGGAGTGCGGCTCGACCCATCCGGCCGGCCTGCAGAAGAAGGTGCACGAGGTGCGCGCCGATATCGGCATCGCGCTCGACGGCGACGCCGACCGGGTGGTGATCGTCGACGAGAACGGCACCATCGTCGACGGCGACCAGATCATGGCCCTGATCGCGGAGTCCTGGCACCAGAGCGGTCGGCTGGCCGGCGGCGGCGTCGTCTCCACCGTGATGTCCAATCTCGGCCTGGAACGCTTTCTTGGCGACATGAAGCTGCAGCTGCACCGCACCAAGGTCGGCGACCGCTATGTGGTCGAGCACATGCGCGCGCATGGCTTGAATGTCGGCGGCGAGCAGTCCGGCCATATCGTGCTGTCCGATTTCTCGACCACCGGCGACGGCCTGGTCTCGGCGCTGCAGGTGCTGGCCTGCATCAAGCGGCAGAACCGGCCGGTCAGCGAATTGTCGAAGAAGTTCGAGCCGGTGCCGCAGCTTCTGAAGAATGTCCGCATCTCCGGCGGCAAGCCGCTGGAGGAAGCTCCGGTCAAGGCGGCCATCGAGGATGCGCGCAACCGGCTTGGCAAAGCCGGCCGCCTGGTGATCCGTCCCTCCGGCACCGAGCCGCTCATCCGGGTCATGGCCGAGGGCGATGATCCGCAGCTGGTCGAAGCGGTCGTCAACGACATCGTCGGCATCCTGCAGGACACCCGCAGCGCCGCCTGAACGCCGTCCCGCAGTTCCTCTAAATCCGCAAGCCCGCCGCCAGGCGGGCTTTTTGTCGCCGGGCGGGCCGATCGGACAACGGTGTTCGCTCTAAAATTGTATAGATTCGTGGTTAATCGGTACGGTTAAACGGCTTTTAACCTTTGCAATTCATTATCCAAACCCGAGGTCAATCATCTTCGGGCGATGTCGTCCCGAGGCTTCTTAGGGGTGACAGAATGTTCAAGACAGCAAGAATGGCATTGCTTGCCGCGCTGTTCGCGGGGATAGCCGGACCGGCTCTCGCCGCCGATCTCGCGGAACCGCAAATCGAAGAAGCTCCACCGCCGGTAGTCGAACCGCAGCCGATTGATGTCGGCGGCTGGTATATCCGTGGCGACATCGACTATCACAAGTCGACTTTGCGTGGCATCGACTACATTACGTACGGACCGCCGCCCGGCACCAACGATTTCGATTTCGGCAAGCTAAAGGGTGGCTTCTCGCTAGGCGGCGGTGTCGGCTACAAAGTCAACGACTACTTCCGTACCGATCTGACTGCCGACTATTGGTTCAAATCGAACTTCAACGGCCAGACCTCGGACCTCACCACGACATCAACCGAAGTGTCGAGGATGAGCGCCCTGCTGCTGCTCGCCAACGCCTATGTGGATATCGGCACCTGGCACGGCATCACGCCTTACGTCGGCGCCGGCATCGGCGGCGCGCACATCAAGTGGGACACGGTCCACGATCCGAACACCACCGAGACCAATCCGGGGTCATCCAACTGGCGCTTCGCCTACGCTCTCATGGCGGGCGCTTCTTACTGCCTGACCGACAGGGTGATCCTCGATGCAGGCTATCGCTTCACCCACATCCAGGGCGGCCGCATGTTCGAGTTCGATTCGACCAGCTCCGGGCCGGGGTTCGATCATGGCATAAACACGCATGAAGTGCGCGGCGGCCTGCGCTACCAGTTCGGCGGCAACAATGGCTGCGCGGCACCAGTGGTCGCCTATCAGCCGGAACCGGAACCGATCTACACCAAGTAATCGCCTTCATTATCCCAAAATTCGTCAGCCGCCCGGCGCCAGCCGGGCGGCTTTCGTTTATGCGTCGTCGATAAATATTGATCGAAATCAATTCGGTAACCGGCCGTTATCCTTAACCGCCACTTAACCACTATGGTTAACAATGGCTCCTTGAAACGGCGCCCGCGTTCGCGGCTGGCGCCAATTTCAGGAGCCGGGGACCATGATATCAAGATCGCGTATCGCGTCAGCGCTTGCCGCAATCATCCTGTTGCCGATGACGCCGGCGCTTGCGGCCGATTACGATCCGCCGATCTATGTCGATCAGGCGCCGGACTACCAGCCGGTCGAGATCGGCTCGGGCTGGTACCTGCGCGGCGATGTCTCATATCTGGCGAACAAGAGCTTCGAAAGCCAAGATTTCGCCTTCACGCCGGCGAGCTTCAAGAATGACGAAACCCCCGTCTTCGGCAGCATCGGTTTCGGCTACCATTTCAATGACTATCTGCGTGCCGATCTCAACCTCGGCTATCTGCCCGGCAACAGCGTCAGGATCGGTTTTGATGATTCCGCGACCGCGGCGGAGCCGACGGTGGCGTCGGGAAGCCTGAAGAACTATGCCTTCACCGGCCTGCTCAACGGCTATTTCGATCTTGGCACTTATGTCGGGGTCACGCCCTATGTCGGCGCCGGCATCGGCTTCATCCGAACCAAGAGTAAGCTTTCGGCGTTCTATTCAACCGACAATGGTGATAACACGGACGACTTCGTCCTGAAGGACAACAAAACCAAGTATGCTCTTGCCTATACGCTGAATGCAGGCCTTGCCTATCAGGTGAGCCAGAATGTTATGGTCGATCTCGGCTACCAGTATTTCTCGGCGCCCGATGCGGAATATGTGACGGCCGAAAGCCTGACCTCCTATCCGACCCACAAGGGCATCAGCAATCACCAGATCAAGCTCGGCCTGCGCTACGATCTCTGGTAGGCGAAGCAGACAGCCGAAGCCGATGGCGGATCGCGGGAGATCCGCCATTTCCGTTTTTACGGCGTTCTGACGCCAGTATCCCGTCCGCGACAAAAACTTTGCTCTTGACGCCGAAGCTCTGAGCGCATATCGCCGTCCGTGGGCCACCCCTCCCCAACGAGGGGCCACTATCTGGAAGGATAGACCACGATGACGACGCTTACCAAGCCCGGACTCCGTCCGGCAAACCCCAATTTCTCTTCAGGTCCCTGCGCAAAACGCCCCGGCTGGTCGGTCGAGGCGCTGAAAGCCGCCGCGCTCGGGCGCTCGCACCGCGCCAAGATCGGCAAGGCGAAGCTCGAGCAGGCTATCGAGCTAACGCGCGAAATCCTCAAGGTTCCCACAGATTATCGCATCGGCATCGTGCCGGCGTCGGACACCGGCGCGGTCGAGATGGCGCTCTGGTCGCTGCTAGGCGAGCGCGGCGTCGACATGGTCGCCTGGGAGAGCTTCGGCTCGGGCTGGGTGACCGATGTCGTCAAGCAGCTCAAGCTCGCCGATGTTCGCAAGTTCGAGGCCGGCTACGGCGAGCTGCCCGATCTGGCGCAGGTCGACTTCGACCGCGACGTGGTCTTCACCTGGAACGGCACGACCTCGGGCGTGCGCGTGCCGAACGGCGATTTCATTCCCGCGAGCCGCAAGGGCCTGACCATTTGCGACGCGACATCGGCCGCCTTCGCGCAAAGGCTCGATTTCGAGAAGCTCGATGTCGTCACCTTCTCCTGGCAGAAGGTGCTGGGCGGCGAGGGCGCGCATGGCATGCTGATCCTGTCGCCCCGCGCCGTCGAGCGGCTGGAGACCTACAAGCCGGCCTGGCCGCTGCCGAAAATCTTCCGCCTGACCTCGGGCGGCAAGCTGATCGAGGGCATCTTCAAGGGCGAGACCATCAACACGCCGTCGATGCTGTGCGTGGAGGATTATCTCGATGCGCTCCGCTGGGCGAAGTCGATCGGCGGCCTGGAAGCGTTGATCGCCCGCGCGGACGCGAATGCCGCGGTGCTCGACCGGTTCGCTGAGAAGTCGACGTGGCTCGGCCACCTCGCCGTCGATCCGGCGACGCGCTCGAACACGTCAGTGTGCCTCTCCTTCACCGACGCGCAAGTGGCGGCGCTCGATGCCGACGGCCAGGCGGCCTTCGCCAAGGGGATCGTGTCCGCGCTCGACAAGGAAGGCGTCGCCTACGACATCGGCTCCTACCGCGATGCCCCGCCCGGCCTGCGCATCTGGTGCGGCGCCACCGTCGAGACCGCCGATCTCGAAGCGTTGCTGCCCTGGCTCGACTGGGCCTTCGCCACGCAGAAGGCGTCGCTCAAGGCAGCGGCCTGAGTTTCATGGCGGCCCGCGGGCCGCCAGTTCCCGACACATCCATTCCCACGTCAAGGAGGCCGCAATGGCGCCCCGCGTTCTCGTTTCGGACAAACTTTCCACCACCGCCGTGCAGATCTTCAAGGATCGCGGCATCGACGTCGACTATTTGCCCGATCTCGGCAAGGACAAGGAAAAGCTCGCCGAGGTGATCGGCCAGTATGACGGCCTCGCCATCCGCTCGGCGACCAAGGTCACCGAGAAGCTGATCAATGCGGCAACCAGGCTCAAGGTCGTCGGCCGCGCCGGTATCGGCGTCGACAATGTCGATATCCCGGCCGCCAGCCGCAAGGGCATTATCGTGATGAACACGCCCTTCGGCAATTCGATCACCACGGCCGAGCATGCGGTGGCGATGATCTTCGCGCTGGCGCGGCAGATACCGGAAGCCAATGCCTCGACCCATTCCGGCAAGTGGGAAAAGAACCGCTTCATGGGTGTCGAGATCACCAGCAAGACGCTGGGCGTGATCGGCTGCGGCAATATCGGCTCGATCGTCGCTACGCGCGGCGTCGGGCTGAAGATGCATGTGATCGCTTTCGATCCGTTCCTGTCGGACAGCCGCGCCGAGGAGCTCGGCGTCCAGAAAGTCGAGCTCGACGAGCTCTTCGCTCGTGCCGACTTCATCACGCTGCACACGCCGCTGACCGACAAGACGCGCAACATCATCGATGCGGCTGCGATCGCCAAGATGAAGGACGGCGTGCGCATCATCAATTGCGCCCGCGGCGGATTGATCGTCGAGGCGGACCTAGTCGCGGCGCTGAAGAGCGGCAAGGTGGCGGGCGCCGGCATAGACGTGTTCGAGGTCGAGCCGGCCGAGAACAACCCGCTGTTCGGCATGGAGAATGTCGTGGCAACGCCGCATCTCGGCGCCTCGACCACCGAGGCGCAGGAGAATGTCGCGCTGCAGGTTGCAGAGCAGATGAGCGACTACCTGATCAAGGGCGCGGTCTCCAACGCCATCAACATGCCTTCGATCACAGCCGAGGAGGCGCCGCGGCTGAAACCCTTCGTCAAGCTTGCCGAAGTGCTCGGCGCCTTTGTCGGCCAGGTCACCGAGGATCCGATCAAGGAGGTCGAGATCCTGTTCGACGGCTCGACCGCGACGATGAACACGCGCGCGCTGGTGAGCGCTGCCCTTGCCGGCCTCATCCGGCCGCAGGTCTCTGACGTCAACATGGTGTCGGCGCCGATCATGGTGAAGGAGCGCGGCATCATCGTCGCCGAGGTCAAGCGCGACAAGTCGGGCGTGTTCGACGGCTATATCAAGCTCACCGTCAAGACCGAGCATATGACGCGCTCGATCGCCGGCACCTGCTTCTCCGACGGCAAGCCGCGCTTCATCCAGATCAAGGGCATCAATCTCGACGCCGAGGTCGGCCAGCACATGCTCTACACCACCAATGCCGACGCGCCCGGCATCGTCGGCCTGCTTGGTACCGTGTGCGGCGAGAACGGCGTCAACATCGCCAATTTCCAGCTCGGCCGCAACCGACCGGGCGGCGATGCGATCGCGCTGCTCTATCTCGATGCGCCTTTCCCGGAAAGAGTGTTGGAGCAGGTGCGCGCGCACAAGTCGATCGACTCGGCGAAGCGGCTGCGCTTCGACGTCGGCGGCGAGTAACATCCGGACGTGAAAACGCCCCGCTTGCACCAGCAGGCGGGGCATTCATGAGGTGGCTGTCACCCGATGGCCGCTTGCCGGGAAGTTGAGATATTCACCCCGTCTGCAGCGCTGCTCGGCTGCCGCTGTACTCGGCAAGCGCAATGCCGCCGAGGACAAGCGCCAGCGCGAAGGCCTGATAGGCCTGAAACTGCTCGCCGACGATCAGCACCGAAAGCAACGTGCCGAAGATCGGCACCAGATTGATGAACAGGCCGGCGCGGTTGGCGCCGATCAATTCGTTGCCCTTGATGTAGAGGACCTGCGAGACGACCGAAGCGCCAAGCGCCGTGTAGAGCGTGAGCGCCCAGCCACGGGCGTCCGGCACGATGACGCGGCCAGACGCGACCTCCCAGACGAAGAAGGGCAGGGAGACCAGCAGCGCGGCAATCGACAGCGCCAGCATGAAACTTTGCCAGCGGATTGCCGGCCTGAGGCGCAGTCCCACCGAATAGAGGCTGTAGCAAAGCACCGCCACAAGCATGATGGCGTCGCCGAAATTGAGCTCGAGCTTCAGCAACTGGCCGAGGTCGCCATGACTCGCCGTCAGCGCGACGCCGGCGATGGTGAGCACGACGCCGACGATCTGCAGAGGCTGCACGCGCAGCCTGAACAGCACGAAATTGGCAAGGATGATGACGATCGGGATGGCTGCCTGCTCGATCGAGACATTGATGGCGGTCGTGTAGTTGAGCGCGGTGTAGAAGATCACGTTGAAGATGGTGAAGCCGCAAGCGCCGAGCCCGGCAAGCAGCCTCCAGTGCCTGCGCACCTCGGGCCAATCCTCACGTAGCGTCCGCCAACCGATGGGCAGCAGGATCAGCACCGCCATCACCCAGCGCAGGAACACCAGCGTCATCGGCGAGACATGGCCGACGGCAAGCTTGCCCGCCACCGAATTGCCGCCCCACAAGAGCATGGTCGACAGAAGGAACAGATAGGCGGCTCGGTGCATGGAGGTTCCGGCCCTGCGGGTGCTCGAGGGTTCGACCCGGCCTAGAGTGGCGGCGGCGGCAAGTAAATGATGCGAAAGCCGGAATTTGTTGTGCCTGGACCAGGTTGACGTCTCGCCGTCGGCGTCATTTTGATCCAAGTCCTTGAGGGGCATGGTCACTTGCGGAAGCCGGTTCCCGCTTTTTGGGTTCGCCGACCTTCGGTTCGGGTCATGCTCCAACGATGGTTTCGACGGCAAAGAAAGGGTCGCGCCAGCCGTCGCTTGACGCTATAGAGGCCTGTCGTTTCAGGCCGCCCGCGCGGCATTTCAAGGGAAAAGAACATGGCCAATGTGGTGGTCGTCGGCTCGCAATGGGGTGACGAAGGCAAGGGCAAGATCGTCGACTGGCTGTCAGAACGGGCCGATGTGGTCGTGCGCTTCCAGGGCGGCCACAATGCCGGCCACACGCTGGTCGTCGACGGCAAGGTTTACAAGCTGTCGCTGCTGCCGTCCGGCGTGGTCAGGCAGGGCAAGCTTTCGATCATCGGCAACGGCGTGGTGTTCGATCCGCATGCCTTCGTCGCCGAAGCCAAGAAGCTCAAGGAGCAGGGCGTGGAGGTCACGCCGGAACGCCTGAAAATAGCCGAAAACACCGCGCTTATCCTGTCCCTGCACCGGGAGCTGGACGGATTGCGCGAAGACGCAGCCTCGAATTCAGGAACCAAGATTGGCACGACACGACGCGGCATCGGCCCCGCCTATGAGGACAAGGTGGGCCGGCGCGCGGTGCGGGTGATGGATTTAGCGGATCTGGAAACGCTGCCCTTGAAGGTCGACAGGCTGCTGACGCATCACAATGCGCTGCGCCGCGGGCTCGGTCATGCGGAAGCGACGCATGAGGCGATCATGCAGGAACTGACCTCGGTGGCCGCCGAGATCCTGCCTTACATGGACCGCGTCTGGAAGGTGCTCGACGACAGGCGCCGCGCCGGCGAACGCATCCTGTTCGAGGGCGCGCAGGGCACGCTGCTCGACATCGACCACGGCACCTATCCGTTCGTCACCTCGTCCAACACCGTGGCCGGGCAGGCCGCCGCCGGTTCGGGCGTAGGCCCCGGCGTCATCGGCTATGTGCTCGGCATCACCAAGGCCTATACGACGCGCGTCGGCGAAGGGCCGTTCCCGACCGAGCAGAAGAACGAGATCGGCGAGTTCCTCGGCACGCGCGGCCACGAGTTCGGCGTCGTCACCGGCCGCAAGCGCCGCTGCGGCTGGTTCGACGCCGTGCTGGTGCGCCAGGCCGTCGCTGTCAACGGCATCAAGGGCATCGCTCTCACCAAGCTCGACGTGCTCGACGGGCTCGACGAGATCAAGGTCTGCACGGGCTATCGCCTCGACGGCGAGACGATCGATTACCTGCCGGCCAGCCAGGGCGCGCAAGCGCGGGTCGAGCCCGTCTACGAGGCGCTCGAAGGCTGGAAGGGAACCACGGCCGGCGCCAGAAGCTGGAACGATTTGCCGGCGCAAGCCGTCAAATATGTCCGCCATATCGAGGAGCTGATCGGTGCCCCCGTGGCGTTGCTCTCCACCAGCCCCGAGCGGGACGACACAATACTTGTGACCGACCCGTTTCAAGACTAGTTTCACAGCCCTTCCCGGCGCTATGGCTGATTTGCGGCCGGCGGGAAAAGAATGCAGGTCACCTGACGCATGGCAGATTTCGTTAGTGTTCTGAAAAAGCAGCTCGACAAGAAGGTCGACCCTTCGTTCGAGATGCGCAAGCAGATATACGACGGCGCCCGCGCCGTGCTGGCGAAGAAACTGGCCGAGTATTCCCCGCCGCTTGCGCCCGATGTCGTCAGCAAGCAGAAGCGCTCGCTGGAAGACGCCATTTCCAGTGTCGAGCGCGAGTATGTCAAACGCGTTCCGGCCGAGGATCCGCTGGCGGAGCTGGAGCATATTTTCTCCTCCATCGACCGCAACAAGAACCAGCCGAGCCATTCCCGCCAGCCGGCGGCGCCTGAGCCCGCCAAGCCGGATCCGTTCAAGTCCGAGCCGTTCAGGCCGTCGCCCGCGCCCGCCAGGACCGAACCCAGCTGGCAAAGCGGGCCGAAGGCGGAACCCGCGCGGCAAACCCCTGCGAAGGACGAGCCAGCCTGGCAGAACACGGCAAGGACCGAGCCGAACTGGCAGACCGCGCCAAAGGCGGAACCAGCCTGGCAGAAGGCGCCGCCGCCGATGCCGTCGCCGCGCGAAGACGATGTAGGCCTGGCGGGCATGGACGATGCCGATGACGGCAGCGATGTCTTTGCCAATGACGAGCAGCCGGCGGCCG
>NZ_JAIUHV010000011.1:0-239213 GCF_020165285.1 Mesorhizobium sp. CA10
TGCGCCACCGACGCGCCGTGCTCGTCGACCACGTCGTAGCTCAGGTTGAGCACCGCGTTCTCGCCCTGCTTGAGCGCATCATAGGCGTTCGGAGCGATGTGCAGCGTGTGGCCGTCGGCATCGAGCGTCAGCCCGGCCGGCAGCGGAGCGGTCAGATTGGCGATGTGCAGCACCGCGTCGTGATCGACATCGGCGGCGTTGGTGAGCAGGTCGATCGTGTAGGCGGCGGCGTCTTCCGAGGCCGTCGAGGTGACCGCCGCCGACACCGTCGGCGCATCGTTGGCGCCGGTGATCACCACTGACAGCGTACCCACGCTGAGCGTGCCATTTGACATCTTGATGGTGTACTGAATCGTATCGATGAATGTCTGTCCGGCCGCAAGTGCGTTGATCTGCCCACTCAACCCAGTCGCGTCGTAATGAATCTTGTTGTCACTTCCGATCCAGAATTTCGCGCCATTTGTGCTGGTTTCGGCGAATTGAATTCCCGCTTGATCCTGTATTAGGAGATCCTTGTTATAGTCCGCGAAGGCCTTGTTCGTGACTGTGATGCTGGCCCCTCCGTCATCGTTCTTGATGCCGTCATCCACCGAATAGATCGTCGTCTTGGCGCCGCCACCGCTTGCCGCGAGGACGTCGAAGGTGAACTGAAGGCCGCCGTCTTCTGTGCCGGATTGCGTCAGATTGGCTGCTGCCCCCGAATTCGAAAACGTGACGGTCGAGCCCGAAGTCGTTGTTGTAGTTGCCATAGCCGATTATCCCCTGTGATCCCCTTGCGAACGAGGAAGGCGTTCGCCCCAACGGTTACTGCTGATCCTGGTGCGGACGACGCAAGCGGATGCTTCCGCCCGCGGCGGTTGGTCAGGACCAAGCCACTCTGATTGAACGTAAAGACTTCTCTCGCCGAGAGACAAAACCCCACCCCAGAGCGCGTTTGCGCACTCGTGCCCCAAAACGTTCCTAGCTGGCGTGCCCCCCTCGGTCGCCGCAATCGCGGGACAAGCATACCTATATTCAGGTATATTAGCTTTTTACGATTTGGAAACCATAACGGAATATATATCCCCGCGTAATGTTAACGATTCATTAAACATTTAACAAATCCGCCACCCCATCGATTGATGCCTGTGTCTCCCAAAGTGGGCTGCGATTTGGAGGGAATGATATGCACAAAACAAAGACTTAAAGTGCACGGCCCGAGTCCGTTTCGGCGCAGCGCCATTTGATGGCGCAGCGTTGACTTCGCCATCGCTCGGTCGCTGGCATTTCTGTTGGAAATTTTATCGGTACATGTAGTGCTGCGTGCCACCGACAAAGCAGGCTCGCCGTCAACCAATGGCGCAAAGGCTGCCAGAGCGCGGTCGCCAGCGTCTTCCGATGTCAGCCAGCCAGGCTGTCCTGCTCCACGGCGTTCGGGTCGCCCGGCGCCGTCGCCCAGGCGAGTTCGACCAGCGTCACCGTGCGCCGGCCGGCTCCGTCGACCTGGCAGACGACGAGGCCCTGCTCCTCGATATAATCGAGCAGCCGGCGCGCGCGGCGCAGCGAATGCGAACCGTAAGCCCGCGCGATCGCCGCGTCGCTCGGGCAAGGCCAGCCTTCCTTGGCGGCGCGCGCGATCATCATGAAAACGCCCTGCATGTCTTCGGGCAGCAGCGAGGCGCGCACGGAAACGTCGCGCCAGGCGTCGTCCTCGGCCATGTCGGAGCCGACGCCGGCGCGGGCGCGCGTCAGCATGCGGCGGAACTCCGAAAGGTCGGGCACGACCGAAGCGAGGCCCTCGATGCGGCAGCGGACCACGAACTCCTGGTAGAGCACGCCGATGACGCGGAACCCCGCATCCGGCTCCGCCAGGATGGCGCGCAGTATGCGGTCCATCCGCTCGCGCCGCTCTGCTAGGTCCTCGGCGCTTGGCTGCGGTTCCATCGGCTCGGGGCGGATGTCCAGCGGCGCGGCCTTGGCCGCCATCAATTGGTCGAGCAGGTCGGGCGAAGGCCGGCGCTGCGGCCTGACCGTCTCCGGCGGCGGCGCGGCAAGAATGATCGCGCGCGCATCTTCGAGCGCGGCTCCCGGCATCGGCATCAGCCGCGGCGTGCCGTTGCGCGGGCTGGTTTCGGTCTGGCCGATGCGCACGCCGAGCGGACGGCGCGACAAGGCAGGACCGAGCGCCATGAAATGCCCGCGCTCCAGGTCGCGGAAAGCTTCGGCCTGGCGCCGTTCCATGCCGAGCAGGTCGGCGGCGCGCGCCATGTCGATGTCGAGGAAGGTCCGGCCCATCAGGAAGTTGGAGGCTTCCGCCGCGACGTTCTTGGCGAGCTTCGCCAGCCGCTGCGTGGCGATGATGCCGGCAAGCCCGCGCTTGCGGCCGCGGCACATCAGATTGGTCATGGCGCCCAGCGAGAGCTTGCGTGCCTCGTCCGAAACCTCGCCGGCGGCGGCGGGCGCGAAGAGCTGCGCCTCGTCGACGACCACGAGCATTGGGTACCAATGGTCGCGCGCGACCTCGAACAGCCCGCCGAGGAAGGCCGCGGCCCGCCGCATCTGGTTCTCGGCATCGAGCCCTTCGAGGTTGAGCACCGTCGAGACGCGGTGGATGCGCGCCCGCTCGCCAGCCGCCTGCAGGCCGCGCTCGGTATGTTCCTCCGCGTCGATCACCAGATGGCCAAAGCGTTCACCCAGAGACACGAAGTCGCCTTCGGGGTCGATGATGGTCTGCTGCACCCAGGGCGCGCTCTGCTCCAGAAGACGGCGCAGCAGATGCGACTTTCCCGAGCCCGAATTGCCCTGCACCAGCAGGCGGGTCGCCAGCAACTCCTCAAGGTCGAGGGCCGCCGACGCGCCTGCGCTCGTCTGCCCCATCTCGATTGCAACGGTCATATTTCGACTCGGATCGTCTCCCTGCGCGCGACGGGCTTATCAACCCGAGCGCGGTGCGTCGAGCTTACGCTGCCGTTAGCCAGCAGGTGTCCACATCTCACGGCAGGCTGTCGCCAGCCACACTGGTCGGACCACCATTTTGCTGGCACATTCCAACCGTTGGCGTATCATCTTTTGCGGGAGGGTTCATGGCAGGAGGAGGCCGATGAACGTCGCTGCGGAAGTGCCCGTCATAGATCCGACGGTGCAAGACCTTGTTTCATCTGCTCTTTCGAAATTTCGCGCCGGCGATACCATCTCGACCCGGGCGATGCTCGACGCCATACGCCGATCCGACCCGGCTTGCCAGGACAGTGACGACCATCTCATCGAACTGATCGTCATGGCCGCCGTTGGTAAGACCATGGGCGTCGTGTTCGACCACCGCTCGCCCGATGAGCGGTTGCCGCTTCTGTCCTAGCGAGCTCGTCGGCTGAAGCCTCCCTAACGTCGTCATCCACGGGCGGAGCAAGGAGCGAAGCGACGCGCGCAGACCCGAGGATCCATTCCGCGACTTCGAAGTGTCGCAGCGGTGCAGAACTTCACTCGGGGTTGCGCCGTTGCGATGATATTCTGGACCATCCCGCTCTTCGACAGTCGTCACGGAATGGATTCCAGGGTCTGCGCGCGTCGCTTCGCTCCTTGCTTCGCCCTAGAATGACGAGCCAACTGGCGCTTCGGCTGAGCTCCACAATGGAACGATTTGCCAACGCAGGCGGCGACCGATAGTCCTTGCTAGCTGCCCAGCGGATGCGGCATATAGCCGACAAAGCCGGCAATCTTCCAGCGTCCGCCCACCTTGCGGCAGAAGTAGAGCGTCTGCCATTTGAGCCGGTCGACGCCGCCGTCGGCCTTGGCGACCGAGCCGTCGAACTTCTTGTGCAGCACCGCGCGATCGCCGTCGACGTCGATGTCACGCAGGTTGGTGACGCGAAACAGCGCTTCGCGCAGCGGCTCGGCGAATTTCGTCGCCGCGGTTTCCTCGGCCTGCCGCAGCCATTCGTCGCGATAGACGTCCAGCCGGGGGAACTGCAGCCGCCAGGCATCTGCGTTGGCAAGGAAATGCGCATGCATGCCGAAGAAGCTTTCCGCAATGAAATCGTCCTCGACCATCGACCAGTCCTGACCGAGGAAGGCGTCGATGTCGCGCCGCACCAGCATTTCCCACAACGCGTAGCGGTCGGCATCGCCTTCCGGAAACGGATTCTTGTCGAAGGTCATGCCGATCTCCCTCATATGCGCGGCCGATTTCAAGCGGCGTCGAGCGCAAGATGCTCAGGGTTCTGTAATAAAGCAACATGGATTTCGAAAGAATGTTGCTTTCCGACATTGGCTCTAGGAGGATCGTGCCGACAGGCGTAGACGGCTATGTAACCCCGGTTCCCGTCGTCGATTGAAGGAGGCTCCCCTTGTCTAAGCAGTGCTTTGGGAAATCCCACGTTCCGCTCTCGCCCGCCGTCCGCGCTGGCGATTTCGTCTATATTTCCGGTCAAGTGCCGGTGGGCAGCGACGGGCTCGTGATCAAGGGCGGCATCGCCGAGCAGGCCGAGCAGGTGCTGCAGAACGTCAAAGCGGCCCTGGCGCTCGCCGGCTGCACCATGGACGATGTGGTGAAGACCACCGTCTGGCTGGCGGACGCGCGCGATTTCGGCACATTCAACACCGTTTATGCAAAACATTTCCCGAAGGATCCGCCGGCGCGAACCACGGTCGAATCGCGCCTGATGATCGACATCAAGATCGAGGTCGAAGCCGTCGCCTATCGGCCGGTCTGATCGCCCGGTCGGATCGGTTGAAGCAATTCCAGGAAAAGTGCTTAGCGGTTAGTTCGGCGACTTCGCCGTAGCCTTCCGTCCGGAATTGCGTGAAACGAACAAACAAAGCGAGGGCACCGATGCAGTTCGATCTCCTGATCAAGGGCGGGCGCCTCATCGATCCCGCATCGGGCCTGGACGCGCCACGCGATGTTGCCATTGCCGATGGCCGCGTCACCGCGATCGACGCCGCCATCAATGCCGAGGCGGCGAGTGGAGTCGTCGATGCCAGGGATTGCATCGTCACGCCCGGCCTGATCGACCTGCACAGCCACGTCTATTGGGGCGGCACCTCGCTCGGCGTCGACGCCGACCGGCTCGCCGCCAAGAGCGGCACCACCACTTTCGTCGATGCCGGCAGCGCCGCGCCGGCAATTTCCTCGGCTTCCGCCGCCATGTCATCGAGCGCTCGAAGGTCCGCATCCTCGCTTACGTCAACATCTCCTTTGCCGGCATATTTGGCTTCGCCAAAACCGTATCCGTCGGCGAATGCGGCGATCTCAGGCTTTGCGAGCCGCGCGAGACGGTGGCGGCGGTGCGCGAGCACGCCGATGTCGTCGTCGGCGTCAAGGTCCGTTCCGGCAAGCATGCCGGCGGCTCGAGCGGCATCGCGCCTGTCGACCTCGCGCTCGAAGCCGCCGACAAGGCCGGCCTGCCGCTGATGACGCATATCGACGAGCCGCCGCCCGGCCGCTCGGAAGTGCTGCCCAGGCTGCGCCGCGGCGACATTCTCACCCATTGCTTCCGGCCTTTCCCCAACGCGCCGGTCTTCGCCTCCGGAGCGGTGCGGCCGGACATGCGGCTGGCGCGCGAGCGCGGCGTCATCTTCGACATCGGCCACGGCATGGGTTCCTTCGACTTCGAGGTGGCGAAGACGATGCTTGCCGAAGGCCTCGCGCCCGACGTCATCTCCAGCGACGTGCATCTCTACTGCGTCGACGGTCCCGCCTTCGACATATTGGTGTGCATGTCGAAGCTCATGGCGCTCGGCATGCCGTTGGTCGAGGTGCTGCGCGCGGCGACGCAGCGGCCGGCGGAGGCGATCGCAAGGCCGGAACTCGGCACGCTGAAGGCCGGCGGCACCGGCGACGTCGCCGTGTTGAAGCTGCAGCCCGGCCGCTTCACCTTCGTCGATGCTGTTGGAGCGTCACTGGTCGCGGACCAGCGGTTGGTCTCCAACGGCATCGTCATCGGCGGCAAATGGTGGCCGAACGAAACGACGGATTACAACGAGACGGAGCACTTCGAGGCCCATGCGCAACATACGCATGTGGATGTGGCGGCGAGGCATTTTGGGCGGGGGTATGATTAGCTGATCTCTCCTTGAGGGGAGATGGCCGGCAGGATTGCGGCGGCGGCGCGTTTGACGAATGGCTTCCCCCACTCCGTCGCTGCTTCGCAGCGCCACCTCTCCCCCCTCCGGAGGGAGAGGAAGGGAGCCAGCTGGAATAAGTGCGCGCTGTCCAGCCGATAGATGGGTAACACTTTGAACCGGATACATGGGTTACAGTTTTCCCCCTAAGTTGTTGTCCGCCGCGGTGCCGTCTGGTCGGGGTTGAACGGCACTGCGGCGGACCAGTTTCTTGTGTCGACCGTCGATGAAGCCGAGCCGGTGGGCATAGAAGTGGAGGGCCCATTCACCCTCCTCGGTCTCGGTCGCGGCAACCGCTTCCCCGGCCAGGGTCTTCGAGATGTAGATGAAGTCGCCGTTCCACTTGATCTCGCCGTTCTGGCGCACGCTGCGCACCGCCGCCTCGGCGGGGTAGTCCGGTTCGGGTATCGTCTTGGGCATGGGTCGGGTTGATGGACGGTAGTGCTGTGCCGGCGTGTCCATGCCAAGCGCCTCGTGCGGACGCTCCTCATTGTAGCTGCGCCGGAAGACCTCGAAGGCCTGGGCTTGAGCCGCCCTGTCGGCTTCGGGCGCCGAGGCCATCGGCAGCATGCTCAGATGGAAACGCTCATGGCGCCCGTTCTGCTGCGGCTTGCCCGGCTGGATGCGCTCCAGGGCGATGCCGAGCTTGATGAAGCGCACCGCAAGCGGCGTCAGCCCGCTGATGCCGGCCGACGCAAATGGTGGGCCGTTGTCGCTTCTGAACCGATCCGGCAGGCCATTCTCCTCAAACAGCCGCTCAAACACTGGCCAGGCCTCTTCATCGGCCGTCGAGCCCGTCGCCTCGAGCCCCAGCAGATAGCGGCTCGAGGCATCCATCACCGTCAGCGGCTCGCAGCGCCAGCCGTCACGGGTCCGGAACCAGCCCTTGTGATCTCCTGTCCACACCGCGTTCGGTCCCTCGGGCTCCGGCCATGGGCCGTTGCCCGCCGCTTTCCAGCGCCGGCGCCGGCGTCCCACGAGACCATGCCGCTTCAGGATCTCGCCCGCTGTCGAAACCGCCGGCCAGCCGCATGAGGGATCGCTCCGCCTCAGCCTGGCCATGATCTTCTTCGGCCCCCACAGCGGATGCGCCTCCTTCGCCGCCACAATCCGCTCAACCAAATCAAAGGCCGTAGCCCGGCCATGGTTGAGCGGCGCCCGCGGCAGATCATGCAAACCTTCCGGGCCATGCTCTCGGTAGCGACCAAGCCATTTGTAGCCGGTCTTGCGCGAGATATCGAAGGCCGCGCAAAGCTGCGTCATCGTCTCCTCGCCCGAAAGGCACTCCACAACAAATCGAAGCCGCTCGTCCATGATGCCAGTTTCTCGCCAAACCATCGCCGGTCCTCCGGCGGACAAGAAAACTGTCACCCATCTAATCGGTCCATTCTGTTACCTATCTATCCGGTTCGGACAGCGCCTTCCTCTCCCCCGTCGATCGGGGGAGAGATGTCGAGCGAAGCTCGACGGAGTGGGGGTCGATCTTACTCAGCGTTGCTCGGCTCGCCGTAAACCAGCGTCGCGATCCCTTCCATCCGCGCCTTGAGCTGCAGCGCCACATATTTCGAGTAGAATCTCGACAGCGCCAGATTGCCGCCGTGGAACCATAGCGCTTCCTGCGCCGTCGGCTTCCACATGTTGCGCAATTCGCCCTGCCATGGACCCGGATCGCCCTTCACGCCGGAGCCAAGGCCCCAGCACGGGCCGACCTTGTCGGCGACCTCGCGCGAGACGATTCCCGCTACCGTCTCGTTCATCGACTGATAGCCGGTGCAGCAGACGATTGCGTCGACGGCGAGCTCGCTGCCGTCCTTAAATAGGATGCCGTCCGGCGTCAGCGACTTGATGCCGACGCCGCTTTTCACCTTGATCTCGCCGTTCAGGATCAGCTCGCAGGCGCCGACATCGATGTAGTAGCCGGAGCCTGTCCGATAGGCTTTCATCAACAGTCCTGTCTCGTCCTCGCCGAAGTCGATGGCGAAGCCGCTGTTGCTGAGGCGCTGGTAGAAATCCTCGTCGCGCGCCCGGATCACATCATAAATGGCCCGCTGGCCCTTCGGCACCAGCGCGAAGGGCGTTGAGGCGACGATCATGTCGGCCTTGTCGGTGGTGATGCCGCGCGCCAGCGCCTTTTCCGAGAAGATCTCGAAGCCGATATCCATCAGCGTGTCGGACTTCACCACCGTCGTCGGCGAGCGCTGCACCATGGTGACCTTGGCGCCCGCTTCCCACAGATCGACGCTGACATCGTGGCCTGAGCTTGCAGCACCTATCACCGCCACGCGCTTGCCGCGAAACTTCTCGCCGGTGGAATATTGGCTGGAATGCAGAAGCTCGCCCTTGAAGCTGTCGGCGCCCGGCAATTCGATCCGCCGCGGCGGCCCATAGGCGCCGGTGGCGAAGACGATGTGCTTGGGCTTCAGCGTGACGCGCTGGCCGACCCGGTCGACCACCACGGTCCAGATCTTCTCGGCTTCGTCATAGGCGGCGCTGATGCATTTGGTGGCGACCCAGTAGTTCAGCTCCATGACGCGGGTATACATCTCCAGCCAGTCGCCCATCTTGTCCTTGGGCGTGAAGACCGGCCAGTTTTCCGGGAACGGAATGTAGGGCAGATGATCGTACCAGACGGGATCGTGGAGCACGAGCGAGCGGTAGCGGTTGCGCCAGGAATCGCCGGCGCGCGCATTTTTCTCGATGATGAGCGTAGGGACGCCGAGCTGGCGCAGCCGGGCGCCGAGCATGATGCCGCCCTGCCCGCCGCCGATCACCAGGCAATAGGGCTGCTCATGCACGCCGAGATCGCGCGCCTCGCGTGCCCGTGCTTCCGCCCAGGTCTCGCGGTTCGGGTCGGCCTTGTGGCGGATGCCGAGCGGCCGCGCCGGCCCCTTCCGTTCCTCGAACCCCTTGAGCTCGCTCATCGCCGTGAACAGCGTGCGGCAGCGGCCATCCTTGAGCCGCAGGATTCCCTCGCCGCGAGCCACCGTCGTCTCGAATGTGAACCAGGCCTCGACGGTGCCGTCGTCGACGCTGGGCTCTCCGGACAGCCGCCAGTGCGAGGGCTGCGCCAAGTGGAGCGTGGCCTTGAGCATTTCGCGGATCGCCGCCTGCCCCTCCATGGTCTTGATATTCCAGGTGAAGGTCAAGAGATCGCGCCAGTAGCAATCCTGCGCAAAGAGGTTCGTCGCCGCCTCGATATCGCCGGCCTCGAGCGCTCGGCCGAATGAGCCGAACCAGGTTGCCGCCTGTTGCGATGGTGCGATGTCGAGCATTTTCTTCGTTCCCTTTTTTGTATAGCTACAGGCGGATTTTCGCGGCCAGACGGAACTCCGGAAACGCATAGCGCGCTCCTGCGCCCAAAGCGCGCCGAGTCAAAACCCCTATAGAATTCCTATATCTTTCCCACCCGATCCGTCTCGAACCTTTATGGCGATCGGGTCCATATTTTCCTTCGAAAAACACCTGCGAACCGCCGTCGCCGACAAGGCGACGAGCGTCCGCGTACAGGTTTGAGCCCGCCACTGCGAGCCGGAGGCGCAAGGTGGAAAACAAGGAACGCCTGCCATGGACCTCATAGTTCTCGGGATCGGGATTTTATTCTTCGCCTTGTCCTTAGCCTACGTCAAAGCCTGCGACAGAATCTGAGCAAGGGACCGTACCATGCTTTTCGACTACATCCTCGGCGGCGCGGTGACCTTGTTCCTGCTTGCCTACCTTACCTATGCGCTCATCCGCCCAGAGCGTTTCTGACCGGCACGCGGAGAGCCCATCATGACTGTAAATGGCTGGATACAGATCCTCGTCTATTGCGGGATCTTGGCTTTGCTCGTGAAGCCGCTCGGCTTCTATATGCACCGCGTCTTCAGCGGCGACCGCACCGTGCTGTCGCCGCTGCTCGTGCCGATCGAGCGCGGGCTCTATCGCCTCGCAGGGACGAGCGAAAAGGAAGAACAGCATTGGACCGTCTACGCGGCTGGCATGCTGCTCTTCAACCTCGCCGGCTTCCTCGTTCTTTATGCGCTGCAGCGGCTGCAGGGCATGCTGCCGTACAATCCGGCCGGGATGACCGCGGTCGACCCTGAGCTTGCTTTCAACACCGCCGCCAGCTTCATCACCAATACCAATTGGCAGAACTACGGCGGCGAAAGCACGATGTCCTACCTCGTGCAGATGGCCGGCCTCACCGTTCAGAATTTCGTCTCGGCCGCCACCGGCATTGCCATCGCCATTGCCTTGATCCGCGGCTTTGCCCGCGCTTCCGCAAAGTCGATCGGCAATTTCTGGGTCGATCTCACCCGCTGCATGCTCTACGTGCTCCTGCCGATCTGCATTGTGCTGACGATTGCCTATGTCTGGCTGGGCGTACCGCAGACGCTCGGCGCCTATGTCGACGCCACCACGCTGGAAGGCGCCAAGCAGACGATCGCGCTTGGCCCGGTGGCCTCGCAGCTCGCCATCAAGATGCTCGGCACCAATGGCGGCGGCTTCTTCAATGCCAACTCGGCGCATCCGTTCGAGAACCCGGGCGCGATCTCCAACCTGATCCAGATGCTGTCGATCTTCGCGCTCAGCGCCGGTCTCACCAACGTCTTCGGCCGCATGGTCGGCAGTGAGCGCCAGGGCTGGGCGATCCTTGCCTCGATGGGCGTGCTGTTCGTCGTTGGCGTTGCCGTCTGCTACTGGGCGGAAGCCGCCGGCAACCCGCTCGTCCATGCGCTCGGCGTCGACGGCGGCAACATGGAAGGCAAGGAGACGCGCTTCGGCATCGCCTTGTCGGCTCTCTTCGCCGTGATCACCACGGCCGCCTCCTGCGGTGCGGTCAACGCCATGCATGATAGCTTCACCGCGCTCGGCGGCATGATCCCGCTGATCAACATGCAGCTCGGCGAAGTCATCGTCGGCGGTGTCGGCGCCGGCTTTTACGGCATCCTGATGTTCGTCGTCCTCGCCGTCTTCGTCGCCGGCCTGATGGTCGGCCGCACGCCCGAATATCTCGGCAAGAAGATAGAGGCCAAGGAGGTCAAGATGGCGATGCTGACGATCCTGTGCCTGCCGCTGGCGATGCTGATCTTCACGGCCATCGCCATGGTCCTGCCGGGCGCCGTGGCCTCGATGGCCAATGGCGGCCCGCATGGCTTCACCGAGGTGCTTTATGCCTACACCTCAGCCGCCGCGAACAACGGCTCGGCCTTCGGCGGCCTCACCGGCAACACGCCCTGGTACAACATCACCATCGGCATCGGCATACTGATGGGCCGCTTCCTGGTCATCATCCCGGCTCTGGCCATCGCCGGCTCGCTGGCCGCCAAGAAGACCGTGCCCGCCTCCGCCGGCACTTTCCCGACCGACGGCACGCTGTTCGTCGGCCTCCTGGTGGGCGTTATCGTCATCGTCGGCGGCCTCACCTTCTTCCCGTCGCTCGCCGTCGGTCCGATCGTCGAGCATCTGGCGATGATTCATGGACAGACCTTCTGAGGTGACCATGCCCCGCTTCAACGACATACGACGCAACGACCGTCCCCCGACCGGTGACGGAGCGCCTGACGACGGAAGGGACGAGAAGCCTCGTCCTTTCCCGACGCTTTCAACCTTTCTCGGCATGGCGGCCGCGCTGTTCGTGCTGTGGCTGCTGGCCACCGGCCTGCCGCACCTGCTCCCGAAGAGCGAACACCCGGCGCCGTCCAACATAACCGATACCGGAACGCAAAAATGAGCCAGTCCAAATCCGCTGTTATCATGGATGCGCGCATTCTGGTGCCAGCCCTCGGCGGCGCCTTCCGCAAGCTTGATCCCCGCACGCTGGCCAGGAACCCGGTGATGTTCGTCGTCGCGGTCGTCTCAGCTCTCACCACCGTGCTTTTCATCCGCGACCTGATCGCCGGCGGCGGCGATTTCGGTTTCACGCTGCAGATCATCATCTGGCTCTGGTTCACCGTGCTGTTCGCCAATTTCGCCGAGGCCGTCGCCGAAGGCCGCGGCAAGGCACAGGCCGACTCGCTGCGCAAGGCGCGCACCGAGACCCAGGCCAAGCTGCTCACCAACGGCGAGGACCGCTCGAAATTCAAGCTGGTTCCCGGCACCAGCCTGAAGGTCGGCGACGTCGTGCTGGTCGAAGCCGGCGACATCATCCCTTCCGACGGTGAGGTGATCGAAGGCGTTGCCTCGGTCAACGAGGCGGCGATCACCGGGGAATCCGCTCCCGTCATCCGCGAATCCGGCGGCGACCGCTCCGCCGTCACCGGCGGCACGCAGGTGCTTTCCGACTGGATCCGCGTGCGCATCTCCGCCGCCTCGGGCCACACCTTCCTCGACCGCATGATCTCGCTGGTCGAGGGTGCCGAGCGCCAGAAGACGCCGAACGAGATCGCGCTCAACATCCTGCTCGTCGGCATGACGCTGATCTTCGTGCTGGCGACCGCGACCATCCCGAGCTTCGCCTCCTACTCGGGCGGCTATATCCCGGTGACGATCCTCGTCGCGCTGTTCGTGACGCTGATCCCGACCACGATCGGCGCGCTGCTGTCGGCCATCGGCATCGCCGGCATGGACCGCCTGGTGCGCTTCAACGTTCTTGCCATGTCCGGCCGCGCCGTCGAGGCCGCCGGCGACGTCGACACGCTGCTGCTCGACAAGACCGGCACCATCACGCTCGGCAACCGCCAGGCCACCGAGTTCCGCCCGGTCAAGGGCGTCACCGAGCAGGAGCTGGCCGACGCGGCCCAGCTTGCATCGCTGGCCGACGAGACCCCGGAAGGCCGCTCGATCGTCGTGCTGGCCAAGGAGAAATACGCCATCCGCGCCCGCGACATGGCAACCTTGCACGCGACCTTCGTGCCATTCACCGCGCAGACCCGCATGAGCGGCGTCGACATCGACGGCTCGTCGGTGCGCAAGGGCGCGGTCGATGCGGTGCTCAGTCATGTGAACCGGTCGACGGTTGCCACCCACGGAGCGCGCCCGACGACCGAAACGATCCGCGACCTGCAGGCGATCGCCGACGAGATCGCCAAGGCCGGCGGCACGCCGCTGGCGGTCGAGCGCGACGGCCGCCTGCTCGGCGTCGTCCATCTCAAGGACATCGTCAAGGGCGGCATCCGCGAGCGTTTCGCGGAGCTGCGCAAGATGGGCATCCGCACGGTGATGATAACCGGCGATAATCCGCTCACCGCCGCGGCAATTGCCGCCGAAGCCGGCGTCGACGACTTCCTCGCCCAGGCAACGCCGGAAAACAAGCTGTCGCTGATCCGCGAGGAGCAGGCCAAGGGCAAGCTGGTCGCCATGTGCGGCGACGGCACCAATGACGCGCCGGCGCTGGCCCAGGCCGATGTCGGCGTCGCCATGAACACCGGCACCGTCGCCGCGCGCGAGGCCGGCAACATGGTCGACCTCGACAGCGATCCCACCAAGCTGATCGAGATCGTCGAGATCGGCAAGGCGCTGCTGATGACGCGCGGTTCGCTGACCACCTTCTCGATCGCCAACGACGTGGCCAAGTATTTCGCCATCATCCCGGCGATGTTCGCGGTCTTCTACGTCGCGCCCGGCCAGTCCACCGGTCCGCTGCAGGCGCTCAACATCATGCATCTGGCGACGCCGCAGAGCGCCATCCTGTCGGCCATCATCTTCAACGCGCTGATCATTATCGCGCTGATCCCGCTGTCGCTGAAGGGCGTGAAATACCGAGCCATCGGCGCCGGTTCGCTGCTCACTCGCAACCTGCTCATCTACGGCCTCGGCGGCATCGTCGTGCCGTTCGTCGGCATCAAGGCGATCGACCTGATCGTCACGGCCCTCGGCCTCGCATAGGGATTTCCGCGATGCTCAAGCAACTCAGACCCGCTTTGGTCATGATCGTCTTCTTCACGGTGCTGACCGGCCTCATCTATCCGATCGGCATGACCGGCATCGCCCAGGCGCTGTTTCCGAACCAGGCCAATGGCAGCCTTGTCGAAAAAGACGGCAAGGTCATCGGCTCTAGCCTGATCGGCCAGGCTTTCGCCGGCGACCGCTATTTCCACGGCCGGCCGTCGGCAGCCGGTGAAGGCTACGACGCCGCCGCCTCCGGCGGCTCGAATCTCGGCCCGACCAATCCCAAGCTCATCGAGCGCGTCAAGGGCGACGCCGAGAAGCTCAAGGCCGAAAACCCGAATGCGCCGGTGCCGATGAACCTCGTCACCACCTCGGGCAGCGGTCTCGATCCCGACATCAGCCCGGACGCCGCCTATTTCCAGGTGCCGCGCGTCGCCAAGGCCCGCGGCGTCGACGAGGCCAAGGTGAAGGCGCTCGTCGACGGCCATGTCGAGGAGCGCGAGCTTGGCGTCCTCGGCGAGCCGGCGGTCAACGTGCTGGTGCTGAACCTGGCGCTGGACGACCTGAAATAGCCCGCCCGCGCCCGGGGTCGACACGATCCCCGGCGCAATTCATGATTGGACCTGATGCCGGACGACAGGACCGACCCCAAGAACCGACCCTCCCCCGACGCGCTGCTGGAGCATGCCGAGCGCGAGGGCCGTGGCCGCCTGCGCATATTTCTGGGCGCCGCGCCCGGCGTCGGCAAGACCTACGAGATGTTGATGGCCGGCCGCGCGCGCCGCGCCGACGGCATCGACGTCGTGATCGGCATCGTCGAGACCCACGGCCGCAAGGAAACGCAGGCCTTGGTCGACGGCTATGAGGTGATCCCGCGCCGCCTGGTCGACTATCGCGGCCAGACCCTCGACGAGATGGACATCGACGCCGTCCTGAAGCGGCGCCCCGCACTCGTCCTGGTCGACGAGCTTGCCCACACCAACGCGCCCGGCAGCCGGCATCCCAAACGCTATCTCGACGTCCAGGAGATCCTGGCGCAAGGCATCGACGTCAACACCACGCTCAACATCCAGCATGTCGAAAGCCTGAACGACGTCGTCGCCCAGATCACCCGGGTCAGGGTGCGCGAGACGGTTCCCGATTCCGTCATCGACGAGGCCGACGACATCGAGATCATCGATCTCACCCCCGACGACCTGCTCAAGCGTCTGCAGGAGGGCAAGGTCTATGTCCCCAACACCGCGCAGCGCGCGATCGAGAATTATTTTTCGCCGGGCAATCTGACGGCGCTGCGCGAGCTGGCGCTACGCCGCACGGCCCAGCGCGTCGACGAGCAACTGCTCAACCACATGCAGTCGCACGCCATTCCGGGACCTTGGGCCGCCGGCGAGCGGGTGCTCGTCTGCGTCGACTCGCAGCCTGGCGGAGCGGTCCGCATCCGCTACGCACGCAGGCTCGCCGACCGGCTGCGCGCGCCCTGGACGGCGCTGCATGTCGACACGCCGCGGCTCGCCGGACTGTCCGAGGAAGACAAGGACCGCCTGGCCAGGAACCTGCGTCTCGCCGAGCAGCTCGGCGCCGAGATCGCCACCATTCCCGGCCAGAATGTCGCCCAGGACATCGTGCGTCACGCGACGGCGAACAACTTCACCCATATCGTCGTCGGCCGGCCGACCCGCTCGCGCTGGCGCGAGCTGATCGAGGGCTCGCTCACCTATGACCTGATCCGCAATGCCGGCGACATCAGCGTCCATGTCATTTCTGGCGCCGGGCGCGATGGCGACGCGCCGTCGGCGCGGGTGAAGGCCGCGCCCGAGCAGAAGCCTTTCCAGATCTGGCCCTATTTGTTCTCGACGGCCTATGTCGCCGGCGCGCTGGCCGTCAGCTCGATCCTCGACCAGTTCCTCGACGTGCGCAATCTCGCCAGCGTCCTGCTTCTGGCCGTGCTGACCTCGGCCGTGACGTTCGGGCTCTGGCCGGCGCTCTATGCCTGTTTCCTCAGCGCGCTTGCCTTCAATTTCTTCTTTCTCGAGCCGCGCTACACGCTGACGATCAGGGAGCCGGAGAGCATCGTTGCCTTTACCGTTTTCCTCGTGGTGGCCGTGATCGCCAGCAATCTGACGGCACGCGTGCAGCGCCAGGCCGTCGTCGCCCGCTCGCGGGCGCGCGCCACCGGGGACATCTATTCCTTTTCCAGGAAGCTCGCCGGCGCCGGCACGCTCGACGACGTCTTATGGGCCACCGCCTTCCAGATCGCTTCGATGCTGAAGGTCCGCGTCGTGCTGCTTTTGCCGGAAAACGGCACCATCACCGTGAAAGCGGGCTATCCGCCGGACGACACCTTGGCCGAAGCCGATATCGCCGCCGCCCGCTGGGCCTGGGAGCACAATCGGCCGGCCGGCCGCGGCGCCGACACTCTGCCGGGAGCAAAGCGCCTTTATCTTCCTTTGCGGACGGGCCGGACAGCGATCGGCGTCGTCGGCCTCGACAACGACAAGCAGGGTCCGCTACTGACGCCCGAGCAGCAACGTTTGCTCGACGCCTTGGCCGACCAGGCCGCCGTCGCCATCGAACGCGTCCAGCTCGTCGCCGACGTCGACCGCGCCAGACTTGCGGCTGAAGCCGACCGGCTGCGCTCGGCGCTGCTCACCTCGATCTCGCATGATCTCAAGACGCCGCTTGCCGCGATCATGGGCGCGGCCGGCACGCTGAAGGAATTCGCGCCGGCGCTGCCGGAACAGGATCGCGCGGAGCTTCTGGCGACCGTCGTCAGCGAGTCCGAGCGGCTGAACCGCTTCATCGCCAATCTGCTCGACATGACCAGGATCGAGTCGGGCGCGATGGAGCCGAATTATGCGCTCCATTATGTCGGCGATGTCGTCGGCTCGGCGCTGAACCGGGCGCAGAAGATCACCGCCGAGCACAAAATAGAGACCGACATCCCGGCCGACCTGCCGATGCTGCGGCTCGATCCCGTGCTGTTCGAGCAGGCATTGTTCAACCTGCTCGACAACGCCGCCAAATACGCCTTGCCCGGCTCGGCCATCCGGCTGCAGGCCTGGGTGGACAGCGGCGCCGTCATCCTGCAGGTGATGGATGAGGGACCGGGCATCCCGCCTGACGACCTTGAGCGGATATTCGACACCTTCTACCGCGTGCGCAAGCGCGACCAGGTGCGCGCCGGCACAGGTCTCGGACTGTCGATCAGCCGCGGCTTCATCGAGGCGATGGGCGGCACGGTCGCCGCGGCCAACCGCACCGACCGTCCCGGCGCGATCTTCACCATCCGCATGCCGGTGCCGGCTGAGTTGCCGGCGCTCGACGCACCCCTTACGGATGATGCGGCATGACAAATCAGACCGTCTCCATCCTGGTCGTCGACGACGAGCCGCCGATCCGCAAATTGCTGCGCGTCGGCCTCGGCAGCCAGGGCTATGCGGTTTCCGAGGCGCCGAATGCCAAGGCGGCCCTCGAACTCATACAGGCGGAACAGCCCGACCTTATCCTGCTCGATCTCGGCCTGCCCGGCATGACCGGCCTCGAGCTGCTCGACAAATGGCGAAGCGACGGGCTCGATGTTCCGGTCGTCATCCTCTCCAGCCGCACCGACGAGGCCGGTATCGTCGCAGCGCTCGAGCTCGGCGCCGATGACTACGTGACCAAGCCCTTCGGCATGAACGAGCTGGTCGCGCGCATCCGCGTGGCGCTGCGCCACAAATTCCAGCAACAGGGCGAGAAGCCAGTGTTCCATACCGGCGAACTTTCGGTCGACCTTGTGAAGCGCATCGTCAAGATCGAGGACAAGGAAGTGAAACTGTCGCCCAAGGAATACGACATCCTGCGCATGCTCGTGCAATATGCCGGCAAGGTGCTGACGCATCAGTTCCTGATGAAGCAGATATGGAACGACTCGACCGACATCCAGTATCTCAGGGTCTATGTGCGTCAGCTGCGGCAGAAGATCGAGAAGACGCCGGACCAACCGCGCTACATCATCACCGAGACGGGAGTGGGGTATCGTTTGCGCGAGGTTGAGTAGCTGAGGCAAGCCGTGCTGGTTGGCCGAAACCTTCCAACTTCGTCATCCCTGGGCGGAGCAGCCGCGAAGCGGCGTCGCGGAGACCCTGGGATCCATTCCGTTACCTGGATTGTAGAGCGCAGCGGCGCAGAATTCTGCACCGTGAGCAGCGCTCCTATGTCAAGGAATGGATCCTCGGGTCTGCGCGCGTCGCTTCGCTCCTTGCTCCGCCCGTGGATGACGAAGCGTTCAGCCGGCCGGTCTTCGACAACCTAGTCCGCCGACAGGTCCGCCGTCCGCGCCAGCGCGCTGCCGAAGCCGTTGAGCGAGATGGTGAAGGAAATCGGCTGCGCAGTGTCGGCCGCCGTGGCGTTGACCTTCAGCGTGGTGCCGTTCTGCAGCAACGGCGTGATATTGGCGTCGAACGTCACCGGTACCAGGCAACCTACCGCCTGGCAGGTGTTGAACTGCAACGTGCCATCCAGCTTCTTGTCGTCAATTTCGAACGAGATCCCGTTGGCCAAGGCAAGCCCGAAGGGCAGCGCCAGCGTGCCGGCGGCGTCCTGACCGGTCTTGGTTGTCAATTCGATCGCCAGCAGCCGCTGGCCGCTCTGCTTGTTGAACTGCTGATGCGACAGGCTGCAGACCTTGTTGGTGCCGGTGACCTGGCAGTTGACCGTCCAGTCGCCATGCGTCTCCGACAGCGCCGAGGCGCCGCCCGGCAGCTGCGGCTTGGCCGCTGCGTCGCCTGACTGAGCGGCCGCGGGCGCCACCTTGTCGGCCTTGTTCTGCGCGGCAACTCCCGCTGCCGGCACACCGGCAATGCAGGCGGCTGCCAGCATCGCCGCGAGATACGCGTATTTCGTCCTCATGAGATCCCTTCTTAGCCGCCGCCCGCGTCAGCTAAAAGCTGACCTTCAGAGACACGCTGACCGCATTCTGCTTGACCGTTTGCCCAAAGGCGTCGTCGTACCTGACGGCAACCCGACGCCGTTGACGCCATCGAGCTCCAGCCCGGCGCCGACCCGATACAGGGGCGAATCGATGGCTTCCGTCAAGTGCAATGCCGGATTGCCGGGCAGATTCTCGGCGGCGGCGAAATGCCTCTCGATCCACTGCTTGGTGGAGAACTCGACGCCGGCCTTTCCGCAGATGCGGGAACTGGCGATGGCGCTGACCGGGATGTCGGCCCCGATCTCCAGCGCCGGCGTCCCGGCATAGCCAATCGCCCGGCGTCGGTGAGCCGCATCACGTTTCGCGGTTACCCATGGCGTTATTGGCTGCCCGCATTATATGAAATGCATGGTTTTTTGTATGGGAGCCGCGCGGATGCTTCGTCACAGTCTGGCTGTTCTTGCAGGCGCAGTGCTGGCGGCCTCGGTTTATCTGATTGCGCCGTCTTATGCGCAGATCGTCATCCCGACGAACCGCAATGCATTGGTGCAGCAGAATGAGCTGCAGCAGTTGCAGAACCGCTTGCAGCGGCAGCAATACCAGCAGCAGCAGCAAATCTATCGCGAGCTCGACCGGCCGGCCCCGCCCAGGAGCCAGCCCGATGTGCCGGTATTTGACAAGACATGCCGGATGGAAGCGGTCGGCAACACGATTTCCAGGGTTTGCCGCTGACATTTTGTTTTTTTCAGTTTATTAGCCGACTTACTTGCCGGCAAAATGCCGGATTGCAAGGGCGGTGGTTCTAGAGCAATTCCAGGAAAAGTGTGACACGTTTTTCCGTCAGGAATTGGGTCAAAACTAAAGAGATGGAGCGGGTCGCCGTTTCCGTGAAACGGTGAAACGCTCTAGAGTTTGCAGGAGGACAGGTTTTTGCCCGCGCGGATAGCGTATGGCAGGGATGCTGCTCTGACGGAATTTGGAATGGCAACAACCAAGAAGAAAGCAGTCCGCAGAGCCAGGAAAGGCCAACGCATCCGCCAGGTGGCGGCCATTCCATATCGGGTGCGAGAAGACGGCAATCTCGAAGTGTTGCTGGTCACCTCACGCACGACGCGGCGCTTCATCGTGCCAAAAGGCTGGCCGATGAAGGGCAAGAGCGGGCGCAAGGCGGCAACGATCGAAGCCCGCGAGGAAGCCGGCGTGCTCGGCAGGACGCTGAAGCAGCCTGCCGGCACCTATTCCTATTGGAAACGCATGCCCAACGGCTTCATTCGCGTCGACGTTGTGGTCTATCTGCTCGAGGTCGCCGAGGAGCTTGCCGATTGGCAGGAAGCCGCAAACCGGCAGCGCGCATGGCTTCCGGCGGTCGACGCCGCCCTGCTCATCGACGAACCGGACCTTTCCACGCTGCTGAGGGATTTGACCGTTCCGTCAGCAAACGCGGCATAAGCAACCATCTTTTCAGTGCCGTCCGGCCGTACCGGCGTGCCGGCCCACGGCCGCGGCTTCAGGTGCGCGTCCTCGTTCGCTGCTTGACTCATGCATATCCCAATGGTTATACGTCAATCAATAGCCAACGGGTTATCGGTTAAAAATGACGACCGCGCATGACAGGCTGTTCAGGACGCTCGCTGATCCGACGCGACGCGCCATCTTCGAACGCCTCTGCCGTCAGGGCGAGCAGACGGTCGGGGCCCTGACCGCCCAGGCCGGGGTGTCGCAGCCGGCGGTGTCGAAGCATCTGGGCGTCCTCAAGGAAGCGGGACTGGTGCGCGACCGCCATGAGGGTCGCCAGACCCATTACAGTGCCCAGCTCAAGGCGCTCGCGCCGTTGATGGACTGGACGCGCCACATGGCGGGGTTTTGGGAAAGCCGCTTCGACGATCTGGAAGACCTGCTCAAAAGGATGGATCAATGAATGAGGCCGCAACGCGCTCCGTCATCGTCGAGCGCGAGATACCTTTTCCGCCAGAAAAGATCTGGCGCGCGCTCACCCAACCGCATCTCATCGAGGAGTGGCTGATGAAGAATAGCTTCAAGCCGGTCGTGGACCATCGCTTCAACATGAGCGCCGAATGGGGCGGCGTCGACTGCCAGGTGCGGACGGTCGAGCCCAACCGGACCCTGTCCTACAGCTGGGACACCAAGGATCTCGAGAGCGTGGTCACCTGGACGCTCACCCCGACGGGCAAGGGCACGCATTTGCGCATGGAGCAGGTCGGCTTCCGCACCGACCAGGAGCCGTATTACCGCGGCGCCACAGTGGGCTGGAAACGCAACTTCACGGCCCTGGAGCAGCTACTTTCGCGGATCGATTGACGTCCGCCGAAGCCTCAAAAGACAGACACGGTCCCGGCGGGGCGGCAAACCGCAGGCGTAAGCAATGGAGACACCAAAATGAAGATCAAGCTGACCAGCATCTATGTCGACGACCAGGATAAGGCTCTTGGCTTCTATACCGAAATTCTGGGCTTCACCAAGAAGGCCGACTTCACCAATGGGCCGTTTCGCTGGCTGACTGTCGTCTCGCCTGACGATCCGGACGGCACCGAACTGCAGCTGGCCCTCAACGACAATCCGGCGGCAAAGACTTATCAGCAGGCCATCTTTAAGCAAGGCCAGCCGGCGCTGATGCTGTTCACCGACGACATCAAGAGCGACCATGCGCGCATCAAGGCCAATGGCGGCAGTTTTGCCATGCCGCCGACCGCGGTGACCGGCGCGACCATCGCGCAGCTCAACGACACCTGTGGCAACCTCATTCAGCTTTCGCAACTGGCGCACTGGTAGAGAGCTCGATCCGTATCGTCATTCGCAAGGGAGGTTATATTGAACTGGAGCAAGTGGATCAGGCAGCTTCACCGCTGGCTTTCGATCATCTTCACCGTCACCGTCATTGCCAATTTCGCTGCCATGGCCATGGGCCCGCCGCCCGCCTGGATCGTCTATTCGCCGTTGATTCCGCTTTTCCTGCTGCTGTTCAGCGGCCTCTATATGTTCGTGCTGCCCTATGCCGCCAGATGGCGCGGGGAGCCGGCGGGCGAGCGCACGGGATCGGCCTGATGGCAAAGACGAAATCGAAGGCTGCCGGATCCGCGGACGCCAAACCTGTCCTGCTTTCGGGCGGCAACCCGCAGATCGCCAAGGGCCATGGCGATGCTCCGGTGCAGGCCTATATCGCGGCGATGCCGGGCTGGAAGAGCGAGGTCGGGCGCCGGCTCGACCAGCTCATCATGCAGGCCGTCCCTGGTGTGCAAAAGGCTGTCAAATGGAACTCTCCCTTCTACGGCATGGAAGGCGAAGGCTGGTTCCTCGGCATCCATTGCTTCGCCAAATACATCAAGGTGGCGTTCTTCCGCGGCCTGTCGCTGAAGCCCGTGCCGCCTGTCGAATCCAAGAGCAAGGACACACGCTATTTCCACATCCACGAGAACGAGCCGATCGACGAGGAGCAGTTCGTCTCCTGGGTGAAGCAGGCAAGCCGGCTGCCCGGCGAACGGATGTAAGCGCACGAAAAATCAAGCGCCATCTCCCCGAAAGGGCCATGGTGGCGATCTCTTATTCAGCATCGAGGAGAACCGGACATGCAACAAGGCGACGTACAGGACGGCAAGTCTGCGTCCGAACTGATCGACGGACGGATCAAGGAGCTGGGCGACTGGCGGGGCGAGACGCTTGCCCGACTCCGCGCTCTTATCAGGGAGGCGGCGCCCGAAGCCGTCGAGACATGGAAATGGCGCGGCGTCCCTGTCTGGGAGGATGCGGGCATGATCTGCACCGGCGAGACTTACAAGGCCGTCGTCAAGCTGACCTTCGCCAAAGGCGCGGCGCTGCCCGATCCCAAGAAGCTCTTCAACTCCAGCCTGGAAGGCAACACCCGGCGCGCCATCGATTTCAAGGAAGGCGACAAGATCGACGCCGACGCCCTGAAGGCGCTCGTCCGCGAGGCCGTTGCGCTCAACAAATCCAAGACCAGGCGCTGAGACGAGACTGTCGCGCGGCGCTATCGGATTGATGTTGCCGGCTTTTCTTCCGCGCCCTTGCATCGTGAGTCGATGCTATGCGCCAAATGTCGCCACCACGCGGCGTAAGCATCCTTCCGTTGCTTAGCAATAACTCATGAAAGCGCTTCCCTTACGGATCCGGCCTGCCGTTCCAGCAGGATCGTCGGCTTCTCGTGATAGGTGGTCCGCAAAGTCTCTCTATAGCCGTTCCTTTCGGCCACCTTCTGCGAAGCGCCGTTTTCCGGATCGATGATGCAGACCGTTCTTGCCTGTCCGAACGCTTCATCGCTCCAGGCGACGATCCGCCCCACCACTTCGCTCGCAAGCCCTTGGCCATGCGCCTCCGAGGCCAGCGCCCAGCCGGCCTCCGGCACGCCTTCGAGAGACGGCACGATCTCGCGCTTCAGGTCGTGGAAGCCGGCCTCGCCGATGAAGCGCCCCGTCGCCTTGTCCTCGATCGCCCAGAATCCATAGCCGATCAGCGACCATAGGCCGGCATGGCGCAGGAAGCGCATCCAGCTCTCCTCGCGCGTGCGCGGCTTGCCGCCGATGAAACGGGTGACGGCGGGCTCCGCCCACATGGCGGCATAGGTTTCAAAATCGTCCAGCCTGTGCGGCCGCAAAACGGTGCGCGCCGTTTCGAGAAGCGGCACGCCGGCTTCCATCTTGATGCTCATGGCATTGCCCTACATTGACGCGACAGCGCTTAGCAAAACAGCGCGCTCGATCAAGAGCCAGGCCATTGCGTTGGCTCTTCCAGCCATAACGGCCATGGCACGGCTGCATCGCTATGGGCTTTTCGTCCGGCGGTGCTAGTTTGCGCGCGAAGCCGACCCGGAAACGCAAGTCGACCGAAGGAAGAACCATGGACACCACGGACCTGTTGCTGGCGATCGCGCATCACCTTGTGGTGTTCTCGCTGGCCGGCATCATCGGCGCCGAGTTCGTGCTGGTGCGCGGCGATTTGGCAGCGGCGACGCTGAAGCGCCTTGTCGGCATCGACCGCCACTACGGCATTATCGCCGCGCTGATCATCATCGTCGGTATCTGCCGGGTGTTCTTCGGTCTGAAGGGCTGGGTATTCTACGTCTACAATTGGGTGTTCTGGGCAAAGATGGCGGCCTTCGTCATCGTCGGCCTGCTGTCGATTGTGCCGACTATGCGCTTCCTCTCCTGGAATAGGCAGGCGAGCGGCAATCCGTCTTTCGCGGTGCCGGCGGCGGAATTGGCCTCGGTGAAGAACTATGTCCGCGCCGAGGGCTTTATCTTCCTGCTCATCCCGGTTTTCGCCGCGGCGATGGCGCGCGGCTACGGTTATTAGAACACCACCCTAGGCCTCGACCGGAAACGTCTCATCCAGCGGCGCGATCGGCACCAGCGGGGCGGGCACGTCGGTGGTCTTTTCCTTCGATTTGCAGATGTCGGCGATGACGCAGACCGGGCAATCGGGCTTGCGCGCCTTGCAGACATAGCGGCCATGCAGGATCAGCCAGTGATGCGCATGGCGCATATATTCGGCGGGGATGACCTTGAGCAGCCCCTGTTCGACTTGATCCGGCGTCTTGCCGGGCGCCAGCCCGATACGGTTGCCGATGCGGAAGATATGCGTGTCGACCGCCATGGTATGCTGGCCGAAGGCGACGTTGAGCACGACATTGGCGGTCTTGCGCCCGACGCCCGGCAGCTTCACCAGCTCGTCGCGATCCGGCGGCACCTGGCCTGCATAATCGTCGATCAGCGCCTTGGACAGCGCGATCACGTTCTTGGCCTTGTTGCGCCACAGACCGATGGTGCGGATATAGTCGCCGACCTTGGCCTCGCCCAATGCCAGCATCTTGGCCGGTGTGTCGGCCGCGGCGAACAGCGCCTTCGTCGCCTTGTTGACGCCGGCGTCCGTCGCTTGCGCCGACAGCACCACCGCGACCAGCAGGGTGAAGGCGTTGACATAGTCGAGCTCGCCTTTCGGCTCAGGCCGCTGCACGGAAAAGCGCCGGAATATCTCATGCACCTCGGCGGGGCTGTAGAGCGACCGCGTGGCGGCTTTTCGCGGCCGTCGACCAGGCGCCCGTCCGCCGCCCGGGATAGCGGGCTGAGGTTTTTTGACAGCTGCGGATTTTTTCGACTTGGGAGGCGCCATTTCCCTCCTATAATATTCCCTCATGAGCGACACAAACGCCTCGTTCCAGGCCGACGAGCCATTTTTCCAGGCCTTGCTGACGCCGCACCGCTCGCTCGGCCGCACCGGCTTCCTGATCCTGATGGGAGCGCTTCTGTTCGGCTGGGCGGTCACCGGCGCGTTCTTCCTGGCGCATGGCGCCTGGCCGGTGTTTGGCTTCTTCGGCCTCGACGTGGTCGCCGTCTACATCGCTTTCCGCGCCAATTACCGGGCTGCGCGCGCCCGTGAGGAAATCTCGGTCTCGCGCACCAGTCTCGACATTCGCAAGACAGCGCCTTCCGGCCGCTCGGAAAACCATCGCTTTAACCCGTTCTGGACGCGGTTCTCGATCGCCCGCCACAGCGAGATCGGCATCACCAAGATGGCCGTCGAGGCGCAAGGCAAGAGTGTCGCGATTGGCGGCTTCCTCAATCCCGACGACCGCGAAAGTTTTGCCACCGCCTTTTCGCGCGCGCTGGCGACCGCCAAGACGCGCTGATACGTCCAGTGTCTTCGCCCTGATTGCAAATCCCAGCCCGAGATTGCCGCCGACCTTGAGCCTCGAGAAATCATAGTCGATCCTGCGCACCGCCTCGTCGGCAAAGCGATCCTGGAGCAGCGAATTGGGCAGCCGGCTCTCCAGCGCCTTGCCGTAGAGCGTCATCAGCAAGGTCTCCCTTGCCCCGGTCAGATCAACCTTTTCGACGGCCATGATCACCCTCTTCGGCCCGAAGCTGACTCTATCTGGGTGCGGATGGCGGGAAGGCAAGTTTCGGGTGGTGGCAAAGCTCTGGAGGACCGATATTCGCGGTCAAGGAGATATTGCCATGAACGCTCAGATGACCATGAATACGCGGATGAAACCAACCGCGATCCTTGAGAATGACATCACGCCGGAAGGCAGCGACTATGACGTCGTGCGCCGCGCCATCGAGAAGATCAGCCTCGACTATCGCGACCAGCCCTCGCTGGAGGTGCTGGCCGAGGAAGTCGGCGAGACGCCGACCGGCCTGCAAAAGCTGTTCACGCGCTGGGCCGGCCTGTCGCCCAAGGCCTTCCTGCAGGCGGTGACGCTCGACCATGCGCGCAGGCTGCTGGATTCAGGCATGCCGCTCCTGGAGACCTCGTTCGAACTCGGTATGTCCGGTCCCGGCCGGCTGCACGACCTCTTCGTCACCCATGAGGCGATGTCGCCCGGCGACTATAAGACCCGGGGCGCGGGTCTCACCATCCGCTACGGCTATCACATCTCGCCTTTCGGCATCGCGCTCATCATGGTCACCGACCGGGGCCTGGCGGGCCTCGCCTTCTGTGACGCCGGCGGCGAGCGGGCTGCCTTCGCCGACATGTCCGGCCGCTGGCCGAACGCGACTTACGTCGAGGACATGTCCGCCACCCAGGCTTACGCCGCGCGGGTCTTCGACCCGACGCAATGGCGCGCCGACCAGCCGCTGCGCGTGGTGATGATAGGCACTGATTTCCAGCTTCGCGTCTGGGAAGCATTGCTGCGCATCCCGATGGGTAGGGCCTGCACCTATTCCTCGATCGCGGCAAGCATCGGCGCGCCAAGCGCGAGCCGGGCCGTGGGCGCGGCGGTGGGCGCCAACCCGATGTCGTTCGTGGTGCCCTGCCACCGGGCGTTGGGCAAGTCCGGCGCGCTCACCGGCTATCACTGGGGCCTGACGCGCAAGCGCGCCATCCTCGGTTGGGAAGCGGGACAAGTGACGTCCTGAAAAACAATCGATTTTTTCGCGCCTCCTTGCGAAAAACCGCGCATCAAATATAAAGCGGCACAAGCCAAACAAATAAACAGCCTTGTTCATGAAATGCAACCGGCGACAACCTTCGGTTATCGCCGCTTTCTTTGAAGTTGCTTTCCGTTGTTATTTCACTTAACGCTAAATTAACCACGATAAGAGAAGATAACCCTACATTGAGCCGCATTATCCGGCTCGAAAGCGGGGTCTCAATGAAGTTCTTTCGCGCCGTCATGGCTGCGAGCGTGCTCGCCGCCTGCGGCGGCCAGGCAGCATCGGCCGCCACCACCGGAAATGTGCTGTTCAATGGTACGATCACCGCGACCTGCACGGTCACGATCAACTCCAACGGTACGATGACCGTCAGCAGCAATCTTCAGTCGCTGAGCTCGCATAATGCCGGCGGCTCAGCCGGCAGCGCTCAGGTCGATACCACGGGCGGCGTCTCGCTCAGCGTAGACCCGGTAACCACGACGACCGTGCCGGCTTCGGACGTTACGGCGACGACATGGACCCCCACCTTCGCCACTTCCGGCGCCCAGACGATTGCGGAAACCGGCACTGCGACGGCCCTGACGGTGCCAGGCACATCCACGGTCGCCGTCAATCTTTCCGGCACCAAGAGCGGCACGAACCGCTTCTCCGCCGGCAACTACCAAGCAACGGTGACGCTGCGCTGCGAATAGTCTTGTCGCGAAGGGAGTGATCCTTGAGAACGATTGCAATTCTGGCGGCGGGCCTGACTGCCGTGCTGTTTCCCATCGCCGCGACCGGCCAGTCGATGACGCCGATGCGGGGTGAGGTGCGATCCTTCGCGGATGCCTTCGCCGTTCGTGTCTTCCCAGGCAACCCGTATAACCAGCGCATACGTGTCGAGGTTCATGTCTATGACCAGGATTTCCAGCCGGTCGACGCCAAGATCACGCCAAGCGCCTTCCTTCTGGCCGGCCAGGCGTCGCGTGCGGTTCTGGTGGTCGTCCCGTTCGACGGCGGGAACGAGCGTAAGGTGCGTATCTGTACCGAGAGTATCCCCTTTCCAAGCGAGCAGACCCAGATAAGGGCACAGATATGCGGAAAGTTTTTCGGGCATCGCAGGTTCTGACCTTGTCCCTGCTGTCCGCCTTGGCTGTCGCAAGTCAGGGGCTTGCCGAGGACATCCTGAACCTGAATCAGAACCAGACCGGTTTCAGTCTGCCCGGCGTCAGCCTGCCTCAGGGCCAGGACGAGGTTCATGCCAGCGACGGCACGACCTGCCGCTCAGCCGTCTCCGGCAGCGGCGCCTATCTCGACCTCGGCGTCATCCGGGGCAACAACAGCAGCAATCAGGCCAATAGCGACATCGCAACATACGGCCGCGTGGTGATCCCGATCGGGCGGACGCCGAAACGCGTCGATTGCAGCCGCCTCTACGAGCTGGAAGTCGAGCGCCTGCAGCTTGAATTGAAGCTCCTGAAAATGGGCCTTGGCGCCGATGGTCAGACAACGGGGAGCACGACGGGCGCCGCTGCCACGGCTTCCGAGGCTCCCGCGGCTCGCTCGGCCGCATCGGCAGGATGGGCCAACGAAGGCTGGAGCATCAGAGGCACGACCGGCAATGAAAAGCAAAAGAAGAGGAAATAGCCGCGCGCTGCTTACGACGGCAGCGCTTGCCGGCTTCTGTCTCCCGGCACAGGCGGCGATCATCGGCACCTGCACCATCATGATCGGTGCCTCGGGAACGATGAAATCGAACCCCTCTATCAATATATTCGGTTCCAAGCAGGCGGGCGGGTCGAGCGCCGGCGCCACCATCATCGCGAACTCGACGCTGTGTTCGATCCTGAACCTGCTAGACTGCTATACCGTCTCCGCGCCGGCGCCGATCGCCTTCACCTCGGCTCCGAGCGGCGGCGACACCGATGTCTCTTTCGCCTCCGTCTTCCGCCTCGACGGCTCGGGGCTGGATAACCCAGGCGGCTCGCCGCAAAAGCTGACCAACGGCACCCATACGATCCAGGTCGATCTGACTGCCACGAAATCGCCGGGCATCTTCCCGGCGGGCAGTTACCAGGCGGAGGTCACTGTCCGTTGCGAATGATGCTGTGGGCCAGACCGCGCCAGCGACGACATGATCTGGCAACCGGCGGGCTTTGCGGCTAGCTTCGCGCCCAGCCTGCAATTCCAGGGGAAAAACACGCCATGTATTTCCCCTGGAATTGCGCAAGAAAGCAGAAGTCTTGGAGCAGGTCCGCCTTTCAGCACAGGCTGACCCGCTTCACCGGGAGGCAGTTTTTTGATTATCGTTGTCGGTTCGATCAACCTCGACCTCATCGCCAATGTCGACCGCTTGCCGGAACCCGGCGAGACGGTGCGCGGCTCCGGCTTCGTCACCGCGCCCGGCGGCAAGGGGGCCAACCAGGCGCTGGCCGCGGCGCGCGCCGGCGCGCAAGTGCGCATGGTGGGCGCGGTCGGCAAGGATAGTTTTGCCGCCGAGGCACTCGCCCTTCTCAAGGCTGGCGCTGTCGATCTGTCCGGTGTCGGCGAGAGCTTCGCCTCCACCGGCACGGCGTTGATCCTGGTCGGCGGCGACGGGGAAAACGTCATCGCCGTCGTGGCGGGCGCCAATGATTCGGTGGTGCCGGGCGATGTCGCCAAGGCCTATCTCAGGAAAGGCGACGTCGTGCTCTTGCAGCACGAGATCCCGTTGCAGACGGTCGAGGCCACACTCGACGCGGCGCGCGCGGCGGGCGCCGTCAGCGTGCTCAACACCGCCCCGTTCCGTGCCGAAGCCGCCGGCCTCCTCGGCAAGGCCGACTATGCCGTCGCCAACGAAACCGAGTTCGATCTCTATGGCGAGGCGCTCGCGCTTTCGGGGCGCGACCGCCCGGCCCGCATGCGCGACTATGCCAAAAAGACGGGCCGCATCATCGTCGTCACGCTCGGCGGCGACGGGGTGCTGGCCGCCACACCGGGCGATTTCCTTGCCGTTCCGGCGCTGAAGATCACCCCGGTCGATACGGTCGGCGCCGGCGATACGTTTTGCGGCTATTTCGGCGCCGGCCTATCGTCCGGTCTCTCACTTCAGGATGCGCTCACCCGCGCCGCCGCGGCCGGGTCGCTCGCCTGCCTGAAGCCAGGGGCGCAACCGGCGATCCCGCTGGCCAAGGATGTCGACGCGGCTTTGGCGGCGGCGCGGTAGCGGCCATGCGTCCGATAACGAAGCACGCAGTGCCGCCGGCCGGCGATATCTGCCGCCTTTCCGCCGTCGAGCTCGCAGGCGAGATCAGGCAGCGCCGTTTGTCGGTGCGCGAGGTGGCCGGCGCCTTCCTCGACCGCATCGAGGCGGTGAACCCGCTGGTCAACGCCATCGTCTCGCTGCGCGAGCGCGCCGATGTCCTTGCCGAGGCCGACAGGGCCGATGCCAATCTGGCGCAAGGCGGCGAGGCCGGATCGCTGTACGGCCTGCCCATCGCCATCAAGGACCTTGCCCAGACCAAGGGGCTCAGAACCACCTTCGGCTCGCCGATCTTTGCCGATTTCATTCCCGACACGGACGACTTCTTCGTCGAGCGCATCCGCAAAGCCGGCGCTATCATCATCGGCAAGACCAATGTTCCGGAATTCGGCCTGGGCTCCAACACCTACAATCCGGTTTTCGGGCCGACGCTCAACGCCTTCGACCCGGCGCTGACCGCCGGCGGCTCGAGCGGCGGCGCGGCTGTGGCGCTGGCGCTCGACATGGTGCCGGTCGCCGACGGCAGCGACTTCGGCGGCTCGCTGCGCAATCCGGCGGCTTACAACAATGTTTACGGTTTCCGTCCGTCGCAGGGTCTTGTGCCTGCCGGCCCGGACGTCGATGTCTTTCATTCTCAGATGGGCGTCGAAGGGCCGATGGGCCGCAACATTCGCGACATCGCGCTGCTGCTTGATGAGCAGGCCGGCTATCACCCGCATGCACCGCTTTCGCACGACAAGACGGGCTCGTTCCTTGAAGGTTTGCGCGCCAAAGCGTCAGGCGGCCGCATCGCCTGGTTGGGCGACCTCGGCGGCCACCTGCCGACGGAGCCGGGCGTGCTCGACCTTTGCGAGGCCGCGCTTGCCCGCTTCGCCGATGCTTCCTTCCACAGCGAGGCCTTGGTTCCGGGTGTCGATTTCGAGGCGCTGTGGCAGGCTTTTGTCACCTTGCGCCAGGCGAGCAGCGGCTGCGGGCTGAAGGCGCATTACGATGATCCGGCAAAACGCGGGCTTCTGAAGCCTGAGGCTATCTGGGAAGTGGAGCAGGCGATGCGCCTGACCGCCCCGCAGATCCATGCCGCGACCGTCCGGCGCACCTCCTGGCACAGGACGCTGCTTGCGCTGTTCGAGCGCTTCGACCTGATCGCGCTGCCCACCGCTCAGGTCTTCCCCTTCGACGTGACCACCCACTGGCCGCGCGAGGTCGCGGGGCGGGCCATGGACAGCTATCACCGCTGGATGCAGGTCTCCGCTTTCGCCACGCTGGGCGGTTGCCCGGCGCTCAACGTGCCGGCCGGCTTCGACGAGAAGGGCCGGCCGATGGGCATGCAGTTGATCGGCCGCCCGCGCGGCGATCTCGCCGTGCTCAAGGCCGGCGCCGCCTATGAGGCGACACTGCCATGGGCGGCGGGGGCCGCGTGACGGGCCGCCCTGCCCGGCCAGCTTGCGCCGGCGTCGATCCCGTGCATTGATCGCGCTCCGCCCAAGTCGGCGCTGTCCTGTTCGAGGGAAATCATGTCGCTGGAACTCTACGCCACCTACGTCGTCGCCTGCATCGTCATCATCCTGGTGCCGGGTCCCACGGTCACGCTGATCATCGCCAACAGCATCCGCCATGGTTCGCGCGCGGGCTTGGCCAACGTCGCCGGCACCCAGGCCGGCCTTGCCATCATGATCGCCATCGTCGGCATCGGCCTCAACACGCTGATCGCCGGCATGGGCCTCTGGTTCGAATGGGTGCGGCTGCTCGGCGCCGCTTATCTCATCTGGATGGGCGTGCAGATGTTTCGCTCCAAAAGCGCGCTGAACCCCGACGGCTCGGCCAAAAAGCCGCGCGGCGGCTTCTTCCTGCAGGGTTTTCTGGTGGCGATCAGCAATCCGAAGACCTTGGTGTTCTTCGGCGCTTTCTTCCCGCAGTTCATCGCCCCGCAGGGCGACTATTCGCTGCAGATCGTCGTCATGGGCCTGACAGCGATGATCTTCGCCGCCATGTCGGATTCGACCTATGCCCTTGCCGCGGGCCGCGCCGGGCGCGTTCTGTCGGCCAGCCGCGTCAAGCTGATGTCGCGCATCAGCGGCAGCTTCCTGGTCGGCGGCGGACTGTGGCTGGCGTTCTCGAAGGCGAAATAGCACCTCACCTTCTCCCCTTGTGGGAGAAGGTGTCGCCGAAGGCGACGGATGAGGGGTGTTCCAGGGAATGCCGACGTCTCACTCCGCTGGAGCACCCCTCATCCGTCTCGGCGCTTCGCGCCGATCCACCTTCCCCCACAAGGGGGGAAGGAAAGGCGCTAAAGCCGCCCGAGCCTCTCCACCAGCAGCGCAAAGAAGCCGTCATGGTCGATGTCGCGCATCACCATGGCGTTCTTTTTGCGCTTGGTGACGCCCCACCAGTCGATCACCGTCATGCCCATGGTGAGCTCGGAGGTCGTCTCGACGCTGACATTGCAGTGGCGGCCCTTGAACAGCTCCGGCTTGACGAGATAGGCGATCACGCACGGATCGTGCAGCGGCCCGCCATCGGTGCCGTATTTTTCCTCGTCATAGCGCTCGAAGAACTCCAGCATCTCGGCGGTCGCGGTGCCGACCTTGGTGCCGAGCTTGCGGAAGGCCTGGATGCGCTCGGACGTGGTCAGCGCCTGGTGGGTGACGTCGAGCGGCATCATCACGATCGGAATGCCCGACTTGAACACCAGATCGGCGGCCTGCGGGTCGACATAGATATTGAATTCGGCGGCCGGCGTGACATTGCCGCCCTCGAAGAAGCCGCCGCCCATCAAGACGATTTCCTTGATCCGCGGCGCGATCCTGGGCTCGCGGATCAGCGCCAGCGCGATGTTGGTGAGCGGTCCGAGCGGGCAGAGCGTGATGGTGCCGCTTTCCTCGCGCATCAGCGTCTCGACGATGAAATCGACGGCATATTGTTCCTGCAACGGCATGGTCGGCTCGGGCAGCTGCGGGCCGTTCAGGCCGGTCTTGCCATGCACTTCCTCGGCGGTGACGAGTTCGCGCGCCAGCGGCCGGATGGCGCCGGCATAGACCTTGATGTCGGGCCGGCCCGCCAGCTCGCATATCTTGCGGGCGTTGTTCTGGGTCAGACTCAGCGGCACGTTGCCGGCTACCGCGGTGATGCCGACGATCTCCAGCTCGGAACTGCCGAGCGCCAGCAATATGGCGACGGCATCGTCCTGGCCGGGATCCGTGTCGATGATGATCTTTCTGGACTGGGGCATTTCAATTCCTTTTGGGAAGTCTTTTTGGGCGGGTTTTAGAGCATGGTTCCCGAAAGGTGGGAACCGGTTTTCGGACGAAATCATGCTCCAATGAAAGGCTGGATGAAGATGACGGTTCGACGAAACGCCATCCTGATTTGGCGGCTTGAACTTGATCGCGCGACGGACCATATCAAGACCATCGGGAAAAATGCCATCCGGGTTTTTCCAGTTTGTGTCGCTCTTCAGAGGACAGTGTAACAATGAGTCGAATGACGCCTTTCTCCAGCCCGCTTCTCCTGGGTTTTGATGCCATGGAAAAGACGCTTGAGCGTCTGGCGAAGTCCGGCGACAGCTATCCTCCGTACAATATCGAGCGCCTCAATGCCGCCGACGGCAAGGCCGAAAGGCTGCGCATCACGCTGGCGGTTGCCGGTTTTGCAGAAAGCGACCTCGATGTCACCACGGAGGAAAACCAGCTGATCGTGCGCGGTCGTCAGACCGACGACACCGAGCGCGAATTCCTGCACCGCGGCATCGCCGCGCGCCAGTTCCAGCGCTGCTTCGTGCTGGCCGACGGCATGCGGGTGATCGCGGCAGAACTGAAGAACGGTCTGCTGTCGATCGATCTCGATCGGCCGGAGTCCGAGCGGATGGTACGGAAAATAAACATATCGGTGAAAGACTGACCTTTGCCGATGGCTCTATGCGAGGCGGCCGATCCTGGCGTCCTCGCGCCAAGGAGGCTTGAAATGACCAGAACTGACGAAACGATCACCATGACCAGCGGCGAACTCGCCCATCTCGGCGAAGGTTCGGTCGCTTATCTCAGGAAAGTGTCGAGCGACGACCTGCGCGGCCGCTTCCCCGGCCTCGGCGAGATCGCGCCCGGCCTGGAGCTGTGGGCGCTGTTTGCCGCCAACGGCCAGCCGATTCTGCTTTCCGACGCCCGTGACCGGGCACTGGCGGGTGCGTTGGAGAACGACCTGACCACTGTCGCCATTCACTAAGGCGATTGCTGGCAGCCTGAAATGGAAAGGGCCGCTCCCGGCGGCCCCTCTAGGGTTTCATCCCAAAAACCAGGTTCGATCCCAAAACGTCAGGCCGCGTGCGAGGCCTGCGTATCAGACAAGAGCGCGTGGATCGCCACCGCGTCGCGCGTTCCCCTGATCTTGGCCACCGTGTCGGCATCGCGCAGCACGCGCGCGATGCGCGACAGCGCCTTGAGATGGTCGGCGCCGGCGCCTTCCGGCGCAAGCAGCAAAAACACCAGGTCGACCGGCTGGTCGTCCAGCGCCTCGAAATCGACCGGCGTTTCCAGCCGGGCGAAGACGCCGGCGATTCGCTTCACGCCGGCGAGCTTGCCGTGCGGAATGGCGATGCCGTTGCCGACGCCGGTCGAGCCCAGCCGCTCGCGCTGCAGGATGGTGTCGAACACCTCTCGCTCCGGAATCCCCGAAATCGCCGCCGCCCTCTCCGACAGCAATTGCAGAAGCTGCTTTTTGGAATTCGCCTTCAACGCCGGCATGATCGCCGGAACGCTGATGAGATCGCTGAGATCCATGCTTGAAAAATCCCTTGCTCGCCTGCCGCGCCAGTCGTCGCCCCCTTGCGCGGCTGGCTTTTTATCCTTGCGCGACTTTGGTCGTCGACGGATCGATCCAGCCGATGTTGCCATCCGGCCGGCGGTAGACGATGTTGAGATGGTCGGTTCCGGCGTTGCGGAACAGGAAGACCGGGCTGTCGCTGTTGTCGAGTTCGATGACCGCCGAAGCCACCGACATGGTCCGCAGCGTCAAGCTTGATTCGGCGACGATGACCGGAGCGAAGTCCTCCGGAATGTCTTCCTCGTCATCGGTGAGGGGAGCCATCACGGTGTAGGCGATGTCGGTCGGCTCTTCGCCATTGCCGTTGCCGGTGTTACGCGACTTCAGCCGGCGCTTGTAGCGCCGCAGCCGCGTTTCCAGGCGGTCGGCCGCCGCCTCGAAGGCAAGCGTCGGGTCCTGGGCGTCGCCGGTCGCCTGCAAAGAAGCGCCGGAATCGAGCCGGACCATGCAGTCGGCGGAGAAACGCGACCCCGATTTGATGACCGTGACATGTCCTGAAAAACCCCGATCGAAATATTTCTCGATCGCCTCGCCGACCCGGTCGTTGATGCGTGTGCGGAACGCATCGCCGATGTCCATGTGTTTTCCCGAAATGCGTAGATTCATCTGAAAACTGACCTTCCTTGCTCAGGCTTCAAACTGTTCCCGAGTTTATACCCGTGGTGCGCGCGCACAAGCTTTGCAGCGGCATGCGCGCCGATTTTAGACCCGAACTTTCCGGTTGATCACAAGTCGCCTTCTTGGCCGTCCATGGCCGTGTCTGACGGACCCATTCGCTAGCGGGCATCACCGCCCTGCTCCATGCGGGCGGGCTTCTAGACACTTCATTGCGGCTTGTCAATGAAACTCGGGAATTGTGGGAAATCAGCACCGTCTCGCACCGGCCAGGACTTGTCGAGATTCGCATCGGCCTAGCGGCCGGCGTTCGCGAGCGCCCGCTTCTCCCGCCGCCGCTGCACCGACGAGGGAATGTTCATGCCTTCGCGATATTTCGCGACGGTGCGGCGCGCGATGTCGACCCCACTTTCCTTGAGCATGTCGACGATGGCGTCGTCGGAAAGCACGTCGATGGGCTTTTCCTCGTCGATCATCTGCTTGATGCGGTCGCGCACGGCCTCGGACGAATGCGCTTCGCCGCCTTCCGCGGAGGCAATCGACGCGGTGAAGAAATAGCGCAGCTCGAAGACGCCGCGCGGCGTCAGCATATATTTGTTGGCGGTGACGCGGCTGACCGTCGATTCATGCATGCCGATGGCGTCGGCCACCGTACGCAGGTTGAGCGGCTTGAGATGGCGCACGCCATGGACGAGGAAAGCGTCCTGTTGCCGCACGATCTCGGACGCCACCTTGAGAATGGTCTTGGCCCGTTGATCGAGGCTGCGCGTCAGCCAGTTGGCGTTCTGCAGGCATTCGGCGAGAAACTCTTTTTCCGCCTGGTCCTTGGCATGGCTCGAAATGCGGGCGAAATAGACATTGTCCACCAGCACGCGAGGCAGCGTATCGGCATTGAGCTCCACCGCCCAGCTGCCGTCATTGGCGGCGCGCACCTCGACATCGGCGACGATCGCGTCGCTCGCGCCGCCCGAAAACGCCAGGCCGGGCCGCGGATCGAGCGCGCGGATCTCGGCCAGCATGTCGAGCAGGTCTTCCTCGTCGACGCCGCAGATGCGTTTCAGCGACTGGAAATCCCGCCGCGCCAGAAGCTCGAGGTTGGCGACCAGCGCCTTCATCGCCGGATCGAGCCGGTCGCGCACCGCCAGTTGCAGCGACAGGCACTCGGCAAGGTCGCGCGCGAAAAGTCCTGCTGGCTCGAAGGTCTGGCACACGCCAAGCACCCGCGCCACCGCCGCGCCGTCCGTGCCGAGCCGAACCGCGATCTCGTCGAGTTCGGTGCGCAGGTACCCGGCTTCGTCGAGCCCTTCGGCTAGCTCACCCGCGATAAGGCGTTCGCCGGGGCTCAAGGAGGCAAGCGCGATCTGCTCGCCGACATGTTCGCGCAGCGTGATGGCGGCCGCGGCCATGTCGCCGACGTCGAACCCCTCGGACGATGCTGCGCCCGCGCCGCCCCCGGCGGCCGACTTCCATTGCGCCGTGAGATCCGGCCCCAGCCTCTCGCTGGTGCCTGGGTCGTCTGGAAACAGGTTCTCCAGGGAAGAATCGAGCTTTTGCGAGATCGCTTCCGCGCTCCACTCCATCTCGCCCTCGAACCAGTCGCCTTCTCTGTCCTTTTCCGGCGATGTCTCGCCTTTCTGGGATAGATCGCCGGCGGCATCGTCCTGCGGCTCGGCCCGTTCCAGCAGCGGATTGCGCTCGATCTCCTCGTCGATGAAGCGCTCGAGCTCGACATGGGTGAGCTGCAGCAGCCGGATCGACTGCATCAGCTGCGGCGTCATCACCAGCGACTGGGATTGTCTGAGCTGCAGTTTGGCTGCCAGCGCCATGATGGACTTCAAACGCCTCGTCTACGCGTCGACTGTTTTTCGGTCGGGCATAGAAACTGGCCCGGCTTTTGCTTGTCAAGCAAAACGCTAGCAGTTGCGGCTTACCGGAGCGTTATCGAGCGCTAAAATGACCGAAAGCCGTGACGCGGCCATCGAACCGCGTCGAAACCCGCAGTCAGAGCGTGAAACCCTCGCCGAGATAGAGACGCCGCACATCGGCGTTGGCGACGATCTCGTCGGCGCGGCCATGCGTCAGCACCTGACCGGCATGGATGATGTAGGCGCGGTCGATCAGGCCGAGCGTCTCGCGCACATTGTGGTCGGTGATCAAGACGCCGATGCCGCGCGCCGTGAGGTGGCGAACGAGCTGTTGGATGTCGGCGACGGCGATCGGATCGATGCCGGCGAAGGGCTCGTCGAGCAGCATATAGGCAGGCCGCGTCGCCAGCGCCCGCGCGATTTCGAGGCGACGCCGTTCGCCGCCCGACAGCGACATGGACGGCGCCTTGCGCAGATGGCTGATGTGAAACTCCTCGAGCAGCTCGTCGAGCGTGCGCTCGCGTTCCTTGCGGCTCTTTTCCACCACCTCCAGCACGGCCCGGATGTTCTGCTCGACATTCAGGCCGCGGAAGATCGACGCTTCCTGCGGCAGATAGCCGATGCCGAGGCGGGCCCGCCGGTACATCGGCATTGAGGTGACATCAAAGCCGTCGATCTCGATCGAACCTTCGTCGACGGGAACAAGGCCGGTGACCATGTAGAAACAGGTGGTCTTGCCAGCGCCGTTGGGGCCGAGCAGGCCGACAGCCTCACCGGCGCGCACGCCGAGCGTCACACCGCTCACCACCTTGCGGCCCTTGTAGCTCTTGGTCAGCCCCTTGGCGATCAGGGTGCCCTTGAACTTCGCCTTGTCGGCGCCGACCGTCGCCGGCGCAGCGGGTTGTGCGGCTGCCCGTCCCGGGAGACGGGCCAGCAGCGAAGTCACGCCGGCCATTACTTGCTCGACGCTCCCTGCTGCGCGTCCTGTTTCTGCGGCTTGAACATCATGATGACGCGAGGACAGCCTTCGACATTGCCGAGGCCGCTCTTCATCTGCACGGTGAGCTTGCAGCCCTTGAGCACATTGTCGCCCTGCGACAGCACCACTTCCTTGCCGGAAAGCACCAGCACCTGCGTCTTCATGTCGAATTTGCCGGTGTCGCCGGTGGCGATCTGGTCGTTCGATTTGATGTAGACTTTGTTCTCGACCTCGAGATGGTCGATATTGGCGGCGCCCGTCATCGCCGATGCGCCTGCTGCGGCACTTTTGCCGGCATTGGCATCCTTGACATAGTAGACCGTCATCTTGCCGGCCTTGAGCAGGGTCGGCCCCTGATTGACCGTCACATTGCCGCTGAACACGGCCATGCTGTCGGCCTGGCGGACCTCGAGCTTGTCGCTTTCGATCTGGATCGGCTGGTCACCCGACAGCTTGAGCCCGGGAATCTGGCTGGTCGCGCTCGATTGCGCGAACGAATGCGCCGTTGCCAAAAACAGCAATGCGGAAGCAGCGCCCGGAAGCCATGCGGATTTACTGCGACGCATTCTGTTCTCCACCGTTTACCCCCGCTGCCTTCAGCGCAGTTGGATCTATGTTGACGCGAACCCGGCTCTCGAAGACCACGAGCCTGCCATTGTCCTCGACCGACATCGAGTCCGCGGTGATGCGCGACCCCCCACGGCTGACGTCGACCGGATTGCTCGTCTTCATAGAGCCTTTGCCCATGTCTAGGAAGATCGATTTGAACTTCGCCATCAGGCCGTCGGTCGTCGTCACGCTGACGTCGCTGGTCAGATCCATCGTGTTGGCGTCGCGATTGTAGATACCGTGCGCGGCATCCACCGAGACGATGTTGTCAGTGGCGACGGGCAGTCTGGCGTTGATGCCTTCGAGGTCGATGACGGCCTGCTGGCCAACATCCTGCGTCGCCCTGGTCGCCGTCAGCGAATATGGCAGCTTCTGCTTGGTGAAGCCGTTGAGCTTCGGATTGGCCATCACCAGCTTGCCATCGGAAAACGCCGTGCCGTCGGCCTGCACCGATACCGACAGCGGCGCTTTGAGGTAGGAATAGACCGGAAAGGCGACGGCGATCGCGACCGCGAGCAGCGGTACCGCAAATTTCAGCACGCGGACGCGGCGCGAGTGCCGCCGGGCGCGGTTGAACGCATCGCCACGCGTGCCGCCTTGGTTCGCGGGAGCCGATGCCTCACCGGCATCGCTCGTTTCGTCAGATCGCGCCAACATGACTTTTCTAATGGACCTTTGCCCGCCCAAACACCGCCTATAGGTGGTATGCCGGCACCTACAAGCAAGCACAAGCGGAGGAAAACTGCAAAAATGTGACAGCTGCCGCGCGCAAAATCGAAAGGAATTCGGCGAGACGGCCTGTACTTCATAGCAGATAAGGACTGCTTGCGTTAATTTTTCGTGAGCCCGGCGTCACCGCCGGAGGCCGAAGCCGGGCCTTTCGGAACAGTTCCGGGAAAGCTGCGAGCGGTTTCCGACAGGAATTGCATCAGGACAAGAAAGTAGAGGGGTCACCCTTCTGTGAAGCGGATGACCCGCGCCAGGAAACGGTAGCCGTGTGTAGAAGCTTGCTTTAAAAGCGTGCTTTCCCACCACCCATGAGGCTGACAATGGCAATGAGAGCCGACGACTTGATCGACCGCCGCCGCTTGCGCCGCAAGCTGACATTCTGGCGCGTGGTCGCGTTTCTGGTTCTGGCGGCAACGATCATCGCTTTCTCGACCTGGGTCTATGACGACAATTTTACCGGCCGGGCGGTCCCCCACATCGCCAAGGTCAAGGTCGAAGGCACCATCACCGAGGACGAGGAGCTGCTCAAAAGGCTGGAATCGATCCGCAAGTCGCCGGAGGTGAAGGGCGTCATCCTTTCGATCGATTCGCCCGGAGGCACCACGGTCGGCGGCGAGGCCACATTCGACGCCGTGCGCAAGCTTGCCGGTGACAAGCCGGTGGTGGCCGAAGTCGGCACGCTGGCGGCATCGGCCGGCTATATGATCGCAAGTGCAGCCGACCACATCGTCGCCCGCAAGACGTCGATCGTCGGCTCGATCGGCGTGCTGATCCAATACCCTGACGTCAGCGGTCTCATGGACAAGCTCGGCATCAAGCTGGAGGAGGTGAAATCGTCGCCGCTCAAGGCTTCGCCCTCGCCCTTCAAGCCGACCAATGACGACGAGCGCGCCATGGTGCGCAAGCTGATCCTCGACAGCTACGACTGGTTCGTCGGCATCGTCGCCGATCGCCGCAAGATGACGCATGAGCAGGCGCTGGCGCTTGCCGACGGCTCGATCTTCACCGGCCGCCAGGCTTTGGCCAACCACCTGGTCGACGCCGTCGGCGGCGAGCAGGAGGCGATCGACTGGCTGGCGACGAAGGGCGTGAACAGCAAGCTCAAGGTCGTCGAGTGGAAGGACAAGGACAGGCGTGGCGGTTTCCTGTTTTCCCAGTCGATGGCAAAAGTGGCGGCCAAGGCGCTCGGCCTGCCGGATGCCGGCGGCGATATCATTCACGAACTCGGCGCCGACCGCTTGTTTCTTGACGGTCTCGTTTCGGTCTGGCACCCTTAAGGTGCCGTTGGGACGAGCCGAAAAAGCAATAAAATCATCCTGATAATCGGTTGCAGTGGTTTTACGGGGAATGTTCTATGATCAAATCCGAGCTTGTGCAGATCATTGCTGCACGCAACCCGCACCTTTTCCTGCGCGACGTCGAAAACATCGTCGGCGCGATCTTTGACGAGATCACCGACGCGCTTGCTGAGGGCAACCGGGTCGAGTTGCGCGGTTTCGGCGCCTTTTCGGTGAAGAACCGTCCGGCCCGCACCGGTCGCAACCCGCGCACCGGCGAATCCGTCGAGGTCGAGGAAAAGTGGGTGCCGTTCTTCAAGACCGGCAAGGAGTTGCGCGAAAGGCTGAACGGCGGCAAATAGGCGCCGGGCCGGCGGGTTGAGACGGCGTCTTGATGCCTAAGGCATGTCTCCCGGAAGCGGAGACCGGTTTCGGGACAAGGACATGCGCGCTTCAGAAGCCTCTCCATGGAGATTTGATGTTCAATCGCTTCATCCTCGTCGTGGTTTTCGTGCCGCTGGCTATCATCCTGATCGCGCTCGCCGTCGCTAACCGCGGCCCTGTCGCCTTCACGGTCGATCCATTTCATCCCGGCAATCCCGCGCTGACGCTGAGCCTGCCGCTTTTCATCTTCCTGTTCCTGGCTTTGGCCATCGGCATGGTCGTCGGAAGCCTGGCCACCTGGGTGAAGCAGGGGCGCTATCGCAAGCTCGCGCGCCAGCGCGGCCTCGAGGCGGAAAGTCTGCGCCAGGCGGTGAGCCGCACGCCCGTAGCGCCCAAGGGACCGGCGCTGCCCAGCCCGACGAACTAATGCATGTCGCCCAGAAGTGCGCAGCGGTTCTGGGACAACGACATGCATCGAACAAAGGCTTAAAGCGCGTCGCCTGAATCTGTTTTCAGCGCGACGCGCTTTAGCAACTCCAGGCAAAGTGCGTAGCGGTTTTCCGTCCGGAATTGCGTAGAAGACAGTCGAGCGTCATTTCGACACCACGGAGCTTTCAATGCTGACCATTTCGGCCGCACAGGTCGACCGCGCGCTGACCTTTCCGGGCCTTGTCGAGACTCTGCGCACCGCCTTCCGCGATGGCGCCGTGCAGCCGGTTCGCCACCATCATGGCGTCGAGCGGCCGGACGGCGCCGCCTCGACCTTGCTTTTGATGCCGGCCTGGACCGACTTCAACGCCGCCGGCACGTCCGAGGGAGGCCATATCGGCGTCAAGATCGTCACCGTGTCGCCGGACAACAACGCCATCGGCAAGCCGGCGGTCATGGGCCTTTATCTTTTGCTAGATGGCGTCACTGGCGAGCCGCAGGCGCTGATCGACGGCCAGCGGCTGACCCAGTGGCGCACGACCTGCGCCTCCGCGCTCGCCGCCTCCTATCTCGCCCGCAAGGACGCCTCGCGGCTTCTGGTGATCGGCGCCGGCGCGCTGTCGCCCTTCCTTGCCAAGGCGCATTCTGCAGTCAGGCCGATCACATCCATCCGCATCTGGAACCGCACGCCTGCCAATGCCGAAAAAGTGGCGGCGGCCTTGCGCGCCGAAGGCCTTCCGGCAAGTGCCGCCGGCGATCTCGATGCGGAGCTTGCCGAGGCCGACATCGTCGCTTCCGCGACCATCTCGAACACGCCGCTGGTCAAGGGCGCGCTGCTGAAGCCGGGCGCCCATGTCGATCTCGTCGGCGGCTTCACGCCGACGATGCGCGAAAGCGATGATGACGCCATTGTCCGTGCCCGCGTCTATGTCGACACCCGCGCCGGCGCCACCAAGGAGGCAGGCGACATCGTCCAGCCGCTGGCCTCCGGCGTGCTGAAACCGGAAGCGATTGTCGCCGACCTGCACGAGCTCGCGCGCGGCGAGAAACAGGGCCGGCAAACCGATGACGAGATCACACTGTTCAAGTCGGTCGGCGCGGCGCTAGAGGATCTCGCCGCCGGCGTCGCCGTCTACAAGGCGCTCAAATAGGCAGTAGGGATTGGGCAGTAGGCAATAGGGAAGATAGGCCTGCTGCCTACTGCCTACTGCCCATTCGGCCAGTAGACGCGCAGGCGATGATTGTCGGGATCGAGCGCGACGAAGGTGCGGCCGAAATCAAGATCGGTTGGGGTCTGCAGAATGTTGAGGCTCCTGCCAGTCAAATCCGCATGGGTGGCATCGACCGCTGCCGCGTTCTCGACGGCAAGCACGAGCTCGCCGCCACCGCCCGCTGCCGCCGCAGCCGGCTCCACCGTGTGGCGCGACCAGAGGCCGAGCTTGAACCCCTTGTCGAGCACGAACATGACGAAGGTCGGCGAGGATTCGACCGGCTCGCGTCCGAGCAGTGAAGCGTAGAACGCGCCGCTCTTTTCCGGGCTGTCGACATAGAGGATCACGAAATTCGGCGTGGTCATATCTGATCTCCAAAGTGTCTGAACCTTGGAGACCATACGCGGGCATGCTGTCAGATTCTGGCAGTGGATTGCTTTGAAGTCCGCAGCGACAATCTTAACTAGATAGGCATCCGGCAATCTTGCCGGGTTGCTGAAAGGAGGTTGTCATGAAGCTTCGTCTTAAGCTCCACATGACGCCGACCGGAAAACCCAGAGGGTAAACCATACGCCACCGGGTCTGGACAGGCAGACAATGGCGACTTGATATGGGGTAAAGCCAGCCGCAGCATGATGCGGTACGGTGAAAATCCGTAGGGTAAATGCGATACCGCTCCTGATCGGCACTCGCGCCCTTACGCGGAACGTTTTTATAAGGACCGCGCACCGCCGCCTTTCGGCTCCTTCGCCTCAATAGGCGCAACGATGTTCGACATCGGTCAAGAACTTTGTCAATTTTTCCCTTGAATTTGGTATTTTGAGAGCCGATACTCCACCAAAGGTAACGGAGAATCGTCCGCGCATGTTTCCGACAGAACCCTTTATTCGCCACGTCATCGGCTCGTACGAGCCGGAGCTGTGCAAGATCATCCACGACGCATGGGACAAGCTTTCGCGCAATCCTGATCGCGGCAGTTTTGACCTGAAGCGCACTGTCGCGGTCAACATGCATCAGAACGTTATGAACGCGGTGCGGTCCGCCTATGCCGGCTCCTCCGAAGTTCGCTTGCTCGAAGGCCATGAAACCATCCGCCTGCTGCTGAAAAAGCAGGTGGTTGTGCGGCTGAAAAAGATGGATAAGCGCGGATATACGCGCGCCCAGCCGACGCAGGCGACCTTGGCTTTCACTAACGTCTCTTCGCTGCCGTACGCATACGACGAGTTTCCCGAAATCCATACTGTCGATTTCGGCTATGTCCTTAACGAGCTGGAAACCAAGATTGAGACTATCCTCGTCGCGGCCCGGTTCGGTGAGTCGGTGATCTGGAGCTACGTTGCCAATGATGACGCCGGGGATGCCCCGGTTGTCGGTACGATTTCGCCGCCGCTGGCGCCGGCATCGGGCACAGCAGCAACTATCATCAAGCTTCCGGTCGCCCATAAGGACCGGAAGGACGATCAGCAGAAGTAAGTCATGCCCGGCTTTAATGGAGCAATGCTGCGCTTGGCGCGGCAGTTTCGAGGATTCCACCAGAAGGAACTGGCGGATCGTATCGGCGTGGACGCAGCCATATTGTCGCGCGCCGAGAATGGCGCACTCCAGCCGTCACAGGCTGTAATCGATAGTTGCGCCGAGGCGCTATCAGTCCGTACGCCTTTCTTCGAAAAGAACTACCATCCGTCTGGTATCCCGCTCAGCTTTCACCCGATGTGGCGCAAAAGGCAGTCTGTGTCGCAGCGCGAGGTCGACCGGGTATTGGCGGGAGCAAACATTCGCGCGATGCATCTTCGAGAACTGATGCCATCGATCATCTTCGAGCCCGAACTGAAAATCCCACAATACGAACCCGGAGAGTACGGCAGGAACTGCCGGGAGATTGCCAAGCTCGTACGCCGAGCGTGGAGCATACCAGCCGGACCGCTGGTCAACCTGACCGACTATGTCGAGCGCGCCGGCATCTTCGTTTTCCACAGTGACTTGGAAAAGATCGATGTCGACGGCCTTACACTTCGGCTCGCTGGGCTTCCCCCAATAGTCGTTTTGAATGGCAACTTGCCAGCTGATAGGATGCGCTTCACGTTGGCGCACGAACTCGCGCACTTGGTTATGCACAGCGTTCCATCGCCAGATATGGAGAAGGAAGCCAACGAATTTGCCAGCGGCCTCCTGATCCCCGCCGATGATATCCGCCCATACTTCAAGGGCCGCCGTATCGACCTGCAATTGGCAGCCCGACTTAAGCCTGAGTGGCGGGTGTCGATGGCGGCTCTTTTGTATGCAGCAGACGAGCTTGGCTATGTCGGCCCGGGGCAGAAACAGCTCCTGTGGAAGCGATACAGCGCCATGGGGTACAAAAGTCGTGGTGAGCCGCAAGAATTGAATTTCCCCGTCGAACCTACAACGCTCAATCGTCGCCTCATTGACGCTCATATTAATGAGTTGGGCTATTCACTTGACGACTTGGCTGACTTGTTCGCGCTCTTGCCGGACGACATCTGCACGATGTACGGAATTGAAAAGCCGCGCTCTGGCCTACGAATTGTTCGGTGGCCGTGACGAGCGAGCATTTGCTGCACGTCTGGCCATTTTGACCTTTCATCGGCATCAAGTGATTCAGCGCGAGCTTTGCAACCGATCAATCAGTCGGCTCGACCTCGCTTAGCCATCTCGATTTGTTCAGCGTCGTGAGGCAATTCAGTGTTCGGTAAGTCGGCATGTAGTTGGCGGGCTGGTTGACGTCACGCGGGCGCTTCGGGCGCTTTGCTGTCATTGAGCGTCTATCAGTTCCCATCTCATGTAGTCGCGCGTCCCCTTCCAACTGTAAACGACCTCGTTGCACACCGTGCAATTAAACTGCCCTTTGTCCCTCTCAGGGAAATCCTTGTAGTGCGCGCGGTAGCGCGCCTTGCAGTTAGGGCAAGCAAAAATGTCAGTGCCTTCGCTCCATGTAGCCATTGCGCCAAATATGGCATTGCAAGGAGTGACTTCAAAGGGTCCATTTCAAACTGACCGACTGCCCAGATTCTGGCGGCAGCGATCAGCCGGAGCCGCCTTTCGTACCGTTCTGGCCGGGCGCGGGTAGCGTAGCCCGCCACTCCTTCAGCATTGCCTGTCGGCGGCGCGGATAGCGGATGTCTGTCGCTGTCAGGCCGGACATCCGGTCGGCGCGGAAATGCCGGAAATCCTGGCGCGTTTCGCACCACGCCACCATCACCCGCACCTTGTCGAAGAAAGCGAGCGCGAACGGCCAGACCAGGCGCTTCGATGCCGCTCCCCCGGCGTCACGGTAGAGGAAGCCAAGCTTGCGCTCGTCGCGGATCGCCTGCCGCACGATGCCGAGGTCGATCGCTTCGGCATTTTCCGAGCGCGGCCCGACAAGCAGTGTCGTAGCGTCGAGATCGTCGCGCAGATCATCCGGCAGCACCGCCGCGATCTTGGCCAGCGCATCCGCCGCGGCCGCCGCCAGCCTTCTGTCCGGCTGCTTAGCCACCCAGCGCGAGCCGAGCACGATTGCCTCGATCTCCTCGTCGGTGAACATCAGCGGCGGCAGCATGAAGCCGGGCTTCAGCACATAGCCAAGCCCCGCCTCGCCTTCGATTGGCGCGCCCTGCCCCTGCAGCGTCGCGATGTCGCGATAGAGGGTGCGGATCGATACGCCGATTGCGTCCGCAAGCGTGCGGCCGCTCACCGGCCGGCGATGGCGGCGAAGGATCTGGACGAGGTCGAGCAGGCGGGCTGAACGGGACATGAATGGCTAACCGGCGTGCCGGACAATAGGGCTGGCCTGCACATCGCGGCAAGCGACCTTCTGCCACGGAACGCCCGCGTCCCGTTCCCGTTCTCCCACAATGGAGATGCGCGGGACCCTGCTGTTCTGGTCGGTGCTGACCGCTTTCGTCGCGGCGCTCAGCCTTGGGCCGTCCTTTGCCCATGTGCTGGAATCGCTGCCGAGGCTGACGAAATGGTCGCCGGCGCTTTGGCGCGAGGCGACGGTCTTCAATGCGCAGTTCCAGCTCTTTGCCGTGATCGGAGCACCGCTGGATGTCGCTGCGATCCTCTGTCCAGCGCTGCTTGCCTGGATGCTGCGCGGCCAAGCGACAGCCTTCTGGCTCGTGCTCGTCGCCGCGTTGCTTTATGCCGTCTCGCTGGCGCTCTGGTTCGGACTGGTCAAGCCGGCCAACGACATTCTTGCGACCTGGGCGCCCGGACCGATCCCGGACAATTTCGAGGCCGTCCGGCTGCGTTGGGAGACCGGCCACATGGCGGTGGCCGCGGCGAAGGCGCTTGGCTTCGTTTCGCTTTGTTTCGGCCTGCTCGGTATCCGGCATGGTTGATTACAGCACCATTGAATGAGCCAGGCTTTGTTGCGCCGGTGGGCTGAGCTGTGGCAGAAGCGGGCCGAACCGCCGGAGATGACCTTTCTTGAAATCTTTTCGCGACAAACGCCGCGATGGCCGCCCGCATCCCGCAAGGGCGGAACAGCCCCGCCCGCGTGATGCGTTCGCGGCCGGACGGCAGCAGGCCGCACCTGCCGAGCGCCGCGAAACAAAGCCGGCGGAGCGGCAGGAAGCCAAGCCGGCGCCGCGCGTGCTTGCGCGCCGCGAAGGCGCGTTGCCTGCCGAGCGCCTGCCATTAATCCTCGAAGTCGCGCCGAACGCCGATTACGCCCTGCTTGACAGCGGCGCCGGTGAGAAGCTCGAGCAATACGGCCCGTACCGCATCGTGCGCCCCGAGGGCCAGGCAATCTGGCAGCGGGCCCTTCCGGCGAAGGAATGGGAGCGCGCCGACGCCATCTTCACCGGCGACACCGACGAAGAGGGCATCGGCCGCTGGCGGTTTCCCAAAACGCCGCTCGGCGAAACCTGGCCGATGAAGCATGACGGCATCGATTATCTCGGCCGCTTCACCTCGTTTCGCCATGTCGGCGTCTTTCCGGAGCAGGCCTCTCATTGGGACCATATGGCGGGACTGATCGCGTCGGCGAGACGCCCGGTCAAGGTGCTTAACCTGTTCGGCTATACCGGCCTCGCCTCGCTGGTGGCGGCCCGCGCCGGCGCCGAGGTCACCCATGTCGATGCCTCGAAGAAGGCGATCGGCTGGGCGCGCGAGAACCAGGAAATGGCCGGCCTTGCCGACAAGCCGATCCGCTGGATCGTCGAGGACGCGATGAAATTCGCCGAGCGCGAGGAACGCCGCGGCAGCCGCTACGACATCGTGCTGTTCGATCCGCCGGCCTATGGCCGCGGACCCAAGGGCGAGGTCTGGCAATTGTTCGAGGACCTGCCGGGCCTCACCGAGCTTTGCCGCTCGATCCTGACGCCGAAACCGCTCGCCGTCGTCCTCACCGCCTATTCGATCCGCGCTTCCTTCTTCGCCATCCATGCGCTGATGCGCGATACCTTCGCCGGTATGGGCGGCACGGTCGAATCCGGCGAGCTGATCATTCGCGAGAAATCCGCCGGCCGCGCGCTGTCGACCTCGCTGTTCTCGCGCTGGGTGGCTTGAATGACGGCACATGACGGCGCTCGCCCTGTCGGGCAGGTCAAGGAAGTCACCAGCCTTGCCAATCCCCTGGTCAAGGACATCAAGGCGCTGGCGCTCAAAAAATTCCGCGACCAGCAGAACGCCTTCATGGCCGAGGGCCTGAAGCTGGTCATCGATGCCCTCGACCTCGGCTGGTCGATCAGGACCTTGGTCTTCGCCAAGGCCGGACGCGGCAACCCGGCCGTCGAAAAAGTCGCCGCGCGGACCGTTGCCGCCGGCGGCATGGTGCTCGAAGTTTCCGAAAAGGTGCTCGCTGCCGTCACCCGCCGTGAGAACCCGCAAATGGTGGTCGGCGTCTTCGCGCAGCAGACGGTGCCGCTGAAGGACATCCGCGCCAGGGACGGCGATGTCTGGGTGGCGCTCGACCGGGTGCGCGACCCCGGCAATCTCGGCACCGTGATCCGCACCGTCGACGCCGTCGGCGCCAAGGGCGTCATCCTGGTCGGCGACACCACCGACCCGTTCTCGCTGGAGACGGTGCGCGCCACCATGGGCTCGATCTTCGCCGTGCCGGTCGCCAGGGCGACCGAGCAGGCCTTCCTCGCCTGGCGCCGCGATTTCTCCGGCCTTGTCGCCGGAACCCATCTCAAGGGCGCGGTCGACTATCGCTCGGTCGATTTCTCCAGGGGACCGGTCCTGCTGCTGATGGGCAACGAGCAGCAGGGCCTGCCGGACAGTCTCGCCGAAAGCTGCGACCGGCTGCTCAGAATTCCCCAGGCAGGCCGGGCCGATTCGCTCAATCTGGCGGTCGCCACCGGCGTGATGTTGTTCGAGATCCGGCGCGGCGCGTTGAAGCTCGAGCCTGCCAATGACATCCGATGAGGACCGCCAAATGAAATCCTGGTCGCCTTACGTCGTGCTGGTCGTCATCGCCATTGCGCTCGACCAGTGGATCAAGCAGCTGGTCGAGAACGGTCTCGCCTTTCAGGAGAAGGTCGACCTCCTGCCCTTCCTGGCGCTGTTTCGCACCTACAACACCGGCATCGCCTTCTCGATGTTCGAGTCCTTCGGCGATACCGGCCTGGTAGTCATCGCCGTGCTCGTCGTCGCCTTCGTGCTCTATCTCGCCACGCGCACGTCGGCCGGCCATGTCGTCGCTCGTATCGGCTTTGCGCTGATCATCGGCGGCGCGCTCGGCAACCTCATCGACCGCGCCGTCTACGGTCACGTCATCGACTACATCCTGTTCCACACGCCCGTCTGGTCCTTCGCGGTCTTCAATCTCGCCGACACCTTCATCTCGGTCGGCGCAGCGCTTGTCGTCTTCGACGAACTGATCGGCTGGCGGCGCGAAGCCAAGTCCCAGGACCTTGGCAATTGACCTCACGCTGTTGAAACCGCAGACTTCCTCATCAGCCAGAGGCGAGGAGAAAATCATGCCCGACACCTTCAAAGCCATCCTCGTGTCGCGCGATGCGGACAAGAAGCAGTCCGTCGATGTCGTCGACCTCGCCGAGGCCGACCTGATGGAAGGCGATGTCACTGTCGCCGTCGAGGCGACGACGGTGAACTACAAGGACGGGCTCGCCATCACCGGCAAGGCCCCGGTCGTGCGCCGCTGGCCGCTGGTTCCAGGCATCGATTTCGCCGGCACCGTGATCTCCTCCTCGCATGCCGACTGGCGCAAGGGAGACAAGGTAATCCTCAACGGCTGGGGCGTCGGCGAGACGCATTACGGCGCCTATGCCGGCCGCGCCCGCGTCAAGGGCGACTGGCTGGTGCCGCTGCCCGAGGGCATGAGCGCGCATGATGCTATGGCTGTCGGCACGGCGGGCTACACGGCAATGCTCTCGGTCATGGCGCTGGAGCGGCACGGAATCGTGCCGGACCGCGGTCCCGTGGTGGTGACGGGCGCTGCCGGCGGCGTCGGCTCGGTCGCCATCTCGATCCTGTCGAGCCTCGGCTATCATGTCATCGCCTCGACCGGCCGCAACGCCGAGAGCCCCTATCTGATCGACCTTGGCGCGGCCGAGGTGATCTCGCGCGAAGAGCTCAGCCAGCCCCCGAAACCGCTCGCCAAGGAGCGCTGGGCAGGCGGCGTCGACTCGGTCGGCAGCCATACCTTGGCCAATGTGCTGTCGATGACCTCCTATGGCGGCGCGATCGCCGCCTGCGGCCTGGCCGGCGGCATGGATCTGCCCGGAAGCGTCGCGCCCTTCATCCTGCGCGGCGTCTCGCTGCTCGGCATCGATTCGGTAATGGCGCCGAAGCCGGTACGCCTGGAAGCATGGCGCCGCATCGGCACCGACCTCGACTCCAAGAAGCTGTCGACATTGTCCCGCACGATCGGTTTCGACGGCATTGTCGCCGCCGCGCGCGATATCGTCGAAGGCAAGGTCAGGGGTCGTGTCGTTGTCGATATGTAGCTCGCAACGACCTCGCGAAGCTCGGTTTCGCCCGCGCATGCGGACAGCCGGATCCGCTCAAATAGCTAAAATTCGAACGATCCCTCCCAGCCTTCCATAATTTCTGTCTGGCATGATCTGCGCATGGTCGCGGACTCCGACATCAGACAGGACAGCAAAGCCGCCGGCGCTCACAGGCTCATCGCCGATGCGCCGAAGCGGCAGGTGCTCGTCGCGCCGCCGTTGGCTCCCGAATTGCCCGCAGCCGGCCACCAAGGCTTGCCGTTCCTGACGATCGTTGCCATCGCCATTATGGCGGGGCTCGCGCATCTCACCGGGGCGCCGCTCATCATCACCGCCGGCCTCGCCGCCATAGCCTTTGCCGGCCTTGCCATGCATCTGCGCAGCCGCCGCGACGAGCGGCGCACCGCAGCGCTTCTCGACGAGACCGCCGCGCGCAGCCGCGCCGAGATCGAAACCCTCGCCGACCGCATGTGGGAGATGCAGGAGAGCGAGGAGCGCTTCCGCGGCCTGATCGACGCGCTGGGCGACCTCGTCGTCCATCGCGATCGCGACGGCCACATCGTTTATGCCAACAGCGTCTTTGCCTCGCTTGTCGAGCTCGATGCGCGCGATCTTGCCGGCAAGACCTTGTCCGAGCTTGGCATCGATGTCGGCATCGTTCCCGACGCCGCCTTCTCCGATCATGAATGCCTGAGCTCGACCGATGTCGCGATCCGCACCCCGAACGGACCACGCTGGTTCTCCTGGATCGAATTGTCGGTGCGCGACAAGGACACGGGCGCGGTCTCGCACCGGGCGATCGCCCGCGACATCACCGCCCGCAAGCGCGCCGAATCCTCGCTGATCACCGCGCGCGAACGGGCCGAATATGCCAGCCAGGCCAAGTCACGCTTCCTCGCCACCGTCAGCCATGAGATCCGCACGCCGATGAACGGCATCATGGGCATGGCGAAGCTGCTTGCCGATACCGACCTCTCGCCCGAACAGCGCACCTATGTCGGCGCCGTTTCCACCTCGGCCAGCGCGCTGCTCGCGCTCATCGAGGACCTGCTCGACTATTCCAAGATCGAGGCCGGCCGCTTCGAACCCGAGCCCCAGCCGACCTCGCTGCGCGAGATCGCCGACAACATCATCGAGCTTTTGGCCGCAAAGGCCTTCGCCAAGAACATCGGCCTCGGCTGCCATGTCGAGCCCGATGTGCCGCAGATGATCACCGCCGATCCAGGCCGCGTGCGCCAGGTGCTGCTCAACCTCATCGGCAATGCGGTGAAGTTTACCGACACGGGCGGGGTGCTGCTGACCGTGGCGCGCGCCCGCAGCGAAACCACTGACCGTATCTGCTTCACCATCGCCGACACCGGCCCGGGCCTGCGCGAAGAGGACATGGAGCGCATTTTCGAGGAATTCGAGCAGTCCGACGGCACCTCGACCAGGGTGCATGGCGGCGCCGGCCTCGGGCTTGCCATCTCGAAGCGGCTGGCGACGGCGATGGGCGGCTCGATCTCGGTCTCGAGCCGGCTCGGCGAAGGATCCGAATTCGTCTTGGAGCTTCCGGCGGTCGCCGCGACCGAGCCGCCGCCGCATCGCCACAACATCCTTGCCGACCGGCGGGCCGTAATCGTGTCGAAAAACGCCATCGAGGCCGATGCCATCGCCCGCGCGATCAAGGCCCATGGCGGCATCGTCGAGATTGCCGCGACACCGAGCCAGGCCACCCCGTGGGCTGCAGGCTGCAACGTGCTCCTGATCGACGCTGCGCTCGAAAACAGCGACGGGAGGCTGCTCAAGCGGCTGCGCGATTCTGGCTTTACCGACTGCGAGGCCATCACCCTGATTGCGCCGACGGATCGCGGCATGCTCGGCGAATTCCGGGCCAGCGGCTATGCCACCTTCCTGGCCCGGCCGGTGCGGGGCGAGACCCTGCTGCGTGTGCTGTTGACCAGCCATGGCTCGGCGCTAGCCAAGCCGCTGCCGAAGCCGCGCGGTGCCCCCTCGGTGCGCAAGCGCGACCAGGGCCTGTCGGTGCTGATCGCGGAAGACAATGACATCAACGCCATGCTCGCCCGCGCCACGCTGCTCAAGGCCGGACACCGCGTCAAGATCGTCGGCAACGGCAAGGCCGCGGTCGATGCCGTTACCGATGCCGGCCTCAAGTTCCGCTTCGATGTGGTGCTGATGGACCTGCATATGCCTGTCATGGACGGGCTGGACGCGATCGCCGCCATCCGTCGCCACGAAGAGTCCCTGGCCATGCCCCCGATTCCGATCATGGTGCTTTCGGCCGACAGCCAGGAAAAGACCCGGCATGCCGTGCTTGCCCATGGCGCCAGCGGTTTCGTGACCAAGCCGCTCGACCCGGACGCGCTCGTCCAGGCGGTCGAGGGCCAGGTTGCCGCCTGAGGAAATTTCTAACCGTTGAACGCCTTGGCTTGCTTGGCTTTCGCGATCACAAGATAGCCGGTTGAGTGTATTGCCCAGCCGACAAAGTATTGCCCGCCACGTCGTATCACGGTACTGTCACAATCCTGTTGCACCTACACCGTATCCCCGTGCCAAGAGGGATGGCTCGAAGGAGAATCACTCGTGCATACAGTCGTGCCTGAATGTGACACTCGGCCGAATGCCGGCGGCGCCCTGCTCGCCGCTCGTACCGCCGACGCCGTCGCAAGCGGCGCTCCGCTGGGCCGCATCGGCAATCTCGAAGTGCGGCTCGCGCGCAACGAGGCCGAGATCGCCGCCGCCCAGGAAGTGCGCTACCGGGTATTCTACGACGAGCTCGGCGCGAGGAAGGACCTGTTCCAGGCGCAGGACCGGCGCGACGCCGACCGGTTCGACCCGCTCTGCGATCACCTTCTGGTGTTGGACAATTCCCTTCCCGGCCCTGAGCACCGCCGCATCGTCGGCACCTACCGCCTGCTGCGGCAGGAAATCGCCGCGACGGCCGGCGGCTTCTATTCCGAGGGCGAGTTCGAGCTTACCAAGCTGATTGCGCGGCATCCCGGCCAGCGCTTCCTCGAACTCGGCCGTTCCTGCGTTCTGCCGGAATACCGCTCCAAACGCACCATCGAGGCGCTCTGGCAAGGCATCTGGGCCTATATCAACCACTACGACATCGGCGTGATGACCGGCTGCGCCTCGTTCCATGGCATCGTGCCGGCGGCGCATGCCGAGGCGCTGACCTATCTCGCCCATCATTGCCGCACCAACTCCGCCTGGGATGTTCGCGCGGTTCCGGGACGCTACTGTTCGATGGACCTGATGCCGATCGAGGCGGTGAACGCCAAGGCGGCGATCGCCGCCATGCCGCCGCTGGTCAAGGGCTATCTGCGCGTCGGTGCCCGCATCGGCGACGGCTGCGTCATCGACCACGAATTCTCGACCGTCGACGTCTTCGTCGTCATGCCGGTCAAGGAGATCGGCGCCCGCTACGTCAACTACTATGGCGGCGAAGGGCAGCGTTTCGCGGCATAGCGAATAGCGAATAGCGAATAGCGAATAGCGAATAGCGAATAGCGAATAGCGAATAGCGAATAGCGAATAGCGAATAGAAGAAAGCGGCGGGATCTGTTCCGTTCAACCCCTATTCGCTACTCCCTATTCGCTACTCGCTCCCTCAGGGAATATCCTCCGGCCTTCGCCCCGGCCGGCTTTTATAGGCCGGAAACGACCAGCCGAATTTAAGCGCTCCGCGCGCACCGCGAATGCGCCCGCGAAGCCGAGCAGGCTGGACGCCAGCGCCGGCAGGCCGGCAAGATCGCCAAGGGTGAAGATGGCGGCGCCGGCAAGCGCGGCCGTGACATAGATCTCGGGCCTGAGCAGCACCGATGGCTCGCCGGCAAGCAGGTCGCGCAGAATACCGCCGAAGGTCGCCGTCAAGACGCCGGTGATGACCGACACGACGGGCGAGCCGGTGATCGCCAGCCCCTTGGCCGCGCCCATCACCGAAAAAGCGGCAAGGCCGACGGCATCGAGCCACAGCAGCAGCTTGTAGCGGGATTCGAACCGGTGGGCGCTGAAGAAGACCAGCACCGCGACGACGGCGCAGATCAGTACATAACCGCTGTTGGCGACCCAGAACACCGGCAGGTTGAGGATGACGTCGCGCAGCGTCCCGCCGCCGATGCCGGTGACGCTGGCCAGGAACAGAAAGCCGATGATGTCGAGTTCTTTGCGCGATGCGGCAAGCGCGCCCGTCGCCGCGAAGACGGCCACGCCGGCATAGTCGAGCGACGCGATGGGGTTCATGGGCGAGCGAGTAGTGAGTAGCGAATAGAGTAGGGAAATAGCACGAAGCCGGGGATAAATATCAGCCCCTACTCACTACTTCCTATTCGCTACTCTCTCTCACGCATCCTTCTCGGCCTGCTCGTTCACCGGGCCCGGCTCGACCTTGGCCTCGGCGGCCGCCTTCGGGCCGCCCTTGGCGACGCCGACCATCGCTGGCCGCAGCACGCGCTCGCCGATCGAATAGCCTGGCTGCACAACCTGGACGACAGTGCCTGCGGGAACATCCGGATTGGGGACCTCGAACATCGCCTGGTGGAAGTTCGGATCGAACTTCTCGCCTTCGGGCGCGAGTCTCTTCACCCCGTGGCGCTCCAGCGCCGAAAGCATGGCGCGCTCGGTAAGGTCGACCCCTTCGATCAGCGATTTGAAGCCGGCGTCGCCGCTGGCCTTTGCCTCGGCGGGAATCGCGTCCAGCGCGCGGCGCAGATTGTCGGACACCGACAGCATGTCGCGCGCGAAATTGGCGACGGCATAGGCGCGGGCGTCCTGGACGTCGCGCGCGGTGCGCCGCCGCAAATTCTCCATTTCGGCCGCCGCGCGCAGTGCGCGGTCCTTCAGTTCCTCGTTTTCCTTCAGCAGCCGCACCAGCGCTTCATAGTCGCCGTCGACGCCGCCCTCCGCACGCTCGCCGGAAGCCTCGGCGGCTTCCATCTCTTCGGGCGTGCGTTCGTCTTTTGCCTGGTCGCTCATCGCGTTTCCCGTCATTTCGAATTGCTCTGGATTTGCGCCCGATATCGAGGTTTGGAGGGCAAAAATCAAGGGGCAAGCGCAGGCGGCTGGTGGCAGGCTGCCGTTCCAAATTAATTCAAACTTTACCGTATCACGCAGCTTTGCTTGCTCTCGAGCACTGGCACGGGAACCATGAACCGCCCGCGGGAGTTTCGAAGCCGACACAGGATTTTGGGACGATGAACGGCAACAACGGCAACAGGCGCGCCGAATTGGCCAACGATATCAGGCGGCAGGCGGGCAGCGAAGCGACGAAGCGCTTTCTGCGCACCTTGCCGGTATTTCGCCTGGAAAGGGAGATGCCCCGGCAGTTGACCGACCTGCTTGACCGCCTCGACGGCGCCGAGGCGGAGAACGCGGACGACCCGCGGCGTCAGTAGCCGCGCGCCGCAACTGACAAGTTTCAGGCCGCCTTCCTGTCGTCGCGCATCAGCACTTCGCCGTGACGGATCTCGGTGCCGAGCACCTTCAGGCATTCCCGCATGAAGGCGGCTAGGCCCGGCCAGCCCTTGGCTGAAACCAGATTGCCGTCGACATGGGCGCCGGTCGGCGCGACATCGATATAGATGCCGCCGGCAAGCGTCACTTCCGGCTCGCAATAATGCAGCGCCGCCACTTCCTTGCCGCGCACCACGCCGTCGACCGCGATCAGGATCTGCGCGCCGTGACAGATGGTGAAGATCGGCTTGCCGGTTTCATGGAAATGCCTAACCAGCGCCTGCACGCGCTTGTCGATGCGGATATATTCCGGCCCGCGGCCGCCCGCCGCATAGACAGCATCGTAGTCGGCTGGGTTCACTTCGGCGAAGGTCTTGTTGAGGATGTAATCGTGACCAGGTTTTTCGGTATAGGTCTGGTGGCCCTCGAAGTCGTGCAACGAGGTCTTGAGCACGTCGCCGGCCTTCTTGTCCGGGCACACGACATGGACGGTGTGGCCGACCGCGTGCATGGCCTGCTCGAAGACGAAAATCTCGTATTCCTCGCTGAACTCGCCAACGAGCATCAATATCTTCTTGCCTGCCATGCTGCTTCCTCCCTTAGCTGGCCATTATTTCGTGGTACGAAGTAACGGCCTATCCTAAGGGCAGGTCGGCCGAAGCGGAAGCCCGAATCGCCAATGTGGTCTGACCAGACCAGCGCAGCGCGCTTTCCAAACCTATCTTGAGCTGGGCTGACCAACAAAATGCGTGACGCTGGTCGGACCACAGCGATTTCATTTGCCCTATGAAATGCCGCGTCAGCTGGGACGCTTGCGCCGCCAGGAATATTTTGGACCCTTGGCCTCCGGTTCGACCGCCGGCTGATAGTAAAGCGGCAAGCCGCCGGTGCGGCCTTCCTCCAGCCGCTTCAAGAGCACCGGATTGGAGACCTCAAACTCGTCGAAGCCGAGCCGCAGCATATGCGGCAGCTGGTCGACCAGCACCTGCCCGGTCGCGCGCACCGCGCCCTTGAATTGATGCCGGGCGCGCAGCAATTCGCCCTTGGAAAAAGAGCGGCCGTCATTGAAGGCCGGGAAGGCCAGCGCCACCAACGACAGCTGGTCGAGCAGGCCAGTTATCTTGTCCAGCTCGTCGCCGGGCTGCAGCAGGACGCCGAGACGCTCCTTGGCCGATTTGCGAACGTCTTCATCCAGCCCGAGAAAAGCCTGCAGAGGCAGGATGAAACGGCCGTTGCCGGCAAGCGCCTCGGCGCTTTCGGCGTGGGTCCACTCATCCTCGCGAAAACCGTCACGGGTCCAGAGGCGGGTCCCCGCTGTCGTCGATCCTGTCATCAAAAATCCCAAAGTCACAAAATCTCGAGGCGAGCCGGCAGGCCGCCAGCAACCGGAAGCCGCTTGCGGACCGGCATCACGTGAATAGCGATATACCCTAAAGCGAGGCGTCGGTCAGCGACTTCTCCAAACCGGAGAGGTGAATACCGCACTCGGTCTTGGCGTGGCCCGCCCAGCGGCCGCTGCGCGCATCCTCGCCCGGCTGCACCGGCTGCGTGCAAGGGAAGCAGCCGATCGAGAGATAGCCATAGGCGACCAGCGGATTTTCGCGCAGCGCATGCGCCCGCATATAGTCGGCCTGGTCCGATGTCGTCCAATGCGCCAGCGGATTGATGCGGATGCGTGAGCCGACGGCCTCGAAGACGGGCAAAGCCGTGCGCGTCGAAGCCTGGAAGCGCTTGCGCCCCGTGAACCAGGCGCGGAACGGTTCGACGCCGCGCGCCAGCGGCTCGACCTTGCGCACATTGCAGCAGGAATCGGTGTCGGTCTCGTGCAGCCTGCCGGTCGGATCGACGCGTTGGAGCGCGGTCTCTTCCGGCTTAATCACCCTGATGTCGGTGAGGCCGAAATCGGCGACCAGCGCGTCGCGATAGCCGAGCGTCTCCTCGAAATGCTTGCCGGTGTCGAGGAAGATGACCGGCAGCGCGCGGTCGATCTCCGAAATCATGTGCAGCAGCACGGCGGAGTCCGCGCCGAAGGAAGACACCGCGGCGACCGCGCCGCGGAATTCGTGCGCCGACCGTTCGATGATCTCGATCGGCTTCAGATGGCCTAACAGCGCGTCGAGCCCCGCTGCCTCGGCGGCAACGCCGGTCTCGACTTCGCCTGTCCGGTCAAGCGGCCTTGGTTTCGCCAGCATAAAGCGCCTCCTTGAACGGCGCGGGACCGACACGGCGGTAGGCGTCGATGAAACGTTCGTCAGGACTGAGCCGAAGGCCGAGATAGGTATCGACGATCTGCTCGATGGCATCGGTGATCTCATCAGAGGAGAAGCCGCGGCCGATGATCTCGCCGACGGAGGTGTTTTCGTCGGCCGAACCGCCAAGCGTCACCTGATAGAGCTCGGTGCCTTTCTTCTCCACGCCCAGAATGCCGATATGGCCGACATGGTGGTGGCCGCAGGCATTGATGCAGCCGGAGATCTTCAGCTTCAACTCGCCGATTTCGCGCTGCCGCTCCAGCGAGGCGAAGCGGCGCGAGATTTCCTGCGCCACCGGAATCGAGCGCGCCGTGGCCAGCGCGCAATAATCGAGGCCCGGGCAGGAGATTATGTCGCTGATCAGATTGGAATTGGCTGTCGCCAGGCCGATCTCGACCAGCGCGTCGTAGACCGCCTTGAGGTCGGCGCGCGCCACATGCGGCAGGATCAGGTTCTGTTCGTGGCTGACGCGCAATTCGTCGAAGGCGTATTTTTCGGCGATGTCGGCAACCGCTTCCATCTGGCTGTCCGTTGCGTCGCCGGGCACCTCGCCGATGCCCTTGAGCGAGATCGTCACCGCCGCATAGTCGGGATGGCGATGCGTCACGACATTCTGGTCGAGCCATTCCGAAAAGCTCTTGGAATCGAGCCTGGCCTGTTTCACCGCATCATCGCCTTCCGGACGGGAAACCAGCGCCGGCGGCGCGAAATAGGCGTTGATCGCCTGGATATCGGCTTCCGGCAGCTTGAGCTCGGCGTCCCTCAGCGCCTGCCACTCGGCCTCGACCTGGCGGGTGATCTCCTCCACGCCGGTCTCGTGCACCAGGATCTTGATGCGCGCCTTGAACTTGTTGTCGCGACGGCCGTAGAGGTTGTACACGCGCAGGATGGCCGTGCAGTAGGACAGCAACTCCGCCTCCGGCAGGAAGTCGCGGATCTTTCTCGCCACCATCGGCGTGCGGCCCTGGCCGCCGCCTACGTAGACGGCAAAGCCCAGCTCGCCGGCGGCGTTCTTTTTCAGATGCAGACCGATGTCATGCGTCTGGATGGCGGCGCGGTCGCGCTCGGCGCCGGTCACCGCGATCTTGAACTTGCGCGGCAGGTACGAGAACTCGGGATGCACCGACGACCATTGGCGCAGGATTTCCGCATAGGGGCGCGGATCGGCGACCTCGTCGGCGGCGGCTCCGGCGAAATGGTCGGCGGTGACGTTGCGGATGCAGTTGCCGCTGGTCTGGATGGCGTGCATCTCGACGCTCGCCAGATCGGCGAGGATCGCAGGGATGTCCGACAGCGCCGGCCAGTTGAACTGGATGTTCTGGCGCGTGGTGAAATGGCCGTAGCCCTTGTCGTATTTGCGCGCGATGTGGCCGAGCATGCGCAATTGCCTGCTGTTCAACGTGCCGTAGGGCACGGCGATGCGCAGCATATAGGCGTGCAGCTGCAGATAGACGCCGTTCATCAGCCTGAGCGGCCGGAACTGGTCCTCGGTGATCTCGCCGGCAAGCCGGCGCTGCACCTGGTCGCTGAACTCGGCGACACGGGCCTGTACGAAATCCTGGTCGAACTCGTCGTAACGGTACATGCTTCGTCTTTCAGGGCGCGTCCGCCCGCTGCTTTTCTTGGGGTTAAGCCGCCCGTGCCGCTTCCGGGCTCGCCTGCTTGCCGAGATCGGTGCGGATGGTCGGGCCCGCGGCGCGGATCTTTTCGCGCAGCCGCACCGGCTCGACCAGGCCATCGACCACCGTGACGTCGATCAGGTTGACGTCGACCACCTCATTGTTGGCGCCAGCCGCGGCGCCGATCGCTTCCAGCCGGTCCTCCGCCGTCTTGTCATGCGCGATATCGGCGTGACCGACCGTCTCCGCCCAGCCGCCGGCGGCGTACCAGACGGCGATGCCGTCGGAGAGCCTGTTCGCGGTGAGAACCTTCATTGCTCAACTCCTTCGGCGACGGCTGAAGCCGCGCCCTCATGCTTACGTGCCGCGAGCGGCTCGGATTGTTCAAAATTGGCGCCGGCGACGGCGTCGCCGATGATCGTCATCACCGGTCCGGTGAGATCGGCGCGCTCCTCCAGCGACGGCAGGTCGGCAAGCGTGCCGTGGAAACGGCGGCGGTTGCCGAGGCTGGCATTCTCGACGACGGCAACGGCAGTATCCGGCGACAGTCCCCCTTCGATCAGCCGGCCGGCGACTTCCGCCGCGACCGAACGGCCCATATAGACGGCAACGGTCGCGCCCGAAATGGCAAGCTTGGCCCAGTCGGGCAGCGAGTTGCCCTTGAGGTCGTGGCCGGTGGTAAACACCATCGAAGACGAAACGCCGCGCAGCGTCAGCGGCAGCTCGAAGTCGGCGGCGGCGGCGAAGGCGGCGGTGACGCCCGGAACCACTTCATAGGCGATCCCGGCCTCGCGCAGCGCCGCCATCTCTTCGCCGGCACGGCCGAACACCAGCGGATCGCCGGACTTCAGCCGCACCACGCGCTTGCCGGCGCGGCCCAGCTCGATGAGCAGCGCGTTGATCTCTTCCTGGCTCTTGGAATGGCAGCCCTTGCGTTTTCCCACCGGCAGGCGCTCGGCGTCGCGGCGGCCCATGGCGACGATCGCCTCCGGCACCAGCGCGTCGTAGACGATGGCGTCGGCCTCCAACAGCAGGCGATGCGCGCGCAAGGTCAAAAGGTCCTCCGCACCCGGACCGGCGCCGACCAGCGCGATGTGTCCGGTAACCGGAGCATCCTGGGCCAAGAGCTCGAGCGCCGCGCCATGCGCCTCGGCGAGGTCGCCGGCTTCGATGGCCTTGGCCGGCGAACCGGCGAAGAAATCGCTCCAGAAGCGGCGGCGCCGATTGCCCTTCGGCAGGCTCTCGGCGGCGGCGCGGAAGGACGCGGCAAGTGCCGCCAGCCGGCCGAGCGACGGCGACAGCATGCGGTCGATGCGCCCGCGCAGCATCTGCGCCAAAACCGGTCCGGCGCCCTCTGTGCCGATGGCGATCGCCACCGGCGCCCGGTTGACCAATGCGGGCGTGAGGAAATCGCACAGCTCCGGACGATCCACGGCGTTGACCGCAATGCCCAGCCGCCGCGCGTCCTCGACGACGCGGCGATCGAGCGCCTCTTCGCCGCTGGCGGCGAACACCAGGGCGGCACCTTGGAGATGCGCGGCCTCATAGGCTGCGTTGATGTGAACAGCGCCGGCCGACGCGATGAAATCCAGCAGGCCGTCGCTGGCATCGTCGGCAACGATGCGCAACACCGCGCTCGATTGCGAAAGCAGCCGCGCCTTGGCGAGCGCCTCCTCGCCATTGCCGATGATGGCTACGGCTTCGCCGTCGACCCGCATGAAGACGGGAAAGGCATTGAGCTTGGCGTTGGCTGACGACATGGCAATGAGCAATATTGGAATAGTTTGGCAGTTTTACGCGGCTACGCCCAAAATCAGAAGGCAAGCACTCGCGCGTCGCCGAACGGCAGGCAATCGCTTTTTCGCAACTGCGAAGGCCAAGAGAACAAAATTCTACTTTGACGGTGAGACGGCCGGAGCGGCATAAGAAACAGCCTTGATCCGTCGTAATTTTTAGCGCCTGACCGAGAAAGCCGCAAAACAGTTTATTCTAAATTCTACTAAGTTAATAGATTAAAGCTGACCCTGCGGGATAGGCGCTCGACCGAGTCTGCCGGAAGCGATCGAGACGCCATCGCCGGATCGGAACAATCATGCCTCGCGGCTCGTTTGCCTAGCAATCCATTTGCGGATCCCAAGCTCCATCTATCGGCAAGCAGCAAGCAAGGAGGAACGCCATGAGCATCAAGCTGAAACACGGACTGTGGGTCATCGTGGCTGATGGCGAAAAGGCGCTTTTCCTGCGCAACCAGGGCGACGCCAAGTTCCCGAACCTCGAAGTGGTGCAGGAGATGGAGCAGGAGAACCCCGCCACGCGTGAGCAAGGCAGCGACAAGCCGGGCCGCCAGAGCAACGAGGGTCCCCGCAGCGCCGTCGAGGAAACCGACTGGCACCGTCTCGGCAAGGAGCGCTTCGCCGTCGAGATTGCCGACCGGCTCTACAAGCTGGCGCATCGCGGCGCGTTCGACGCGGTCGTGCTGATCGCGCCGCCGCAGGTGCTTGGCGAGATGCGTCAGAAACTGCACAAGGAGGTTTGCGAGAAGGTGCAGGCGGAAATCCCGAAGACACTCACGAACCATACGATTCCCGACATCGAGAACCTGTTGCAAGCGGCATAAGGCGCCGAAAAAAAGCGGCTTCGAGGCTGGGTCGCGTCCCGAAGCCGTCTCTTTGTCGGCGCGGCGCCGATTTCCGGTGCGCGTCGCCTTCAGCGTCGAATTCTGCGCGGCGGCGGTTGCATCATCGCCGCTGCGTCCATCATATTGCCGAAGGCGACGGCCTCGGCCCATCCGACATCGTGAATTTTCGAAAGGCGCGCAAAAGACAATGCCGCATGACACGCCCCTTATCGCCACCATCGTCGCCGGTCTGGGGCTTGCATTCGTCTTCGGGGCGTTAACCAACCGCTTCCGCATCCCGCCGCTCGTCGGCTATCTTGTCGCTGGCGTCCTTGTCGGTCCCAACACGCCCGGCTTCGTCGCAGACGCCAGCCTCGCCAATGAACTCGCGGAAATCGGCGTCATCCTTTTGATGTTCGGCGTCGGCCTGCATTTTTCGCTGAAGGACCTTCTGTCCGTCCGCGCCATCGCGGTGCCGGGCGCCATCGTGCAGATCGGCTTTGCGACCCTGCTCGGCGTCGGACTTGCCTGGCTGCTCGGCTGGTCGCTTGGCGCCGGCCTGGTCTTTGGCCTGGCGCTTTCGGTCGCCTCGACCGTGGTGCTTTTGCGCGCCATGCAGGAGCGGCGGCTGATCGAGACCGAGCGCGGCCGCATCGCCGTCGGCTGGCTGATCGTCGAGGATCTCGCCATGGTGCTGACGCTGGTGCTCTTGCCGGCGCTCGCCGGCGTGCTCGGGGGCCAGCCCCAGGTCGACGACCATGCGAGCCTGCTTTCGCTGCCCGCCAGCTACGGCATTTGGGGCGTGGTCGGCGTCACGCTCGCCAAGGTCGCCGCCTTCGTCGTCGTCATGCTGGTGGTCGGCCGCAGGGTCATTCCGTGGATCCTGCATTACGTCGCTCACACCGGCTCCCGGGAATTGTTCCGGCTCGCGGTGCTGGCCATCGCGCTCGGCGTCGCCTTCGGCGCGGCGAAGCTGTTCGGCGTCTCGCTGGCGCTCGGCGCCTTCTTCGCCGGCATGATCATGAGCGAATCCGAGCTCAGCCACCGCGCGGCGGAAGAATCGCTGCCGCTGCGCGACGCTTTCTCGGTGCTGTTCTTCGTCTCGGTCGGCATGCTGTTCGACCCGTTCAGCCTGATCAGCAACGGCCTGCCGATCCTCGCCACCTTGGCCATCATCGTCATCGGCAAGTCGATCGCCGCTTTCGTCATCGTCATTGTCTTCCGCTATCCGATCGCGACCGCGCTGATGATTTCGGCGAGCCTTGCCCAGATCGGCGAATTCTCCTTCATCCTGGCCGAGCTTGGCGTCGGCCTGAAACTGTTGCCCGAACAGGGCCGCGACCTGATCCTGGCTGGCGCCATTCTCTCGATTCTGCTCAATCCGCTGATGTTCCTCGTTGTCGACTGGGTGAAGCCGTGGCTGGAAAAGCACGCCGGCAAGGCCGCGCCGGCCGAAGAGCAAAGGCCTATCGGCCCGGCGACCGAGCCCGGCCAGGTCGCGTCGGTCCAGGCGGCTCCCGGCAAGGAAGATGGCCCGCCGCCCAAAACCGCGCTTGCCGGCCATTCCATCCTGATTGGCTACGGCCGCGTCGGCAGCCTGGTGGGCGCGGCGTTGAAAAAAGCCGCCCTGCCCTTCCTGGTCATCGAGGATGCCGACAAGACGCTGGCCAAGCTGCGCGACGACGGCGTCGAGACCATCGCCGGCAACGCCGCCAATGCGGACGTCTTCGCGGCCGCCAACCCGGAAGACGCCAAGCGGCTGATCCTCGCCATCCCCAATGCCTTCGAGGCCGGCCAGATCGTGCTTCGGGCCCGAGCCGCCAATCCGGCGATCAGCATCATTGCCCGCGCTCATTCCGACGCCGAGGTCGAGCATCTGAAAGGACTCGGCGCCGACACCGTGATCATGGGCGAGCGCGAGATCGCCCGCGGGGTCGTCGAGGTGGTGACCGGCAAGACCACGGATCCGGCCGGGCCTGGCATGGAGATCAACCCGCAGCCTGCTTGATGGATGTCAGGCCAGGAACGCAAAGCCGCCATTCTGCGCGATGTCGCTGAGGTATTTTGCCGGCGGCTTGCCCAGCGCCTTTTTGAACATGGTGATGAAAGCGGTCACGGATTCATAGCCGAGATCGCCCGACACCTGCTGCACGCTGGCGCCGGAAGACAACTCCCTAAGTGCCACGATCAGATGCAGCTGCTGGCGCCAGCGTCCGAAACTCAGGCCCGTCTCCTTCACAACGAGCCGCGCCAGGCTGCTCTCGCTGAGCGCGACGCGGCCGGCCCATTGCGCCAACGTGCTGCGATCGGCGGGGTCGTCGGCCAGCGCTTCGGCGATCCGCCGCAGCCGCGGCTCGGCCGAGATCGGCAAATGCAATTGCTGCACAGGCATACGCGGCAGTTCCGCGAGCAGCACGCTTCCCAGGAAGTTGCCGCGTGCATCGTTCGGCGCGCACTCCGACAGTTCGATGATCAACTCGCGCAGCAGCGGCGAGATCGAAAGCGTGCAGCACCGGTCCGGCAGGTCGGCGGCGCCGGGCTCGATATAGACGAAGAAAATCCGCGCATTCGCCGTCGCGATGTTGCTGTGTTCCATGCGGCTCGGCACCCACACCCCGCAATGCGGCGGCACCATCCAAAGCCCGCTCGGAACGCGGCAGGTGACGCCGCCGCCGAGCGCGAAGACGAGCTGCCCCTTGCGGTGCCAATGCTCACGCGCCTCGGCCCTGGTCTCGGTGACATCGACGCCAACGGCCATCGCCGGCGCAGCCACGTCGTCGACGTCGAAATCCAGCCAGGGCCAGCGAAGCGGCTGTCTATCCTTGACTGCTTTCAGCGATCATCTGGCCTTATCTCTAAATTCTTCAACCAGGAAAGTCGATAGGCTCCAGCCAATTCGTCAATCGATCGCGACTCCCAAACGCCAGTTTCAAAAGGATGGGCCCATGCTCGCTCTCGCCATCTCTTCCGACAGCTCCGACCGGCTGAAGCTCACCGAGGTCGATCACCCAAACTGCAATGGAAATGAAGCGTTGGTGGCAGTTCATGCAACATCGTTAAATCGTGGCGAGCTGCGCCTGCTCGGCATCCGACCTGACGGGTGGATACCTGGCCAGGACATCGCCGGCATTGTCGAGCGCGCGGCGGCCGATGGCTCGGGCCCGACCGCGGGCACGCGCGTTGCCGCCTTGGTCGACCAGGCCGGCTGGGCCGAACGGGTCGCGGTTCCGACCGATTGTCTTGCCGTTATGCCGGACGCGGTCAGCTTCGCGTCCGCAGCCACGCTTCCGGTCGCGGGCACGACGGCGCTGAGAACCTTGCGCCATGGCGGCGATCTCGCCGGACAGCAGGTCCTGATCACCGGCTCAAGCGGCGCGGTCGGCCGCTTCCAGGTCCAGATCGCCAGCGAGCAAGGCGCTTCAGTGACAGCGGTCGCTTCGGCGCGGCATCACGATGACCTTCGCGATCTGGGCGCCGGGCAGGTCGTCGAGTCGATCGAACTGGCCGAGGGATCCTTTTCGCTGATCACCGAATCGGTCGGCGGCAAAAGCCTCGCCGATGCGATCGAACGCATCGCGCCCGGCGGGACCATCGTCATGTTCGGTTCGAGCAGCGGCGAGCTCACGCCGATCGGTTTCCGTCAGTTCGTTCCGGGCCACGAAGGCGCGAGGCTTCAGACCTTCGCCTATTACACGTCCGGTTCAGCCATCGGCGCCGACATCGCCGCGCTGCTCGATCTTGTCGCGGCCGGCAGGCTCGAAACGCGCGTGGCCATGACCGTGCCGTGGACGGAGATCGGCCGGGCCCTGGACGCGTTGCGGCAACGCAGCTTCAGCGGCAAGGCCGTTGTCACCATGACCTGAAGTCAGCCAATCAAACGTGCTGGCCGCCATTGATGTGGATTTCCGAGCCGGTCACGTAGGACGCCTGGCCCGAGCACAGGAAGAAGATGATGTCGGCCACTTCCGAAGTGGCGCCCAGCCGTCTCAGCGGGATCGTCTCGACTATTCTGTCGGTGCCGGGCGAAAGGATCGCGGTGTCGATCTCGCCCGGCGCGATCGCGTTGACGCGGATGCCGTGCGGGCCGAAATCATGCGCCATCTCGCGCGTCAGCGAGCCGAGCGCCGCTTTCGATGTGGCATAGGCCGTGCCGGCGAACGGATGCACACGTGTGCCGGCGATCGAGGTGACATTGACGATCGAGCCCTTGGCAGCGGCGAGTTCCTTGAACAGCCCCCTTGCCAGCATGATCGGCGCGAAGAAATTGACCTGGAACACGTCGCGCCAGACATGCATCGGCGTCTCGATCGAGTCCATGCGCCTGCCGTCTTTCAGCTTCGGCGAAATGCCGGCGTTGTTGACCAGGGCGTGCAGCTGCCCGCCATGCGCCTCCAGCCGGTGACGAATTTCCGAAACGGCGATGCCGACATCCTCCTGGTCGGCGAGGTCGACCTTGATGTGGTCCTCGGGACCGGCCGGCCACGGGCAATCCTCGGCGAAGGCCTGGCGCGAGCAGGTGATGACGCGCCAGCCCTCGCGCGAAAAGCGCTTCACCGTCGCATGGCCGATGCCGCGGCTGGCGCCGGTGAGCACGATTGTTTTTCTGCTGTCGGTCTCGGCCATGGTTTTGTCTCCGGCCGGACATGTAGCCGAAGGCGCTTGCCATTGCGAGAGGTGAAGTTGCCGCTCTAACCGCCGCCCAGAATATCGAGGATCGAAGTCTGGCGCTTTTTCGTCGGGCCGCCGACATTGCCAGGCGGCACCGGATGCTTGATCGAGGCGGTCTCGCCGCTGTCGCTCGGCATATCGAAGCCGGCGGCATCGACCGTCTCGGCAGGTCGCGCGGTCCGCACTGGGCGTGCGGGCGCCTGGGCGACAGGCTGCGATCGAGCAGCAGGCTGTGACTGGCCGACGGCCGCCGGCGGCGCAGGCGGCGGCTGCGAGGCGTCCGCCGACGGGATCTCGTCCGGCACGATCGTGTCGGATGGCGTCGACTTCCAGGTGCCGGGCAGCGGCCGCACCGGCACGCCCTCATGCGCGGCCACCATGAATTCGTGCCAGGCCTGCGCCGGCAGGGCGCCGCCGGTGACCTTCTTCATCGGGCTGCCGTCGTCATTGCCGAACCACACGCCCGTCGTGAGATTGGCGGTGTAGCCGACGAACCAGGCGTCGCGCGAGTTCTGGCTGGTGCCGGTCTTGCCGGCCGACGGCCAATTGAAGGCCGCCTTCTTGGCGGTGCCGATCTCGACCGTGCCAGTCATCATCGAATTCATCATGCCGACGGTGTCGGCCTTGACGACGCGCGGCGCGCTGCCGCCGCTGTTCTCGTAAAGCACCTTGCCCTCGCCGGTGGTGATGCGGCGGATGAAATGGACGTCCGGCTTGTAGCCGCCATTGGCGAACGGAACGTAGGCGGAAGTCAGCTCCAGCGGCGTCACCTCCGAGGTGCCGAGCGCGATCGAGGTGTTGGCCTGCAGGTCGGACTGGATGCCCATGCGATGCGCGGCTTCCACCACCGCGTCGGGCCCGACTTCCATGGTGAGCTGCGCCGCCACTGAGTTCAGCGACTTGGCCAGCGCCGTCGCCAGCGTCACCTTGCCGTAATATTTGCCGCCGTAATTGTCCGGCGTCCATTTGCCGATTTTGATCGGCGCGTCGTTGCGGATGCTGTCCGGCGTGCGGCCGGCCTCCAGCGCCGCCATGTAGACGAACGGCTTGAAGGCCGAGCCCGGCTGCCGGCGCGCTTCCGAGGCGCGGTCGAACTGGCTGGTGGAATAATCATAGCCGCCGACCATGGCGCGCACCGCGCCGGAATCGTCGATCGACACCAGCGCGCCTTGGCTGACGTTGAGCTTCTTGCCGCTTTCGTCGATCAGCCGGCGGATCGACTGTTCGGCAAGCTTCTGCAGGGTCAAGTCGACAGTGGTGTCGACGATGATGTCGCCGCGCACGTCGCCGATGAGATCGGGAAGCTCCTCCATCACTGTGTCGGCGACATAATTCTCGGAGCCGGTCCAGTAGGACGGCGCGCGCGTCGCCGGCGCGCTCAGCGCCACCTTGTATTCCTTGTCGCTGATCTTGCCTTCCGCGCGCATGGCCGCGAGCACGAGCTGCGCCCGCTCCTCGGCCGCCTTCGGGTCGCGCGCCGGCGAAAGCTTGGACGGTGCCTTGAGCAGCCCCGCCAGCAGTGCTGCCTCCGAAAGGCTCACGTCGCGCGCGCTCTTGCCGAAATAGCGCCGCGAAGCCGCTTCCACGCCATAGGCGCCGGATCCGAAATAGACCCGGTTGAGGTACATTTCGAGGATCTGGTCCTTGCTGTGCTTGTGTTCGAGCCAGAGCGCGAGCAGCACTTCCTGCACCTTGCGCTCCAGCGTGCGGTCCGGCGTCAGGAACAGGTTCTTGGCCAACTGCTGCGTCAGCGTCGAGCCGCCCTGCGAGAAATGGCCGCCGAGAACGTTGGTGACCATGGCGCGTGAAAGCCCGATCGGATCGATGCCGAAATGCGAATAGAAGCGGCGGTCCTCGATGGCGACGACCGCCTCGGGGATATAAGGCGACATTTCGTGCAGGCCGACGGCCTCGCCGCCCGACATGCCGCGATTGGCGATCAGCCCGCCATCGACCGACACGATCTTGATGTTGGGCGCGCGGTCGGGGATCGACCAGGTGGTCGCCGCCGGCATCTTGGCGCCGTAATAGACGACGATGCCGGCAGCCGCGATGCCGCCCCAGATACAGAACACGAAGCACCAGTAGACCAGGCGGGTGGCGATGCCGAGCAAGCCCCGCCGGCTGCGGTCGCGGCCGCGACCGCGTGATTTCTTTGCGGATCTGCCCTTTGCAGTGGATTTACGGCTGCGCGGCACGACGCGATCCTCCTCGCTCACCGAAAAGCCTTCGGAGGATTTCGCCCGCGGCGCCCCCTCGAAGCTCGGTTCGATGCGACTGTCTCTGCGGTTCGCCATGCGCTCTTGCTAGCCTGCCCCCGGGTGCCGATGGCGTTCGGGTTGAAGACTAGATGCGGCGATTTAAGGGCGGGTTAAAGCAGGGTTTATGCAGCCTTTTGAAAACCCTTAGGATTTTCTGAATCCAACGGTCTCGCGGTGTCGTTCGCAGCCAGGTCGACGGCCCTGCGGCAGTCTCATTGCGACGTTGCTCAAAATCCAGCTGCCTTGGCCAGGTAGGGAGCCAGCGCCAGCGCGTAGGTTGCCGTTAGGTGATGGTTGTCGCGCAGCACGACGATGTTGCCGACCACCGCCGGGCAGCTGTCCTTGCTGCATAGCGCATCGTTCATGTCGACCAAGGTCACCCCGGCCATTGACCGGGCGGCGAGCGCGTAGATGTTTTCCCGTTCGACCTCCGCGCGCGGATTGATGCATTTGGCCGGGTCCGTGCCCAGGCAGGTGCGCGGGTCGAACAGGCTGAAAGGCGTGTTGCGGATGGCGACGACGCGCACGCCCTGACTTGTGAGCTCGCCCCAGACGCTGCGCAATCCCTCAATCATCGCATCCTGGGCAACGCTGGTATAGTTGCTCTGGCTGGTGATCACGAAATCGGGCTTCAATTTGGCGATTTCGGCGAGAACTTTCTCCCGCCACAGCGCGCATTGCTGATACGGCTTGCCGTCTTCAAGGATGGTGACCCGGGTTACCGGGCATGCCGCCTTGGTGAAGGTGACGAGCCTCCATTTTCTGTCTTTGGCGATTTTGTCGACAGCCGGCACCCATTGCGCCGCGTGGGAATCGCCCATCACGACAATGGTCCTCGTCCCCGCCGGGTCGCCGAGCAGGCAACCGGTCGCGTCGGTTCCCTTCTGCTGCTGATGACACTTCATCCTGTAGATGACGGGCACGTCGCTGCCGATCTTGCTCAAAGGCGGCAGCGGCTTGACGCCCTGGGGGACGACAGCGTTCGCCAGCAAGGCCGCAGGTCCCGGATAATTCGGCGTTCCGATCAGGTTGGTGTCGATGGGCTGCCGGTCGATCGCGTAGACGAGTCCGCCGGCCACCGCCACGCACAACCCCACCGCCACCGTGCCGTCGATCAGTGGCCGCCATGCCCGGGACGAGCGCGAATGGCGATAGGGCTGTTCGACGAAGCGGTAGGAGAGTTCGGAAACCATCAGGGTGACGACGATCAGCAGAACACCATCAACAAGGCCGATCGCGCCGCGCTGCGCGGCGTAAAAAATGATCAGCGGCCAATGCCACAGGTAGATCGAATAGGAGCGATCGCCGATATAGCGCAGCATGGCGATGTCGAGGCCGCGGAAGCGGCCCATGCGTACGCTGCCGGCCGCAATGATCAAGATCGTGCCGAGTGTCGGCAGCAGCGCCTTGAAACCCGGAAAATCGGTCGACCTTGAAAACAGCATCGCCGATGCGAGCGCCGCCAAGATGCCGGCGAGAACCATCGCTGTCCGCACGCGGCCGTTTGGCCGGAAGCGGTCGGAGGTCAGCGCCAGCAGCCCGCCGAGGGCCAGCTCCCAGACCCGCGTGTGGGTGACGAAATAGGCCCAAGCCGGATCGGATCGGGTGAGAGCGACGGAAGCCGCGAGCGAGCCCGCCATGACCACGCCGAGCAGAAAGACGAGCGTCTGCATCGGCGAATATCCGCGACGCCTGGCCCACCACAGCGCCGTCATCATCAGCAGCGGCCAGACGATGTAGAACTGCTCCTCGATCGACAGCGACCAGAAATGCTGCACGGGGCTCGGCGCGTCCTCGGCGCCGAGATAATCCACGGCCTGTTCGGCAAGCCGCCAGTTCTGCATGTAGAGCGCGCTTGCGATCACTTGTTTGGCGGTTTCTTCCCACCATGCGTCCGACACGAACAGCAGCGTTCCAGCGAGCGTGACCAGGAGCGCGACGATCGCCGCCGGCAGCAGCCGCCTGACCCGACGCGTGTAAAAGCCGACCAGCGAGATGCCGTCTTCGCTGAGCGCCATGCGGGTGAGCAGGCCGGTGATGAGGAAGCCGGAGATGACGAAGAAGATATCGACCCCGACATAGCCGCCGGGAAGCGCTGCCGGCCAGATGTGGAAAATCACCACAAAGGCGACGGCAAGCCCGCGCAGCCCCTGTATCTCCGGCCGAAATCCCCCCGGCGCAATGTCGTCTCGCAAAGCCGGTCTAGCCCCTCACCGCGCCGGTCTCCCGGCTGGCCACATGGTCAATTCTGCTGGATCGAAATGCCTTTGTCGTCGATCTTGAGCTCGACGCCTTTCGGCCTGGTCTGCTCGCGATAGACATAGATGCCGAGCGCGATGACAACCGCGACCAGCGCCCCGATGATGAGATAGAGCGTGTTCTGTCTCATTGCGCCCCCTTGTTGCGGCCAAGCCTCGCACCCGCCCTGAAATTGTCAGGTGAGGATCGCCTACTGGCCGTCGTCCCCATCATCGGTTGCCGGCCGCCAGCTCGTCGGTTCGACTTTCTTCTGCGTGTCGCTGTCGGTGTAGACCCACCAGCCGCCGTCGCGATATTGCCCGACGGATTCGTTGACGACGCCGTCGCGGTCCTTCCACATGATCGTTACCTTGGAGCCGTCCTTGGGCGCGCTCGCGATCGGTTTGCGCTCTGCCATTTCACTTCTCCACGGGCTGGGTCGACGGACCTTCGTCCCTCAACTATGCGCGAAAATATCTTCCTCCGCCCAGCCCATCAGGTCGAGCTTGGCGCGCGTCGGCAGGAAACGGAAGCAGGCGTCCGCCTCCTTGGTGCGGTTCTCGCGCGCCAGGCGCGCGCCCAGCACCTCGCGCAACCTGTGCAGGTAGAGCACGTCCGAGGCGGCATATTCGAGCTGTTCGGGCGAGAGCGTCTCGGCCGCCCAGTCGGAGGATTGCTGCACCTTGGACAGCCCGATGCCGAGCAGTTCGCCACAGAGATCCTTCAGCCCGTGGCGGTCGGTATAGGTGCGGGTGAGCCGTGAGGCGATCTTGGTGCAGAACACCGGCTCGGCCATCACGCCGAAGGCATGGTAGAGCACGGCGATGTCGAAGCGGCCATAGTGAAACAGCTTGGTGATCGTGTTGTTTCGCAGCAGGCTGGCGAGGTTCGGCGCCTCCTTCTGGCCTGGTGCGATCTGGATGACATCGGCGCTGCCGTCGCCGGGCGAAATCTGCACCACACAGAGCCGGTCGCGATGCGGGTTGAGCCCCAGCGTTTCCGTGTCGATGGCCACCGCCCCGACATTGTATCGCGACAGGTCGGGCAGATCGTTTTTGTGGAAACGGATATCGGTCATTCTCTTCTCCCGGTCGCGGCTGCGGCGTTGCGCATCCTCGCAACGCCGCGGCACTTCGCGCTAGCTAATTCGTCCTCGCCGCGATCCGAAGAAAAATCAACAGAAAGTTGAATTTCAAGGTTTTCGTGATTTTCGCTCAGCGGGTCAGCGCGTCGAGAATGCGCGCCCAGGACCGCTGCCCCTTATGGAACGAGGTCAGCTCATACTTCTCGTTCGGCGAATGGATGCGGTCGTCGTCGAGGCCGAAGCCGACCAGCAGCGATTCCATGCCGAGATAGGTCTGGAAATCGCCGACCACGGGAATGGAGCCGCCGCCGCCGGTGGTGACCGCCTGCTTCTCCCATTCGTCGGACAGCGCATCCTTGGCCTTGGCTAGGAATGGAGAGTCGTAGGAAAGCTGGATCGCCGGCGAGCCGCCATGCGGGTGGAATTCGACCGAGCAATCGGCCGGGATGCGCTCGCGCACGAAGGTCTGGAAGGCGGCGCGGATCTTCTTCGGATCCTGCTTGTGAACGAGCCGGAACGACACTTTCGCCGACGCTTGCGCCGCGATCACCGTCTTGAAACCCTTGCCGGTATAACCGCCGATGATGCCGTTGAATTCCGCCGTCGGCCGCGCCCAGGTGAGCTCGAGCACCGAGCGTCCCTTTTCGCCGGCCGGAATGGAGAGGCCGACCGGTCCGAGGAAGGTCTCGGCCGTCTCGCCGAGCCCGTCCCAGGATTTCAGCACCTGCGAAGGCGTCTCCTCGACGCCGTCATAGAAGCCCGCAATGGTGACGCGACCGTCCTTGTCGTGGATGTCGGCCAACACCTTGGCCAGGATGCGGATCGGATTGGCGGCGGGACCGCCATAGAGGCCCGAATGCAGGTCGCGGTTGGCCGCCTTGACGGTGATCTCCTCGCCAACCATGCCGCGCAGCGACACGCAGATCGACGGCGTCTCGCGGTTCCACATGCTGGTGTCGCAGACCAGCGCGAAATCCGCCTTCAGCTCGGCCGCGTTGGCTTCTAGGAACGGCTTCAGCGACGGCGAGCCGGATTCCTCCTCGCCTTCGAACAGGATGGTGACGCGGCAAGGCAGGTTGCCATGCACCTGCTTCCACGCGCGGCAGGCCTCGACGAAGGTCATCAGCTGCCCCTTGTCGTCGGCCGAGCCGCGGCCGGTGATCACTTTGCGGCCGGGCTCGATCTCCTTGATCGACGGCGCGAACGGATCGGTTTCCCACAATTCGATCGGATCGACCGGCTGGACGTCATAGTGGCCGTAGAACAGCACATGCGGCGCGCCCGCCGGTCCCTCATGATGCGCCACCACCATCGGATGTCCGGGCGTATCGCGCACACTGGCGTCGAAGCCGATCAGCTTGAGCTCGGCGACCAGCCATTCGGCGCCCGCGCGGCAATCGGCGGCAAAGGCCGGATCGGTGGAGATCGACTTGATGCCGAGCAGGCCGAACAGCCGCTCCAGGCTCTGGTCGAGATTCTGGTCGAGACGGTCGAGGACGGGGGAAATTCTGGACATGCTTTTTGCCTTTCGATTTTGGGCAGACCCTAAAGGGCCATGCCGAAAACGAAAAGCCCGCGATCATTGGACCAAGCGGCAAAGGCTTGCATGAAGGCAAAAAAGAACCGCCGTGGTGGAGGGGGAACCACGGCGGTCTCTACTCGAAACGTTGCGGCAGCCCGGAGAGGGGGGATAGGCTGCCGCAGTTTGCCCGGGATAGGCGGGGGACGGGCCTTACTCCGGACTTCGGCGAAAAACTGCCGATGACGTGTATTTGGGTCTGTGAACATGGCGATTCAAGGGCACGAAAATTACACTTTTGTAACATACCCGTGAGCGGCAAATTTCCAGCCGGACAGGATGTGTCAGGGGTGTTGCCCGAACCGGTGGGTTCCACAGCCTTAGCCATGGACCGCGAAGCCGGGCCGCGCTATCCCTGCCGGCATGAAAAAAGGCGATCACCTCTTCCTCGTCGACGGCTCCGGCTACATTTTCCGCGCCTATCACGCGCTGCCGCCGCTCAACCGCAAATCCGACGGCCTGCCGACCAGCGCCGTGCTCGGCTTCTGCAACATGGTGTGGAAGCTGATGCAGGACGCCCGCAACACCGATGTCGGCGTGGTGCCGACGCATTTCGCCGTCATCTTCGATTATTCGTCGAAAACCTTCCGCAGCGATCTCTACCCCGAATACAAGGCCAACCGCTCTGCGCCGCCGGAAGACCTGATCCCGCAATTCGGGCTGATCCGCCAGGCGACCGCAGCCTTCAATGTCCCTTGCATAGAGACAGAGGGTTTTGAAGCCGACGATATCATCGCGACTTATTGCCGGCTGGCTTGCGAAGCCGGCGCTGATACCACCATCATCTCCTCCGACAAGGATCTGATGCAGTTGGTCGGTCCGACGGTCGGCATGTACGACCCGATGAAGGATCGCCAGATCGGCATTCCCGAGGTGATCGAGAAATGGGGCGTGCCGCCCGAAAAGATGATCGACCTGCAGGCGCTGACCGGCGACTCGGTCGACAATGTTCCGGGGGTGCCGGGTATCGGCCCGAAGACCGCGGCGCAATTGCTGGAACAGTTCGGCGACCTTGACGGGCTGCTGGCGCGCGCTTCGGAGATCAAGCAGGAGAAACGGCGCGAGACCATCATCGCCAATGCCGACAAGGCGCGCATCTCGCGCGAGTTGGTGACGTTGAAGAACGACGTGCCGCTGAAGGAAGGGCTGGACGATCTTGTCCTGCATGCGCCGGATGGCCCGAAGCTGATCGGCTTCCTGAAGACGATGGAGTTCACCACACTGACCCGACGCGTCGCCGAAGCGACCGCAACCGACATTGGCGACGTCCAGGCCACCGCCGTCACCATCGAGCGCGCCGATACCGCGCATGGCCCCGATGTCGGCGCCGGCGCGCCGCCGGTGCCAAGGCCGATCGCGTCCACACAGGGCGACGCCATAAAACCGGCTGCGCCGGTCAGGGGCGAGGACGCGCCGCCGCAAGGCGATACCCCATCGCTCCTCTCTGCCCTGCGGCTGGAGCAGGCAGCCGCCCGCAAGATCGACCCTTCGGCCTATGCGCCCATTCGCGACACGGCCGCGCTCGAGGCCTGGATAGCCGAAGCCCGCGAGGCCGGTGTCCTTGCGTTCGACGCCGAGACCAGCTCGTCCGACCCGATGCGGGCGGACCTGATCGGCCTGTCCATGGCGCTCGCGCCTGGCCGCGCCGTCTATGTGCCGCTTGCCCACAAGAGCGGCAATGGCGACCTGCTCGGCGGCGGCATGCTGGAGAACCAGATCCCGGTCCGCAAGGCGCTGGCGCTGCTGAAGCCGCTGCTTGAGGACCGATCGGTCCTCAAGATCGTCCAGGATATGAAATACGACATTGTCGTGATGAGCCGGCACGGCATCGAGATCGGTCCGTTCGACGACACGATGCTGATCTCCTACGTGCTCGATGCCGGCACATCCGGCGGTCACGACCTCGTCTCGCTGTCGGAGAAGTGGCTCGGCCACGCGCCGGCCTCGAAGAAGGAGCTCGCCGGCTCGGGCAAGAGCGCCATCGGCTTCGATCAGGTCGATATCGAACGCGCGACCGCCTACGCTGCCGAGCAGGCCGACCTGGCGCTGCAGCTCTGGCGGGTGCTGAAGCCGAGGCTTGCCGCCAAGGGCCTCGTTTCCGTCTATGAGCGTCTGGAAAGGCCGCTTGTGCCCGTGCTTGCCCGCATGGAGCAGCGCGGCATCTCGGTCGACCGCCAGATCCTGTCGCGGCTTTCCGGCGAGCTGGCTCAAGGCGCGGCCCGCGTCGAGGAAGAGATCTACGGGATCGTCGGCGAGCGCATCAACATCGGCTCGCCAAAACAGCTCGGCGACATATTGTTCGGCAAGATGGGGCTGCCAGGCGGCTCGAAGACCAAGACCGGCCAATGGTCGACCTCGGCCCAGCTTTTAGAAGATCTCGCCGCCGAGGGCCACGAGCTGCCGCGCAAGATCGTCGACTGGCGCCAGCTCACCAAGCTGAAGTCGACCTATACCGACGCGCTGCCCGGTTTCATCAACCCCGGCACCAATCGCGTCCACACTTCCTATGCGCTGGCAGCAACCACCACCGGGCGGCTGTCATCCTCCGATCCCAATCTGCAGAACATCCCGGTGCGCACGGCGGAAGGCCGCAAGATCAGGACCGCCTTCATTGCTGAGAAAGGCCACAAGCTGGTCTCGGCCGACTACAGCCAGATCGAATTGCGCGTGCTTGCCCATGTCGCCGAGATCCCACAGCTCAAGCAGGCCTTCGCCGACGGCGCCGACATTCATGCCATCACCGCGTCGGAAATGTTCAATGTGCCGGTCGAAGGCATGCCTTCGGAAGTGCGCCGGCGCGCCAAGGCGATCAATTTCGGCATCATCTACGGCATCTCGGCCTTCGGCCTCGCCAACCAGCTGTCGATCCCGCGCGAGGAGGCGGGCGCCTACATCAAACGCTATTTCGAGCGTTTTCCGGGCATCCGGGACTATATCGAGGAGACCAAGGCCTATGCGCGGGAGAACGGTTTCGTCGAGACGATCTTCGGCCGCCGCATCCACTATCCGGAGATAAGGGCTTCCAACCCGTCGGTGCGCGCTTTCAACGAGCGCGCCTCGATCAACGCCAGACTCCAGGGCACCGCCGCCGACATTATTCGCCGCGCCATGGTGCATATGGAAGAAGCGCTGGACAAGGCGAAGCTCTCCGCCCGCATGCTGTTGCAGGTGCATGACGAGCTGATCTTCGAGACGGTGGAAGCGGAGGTGGAGGCGACGATCCCCGTGGTGCGCAAGGTGATGGAGAATGCGCCGATGCCGGCGGTCTCGATGTCGGTGCCGCTGCATGTCGATGCGCGGGCCGCGGATAATTGGGATGAGGCGCATTAACGGTGTCGGGCGACAAGCGCCGCGATCCTTCACACCCCCCTCTGGCCTGCCGGCCATCTCCCCCGCAAGGGGGGAGATTGGCAGCTTCCGCGCTCCGCTGGTTCTGTAACGTTGGAGGTTAGCGAAACCCGAGATGACAGCTAATCTCCCCCCTTGCGGGGGAGATGTCCGGCAGGACAGAGGGGGGTGCCTCGCGCCGGCATCAACCGGCTACCTGAGCCTCAAGCAGCCTCAGCCCTGCACTTGGCGCACACACCGCGAAACTCGATCACCGCCTTCTTGGCGGCAAATCCCGTCGAGCGCACCCATTCGTCCAGCCGGTGATCGACATCGTGGTCGGACATCTCGGTCACCTGGCCGCAATTGTCGCAGATGGCGAAGGCCGTCATTGAATGACTGTGGTCGTGCGGCTCGGCGCAGGCGACGAAGGAGTTTAGGCTTTCGAGCCGGTGCACGAAGCCGGACTTCACCAGCGTGTCGAGCGCCCGGTAGACCTGCAGCGGCGCGCGGAAACCGCGCTCGCGCAGCTGGTCGAGCAAAGTATAGGCGCTGAGCGGTCCGCTGGACGCCTCGAGCTTCTCGAGCACGCAGAGCTGGTTCTTGGTCAGCGCATCTCTTGCCGTCATCTTGTTCGCCCAATCGACGCTCGCGGCAGATCTCGCGAACGACTTCAATTCCCCTGAGATAACGACGAACTAGCGATTTTGCCACTGTTTCCGCAGCTGCGCATCCCTTCTGATGCGCGCCCCGACGAGATGGTTCGCCAGCTGATCGCTACTTGCGCGGCCGCCCCTTGCGTTCGGCCGAAGCCGCCCAGAGGTTGATGTCGGACTCGCGGGCGTGGCTGTCGATCTCGGCGAGCTCGGCGTCGGAGAACTCGAGCGCCTTGAGCGAGCCGACGCAATCCTCGACCTGTTCCGGCCGGCTGGCCCCGATCAGCGCCGTGGTCACGCGGCCTTTGCGCAGCACCCAGGCCAGCGCCATCTGTGCCAAGGTCTGGCCGCGGCGGCCGGCAATGGCGTTGAGCGCCTTGATGTTGGCGATCGACTTGTCGTTGATGAAGGCCGGTCGCAACGACTTGCCCTGGGATGCGCGGCTGCCCTCGGGGATGCCGCCGAGATATTTGTCGGTCAGCATGCCCTGCGCCAGCGGCGAGAACACGATCGAGCCGATGCCGAGCCCCTCCAGCGTGTCGAGCAGCCCATCCTCCTCGACCCAGCGGTTGAGCATCGAATAGCTCGGCTGGTGGATGAGGCATGGCGTGCCGAGCTGGCGCAAAATGTCGGCTGCTTCCCGCGTGCGCTGCGAATTGTAGGACGAGATGCCGGCATAGAGCGCCTTGCCCGAGCGCACCGCGTGGTCGAGCGCGCCCATCGTTTCTTCGAGCGGCGTCTCGGGATCGAAACGGTGCGAATAGAAGATGTCGACATAGTCGAGCCCCATGCGCTTGAGGCTCTGGTCGAGGCTGGCGAGCACATATTTGCGGCTGCCCCATTCGCCGTACGGACCGGCCCACATCTCGTAACCGGCCTTGGTCGAGATGATCATCTCGTCGCGGTAGGCGGCGAAATCGGTGCGCAGAATCTCGCCGAACGCGGTTTCCGCCGAGCCGGGCGGCGGGCCGTAATTGTTGGCGAGGTCGAAATGCGTGATGCCGAGGTCGAAGGCCTTGCGCACGATCGCCTGCTTGGTCCTGTGCGGCGTATCGTTGCCGAAATTGTGCCATAGCCCAAGCGAGATCGCCGGCAGCTTCAGGCCGGACCGTCCGCAGCGGTTATAGATCATCTTCTCGTAGCGGTTTTCGGCGGCGACATAGGGCATAGGGAATCCTTGGGATCGAAACGGCGCGGCGACCATCGCCAACCTGATTTGAATCGATGCTTGCCCCTAACCCTTACCCTCTCCCCGCCTGAACGGGGAGAGGGGTTGCCACCTACTTTTTCTTCGCCAGCAACGTCTTCGCGTCCTTGACGCCCAGCGCGGCCGGCCGCTCGCAGGTCGTCTGCATGGCGACATATTTGCCGCTTTCGCCCGAGCGCAGGATGCCGGTCATGACATCGACGGCGTGCAGCGCCAGCTCCATCGAGCAGCGGTGCGGCCGCCCTTCGCCAATCGCGATTGCCATGTCGGCAAGGCCGGCGGTGCGATAATTAGCCATCATGCCCTGGCCGTGCATCTCGTTCGGCACGCCGAACGGATGGTTCCACTTGGGCAGCTTCTTCACCGGCTTGGCCGAGTCGGTGAAGCGTACATCGCCGCCGAAGAAATTCGGATCCGGCACGAAGACGGTGCCCAATTCTCCGTAGAGCTCCATCGGCGCGTGGCCATGGCTCCAGACGTCCCAGGAGGTGTTGAGCGTGATCACCGCGCCATTCGCGAATTCGAGCAGCGCATGGATGGTGGTCGGCGTGTTCACCGGGATCTTCTCGCCCGCCCGCGGTTTGGAGCTGATGGTGCGCTCCTTGGCCGGCGTCGTTGCGAAGGCGGCCACCTGCTTCACCGGCCCGATCAACTGGATCAGGTTGGTGACATAGTATGGCCCGATGTCGAGTACCGGGCCGGCGCCCGGCTGGAAGAAGAAATCCGGGTTGGGGTGCCAGTGCTCCATGCCGTGGCCCATCACATGGCAGGTGCCGCTTGTGATCGCGCCCAGCTTGCCGCTATCGATGAGATCGCGGACCAGTTGGTGCGCGCCGCCGAGGAACGTATCCGGCGCCGAACCGATGCGCAGGCCCTTCTTCTCGGCCCGTTTCTTGAGATCGAGCCCTTCCTCGATCGACAAGACGAACGGCTTTTCTGAATAGACATGCTTGCCGGCGTCGAGCACTGCTTTGGAGATTTCGTAGTGCACCGCCGGAACCGTCAGGTTGACGATGATGTCGATCTCGTCGTCCTTGAGCAGGTCGTTGACCGTCTCGGCGCGCAGCTTGAACTCCTTCGCCCGCGCTTTCGCGGCCTCCATGTTGATATCCGCGCAGGCGCGCATCTTGATGCCGCGGAACAGCGGCGCCAGCGAAAAATACGCCTTCGAGATGTTGCCGCAGCCAATGACGCCGATGCCAAGTTTCTCTGCCATTTCGATTACTCCTGCCAGCTCTTGGCTGCTGCGATTGAGCGGCGGGCATAGCGCTCGATGTCGTTGGGGTTGTCCTGCTCCATGACGAAATACTGCGCCGCGCTCTTGGCGCGCAACGTCTTGAACAGGCCCGCCCAGTCGATCGTGCCGTGACCGACATCGGACCAGCCGTCCTCGTCCAGCCCCTCGCCCGGCTTCGCCATGTCCTTGACGTGGACGGCAACGATCCGCTTGCCATGCTTCTCGATCCAGGGCAGCGGATCGGCGCCGCCGCGCACCACCCAGGCGACGTCCATTTCCCAGCCGATGTCCGGTGCCGCGGACAGGATGTGGTCCTGCGGCAGCGAGCCGTCCGCAAGCGCCTTGAACTCGAAATCATGGTTGTGCCAGGCAAAGCCGTAGCCGGCCTTTTTTGCCACCTCGCCCACCTTGGCGAGGCGCTCGCCGAAGCCGCGCCAGCCGGCGGCGTCGGACGGGCGCTGATCGGGCATCAGATAGGGGCAGATCACAAGCCTGATGCCGAGCGCGTCGGCGATCTTGCGCACGCCGTCGAAATCGTTCTCCAGCGCCTCGATCGAGAAATGCCCGGTCGGCATCGCAAGCCCGTTCTTGTCGAGCTCGGCGCGAAACGCCTTCGGGTCGTCATAGACGCCGCCAAAGCCTTCGACCTGGCTGTAGCCGAGCTCGCCGAGCATTTTCACCACGTCGTTCCATGGTTGAAAATTGCGAGCGCTGTAGAGTTGGAATGACCAGTTCATGTCCTGTCCGTTCTGCTTGGGAGGTTAAAGGCGGTTGCCGGTCTGGGCATCGAAGAGCGAAGCGCGCATCGGATCGAAGCCGACGGTCACCGCCTCATCATTCCGGGGCGTGCGCTCCGAGGTAACCCGGACGCTGAATTTCTGTTGGGCGAGCTGCAGCCAGACCAGCGTGTCGGAGCCCATAGGTTCCACCACTTCGACTTTGCTGGCCGCCGAGAATGGCCAGCCGGCGCCGCTGTTCAGACTCACATGTTCGGGCCTGATGCCGAACACGGCTGGTCCGGGTTCCGGCTGCCGATCGAAATTATAGGTACTGAGTGGAATCTTCAGACCATCGGCGAGAAAATGCCAGCCGCCATCCGCGTTTTCCAAATGGCCGTCGACAAAGTTCATCGCCGGCGAGCCGAGGAAGCCGGCAACGAAGCGATTGACCGGACGGTTGTAGATGGTCTGCGGCGCGTCGAGCTGCTGGATGACGCCGCCCTTCATCACGGCGATGCGGTCGGCGAGCGTCATTGCCTCAATCTGATCGTGGGTGACGTAGATCATGGTGTTTTCGAGCTTGCGGTGCAGCAGCTTGATCTCGACCCGCAGTTCCGCCCGCAGCTTGGCATCGAGATTGGAGAGCGGCTCGTCGAACAGGAAGACGTCGACGTCGCGCACCAGCGCGCGCCCGATCGCCACGCGCTGCCGCTGGCCGCCGGAGAGCGCCGAGGGCTTGCGCTGCAACAGCGGCTCGATCTGCAGGATCTCGGCGGCGCGTGCGATGCGCTTGGCGATCTCGTCCTTGGCCAGGCCGGCAACGCGCAGACCGAAGGACAGGTTCTTCTCGACCGTCATCTGCGGATAGAGCGCGTAGGACTGGAACACCATGCCGATGCCGCGGTCCTTAGGCTCCTCCCAGGTGACGTTCTTGCCCTTGATGAAGATGCGACCTTCCGAAATGTCGAGCAGGCCGGCTATGCAGTTGAGCAAGGTGGATTTGCCGCAGCCGGACGGTCCCAGAAGCACGATGAACTCGCCCTCGGCGACGTCGAGATTGAGCGTCTTCAGCACCGACATCACACCGAAATTGAGCGACAGGTCCTGGATTGAAACGCTGGGATTGGCGATTGCCGCTGCCATCATCATCCTTTCACTGCGCCGGCCGCGATGCCGCGCACGAAGAGCTTGCCGGAAATGAAATAGACCATGAGCGGCACAAGGCCGGTCAGGATGGTGGCCGCCATGTTGACATTGTATTCCTTCACGCCTTGCACCGAATTGACGATGTTGTTGAGCTGCACCGTCATCGGATAGGTGTCGGGGCGCGTGTAGACGACGCCGAACAGGAAGTCGTTCCAGATGCCGGTGACCTGCAGGATGATGGCGACGACGAAGATCGGCAGCGACATCGGCAGCATGATGCGCAGATAAATGCCCCAGAAGCCGGCGCCGTCGACGCGCGCCGCGCGGAACAGTTCCTCCGGCATCGACGTGAAATAGTTGCGGAACAAGAGCGTCAGGATCGGCATGCCGAAGATCGAATGCACGATCACAAGGCCGGTCAGGGTGCCGTATATGCCGATCTCGCGCAGGATGATGACGATCGGGTAGATCATCACCTGGTAGGGGATGAAGGCGCCGACGATCAGGATGATGAAGAAGGTGTCGGCGCCCTTGAAGCGCCAGTTGGCCAAGGCATAGCCGTTCACCGAGGCGATCGCGATCGACAGCAGCACCGACGGCACGGTGATGCGCACCGAATTCCAGAAACCGCGCGAGAGCCCGTCGCAGTTGAGGCCGGTGCAGGCGGTCGCCCAGGCTTTCACCCAGGGTTCGAAGGTGATTTCCACCGGCGGCGAGAAGATGTTGCCGAGGCGGATTTCCGGCATGCCCTTCAGCGACGTGACGATCATCACGTAGAGCGGCAAAAGGTAATAGAGCGCCACGACGATCAGCGTGCCGTAGAGAAAGATGTTGCGGCGCGAGAGCGCATGCCGCGGCTTCGCGCCGGCAGGCCCGGCTTCGTCGCGCCGAAGGACGCCCGCATCGGATGGGGAGGCAGCGACATCAACCACGCCGGCGGCCTCCGAATTCGAGATAGGCCCATGGCACGATGACGATCATCACCGAGAGCAGCATCATGGTCGAGGCGGCGAAACCCTGGCCGAGATTCTGGGCGAAGAACATGTAGTCGTAGACGTATTTTGCCGGCACTTCGGAGGCGATTCCCGGCCCGCCGCTGGTCTGCGCCACGACGAGGTCATAGACCTTGACGATGCCGGCGGCGATGATGACCAGCGTGGTGATGAAGACCGGCCGCATCATCGGGATGACGATGAACAGGTAGGTCTTCCACATCGGGATGCCGTCCACCCGCGCCGCCTTCCATATGTCTTCGTCGATGCCGCGCAGGCCGGCAAGCATCAGGCACATGATCAACCCCGTGCCCTGCCAGAGCGCGGCGATGGAAATGCCGTAGATGACGATGCTGGAATTATAAAGCGGGTCGAAGCTGAAGCTCGTCCAGCCAAGGTCGCGCACGACGCGCTGGATGCCGAAATCCGGGTTGAGCAGCCATTGCCAGACCAGCCCGGTGACGATGAAGGAGAGCGCGAAGGGATAGAGGAAGATGGTGCGGAACGTATCCTCGAAGCGGATCTTCTGGTCGAGGAGCGCCGCCAGGACGAAGCCGATCACCAGCGAGAACACCAGCGAGATCACGCCGTAGATCAGGAGGTTCTCGATCGAGATCAGCCAGCGCGGCGTCGCCCACAACCGATGATACTGGTCGAGGCCGACGAAGTTGAGCCGTGGCAGCAGCTTCGAATTGGTGAAGGAGTAGAGAACCGTCCAGGCCGTGCCGCCGACGAACACCACAAGCGCGGTGAGCACCATCGGAATCGATGCGATCTTCGCATTGAGGTTACGGAAAAGCTGGTTGGGACGTTCGCTATTGCTCATCTCGACAGCCGGGCTGGGGCAATGAGGACATCATGCTCCCGACCCCCGTTAGGCAGGGACCGGGAGCTGGCGGGGCGCCGGTAGATCAATCGGCCGAAGCGATGATGGCGGCGAAGCGCTTCTGCGCTTCTTCGACTGTCATGTCCGGTTTGGCGAAGAACTCGGAGAACAGGTCCTCCTTCTGCTTCTGGCTGTCCTGCGAAAGCAGTTGGTCCGTCCACGGCATGACGGCGCCCTTGGCGAGGATGGCGAGGCCCTTCTTCATGCAGTCGTTCGCCGCGTTGAGGTCGACGTCGCCACGCACCGGCAGCGAGCCCTTCTTGAGGTTGAAGGCGACCTGGGTCTTCGGATCGAGCAAGGTCTCGGCGAGCACCGCCTGCGCCTTGGACTTGTCGGCATCTTTCAGCAGCGGGAAGTAGAAGGCGTCGCCGCCCGTGGCGATGACTTCGTTCAGGCCGAGGCCGGGCAGGCAGGTATAGTCCTTGCCGGCCGTCTTGCCGGCAACCTGGAACTCGCCCTGCGCCCAGTCGCCCATGATCTGGCCGGCGGCCTTGCCGGTGATGACCAGATTGGTGGCCTGGTTCCAGTCCTGCACATTGGTGTTCTTGGCCATCTTGCGGGCGTCGTCCGCCGCCTTGAACACCTTGGCGATCTCCGGGCCTGCCGCGAAGGTGGCGTCCTTGTCCTTGTAGACCTTGAGGAACGTGTCGGTGCCCCCGGTCGCGGCCATCAGCACGTCGAAGGCGCCCGAGGCTTGCCAGGCCTGTCCGCCGACCGCGAGCGGAATGATGCCCGCCTTTTCCAGCGCCGGCGCATCCGCCACGAATTCATTCCAGTCCTTCGGCACAGGCAGGCCGGCCTTCTGGAAGGCCTCGTTGGACAGCCACAGCCACTGCCAGGAATGGATATTGACCGGCACGCAATAGATCTTGCCGTCGATGGTGCAACTATCGAGCAGGCTCTTCGGCCGCACGATCTCCGTCCACTTGTCCTTGGTGGCGATATCGGTGAGGTCGCGCATCAGCCCGGCCTGCACCAGTTCCTCCGCCTGGCGGCCGTGGTTGAACTGGGTTGCGCCCATTGGATCGCCCCCGGTGATGCGGCTGATCATGATCGGCCGCGCCGTGCCGCCGGAGCCTGCAATGGCGCCGTCGACCCAGTGGTTGCCCGTCGCGTCGAATGCCTTGGCAAGCTCGGCCACCGCTGCCGCCTCGCCGCCGGAAGTCCACCAATGGGTGACTTCCAGGTCGGTTGCGGCCGCCGGACCGGCGAAATTGAGCGCAACTGTCGCGGCAAAGGCGGCAGTCAGGAATTTGTATCGCATTTCGGCTCCTCCCAGAATCTGAAACGTTACAGATTTTCGATACGGCAAATGATCCGCCTAGGCAACCCCTCGCCTTGAGGCCGGCCAAGATTTTTTCGCGACGCGAACAAAATCTTTCTTCCTAAGTGGCAATGCCGGTGTCGGATCAGTCGATTGATGCCAAAAGCAGGCTCGGGCCGACATTTCTTTGTGATTCCAGCGACTTTCGGCCCCTCTCCGCATCCACGATGCCGATGGCGCGATCTCGCCGATTGATCACGAAGATTGGCAATCTGTAACGTTTCAGTATATTGAGCCGAGCCGCAAACTGAAGGTCGCGCAAATGTCACCGCCGCACGATTGCCGGTCGGCCCCGCGACTGCTATGCGCCTGACGGGCGGGACGATGGATAGACGGATAACGAAGAAGGGCGACGACGACACGTCGGGCAAGGAACGGCCGACGTTGAAGACGCTTGCCTTCATGACCGGGCTGGGCGTCACGACAGTCTCGCGGGCGCTGAAGGATGCGCCCGAGATCGGCGCCGAGACCAGGCGTCGCGTCCAGCTCGTCGCCAAGCAGATCGGCTATCGCCCGAACCGCGCCGGCGTGCGCTTGAGAACCGGCAAGACCAACGTGATATCGCTTGTGCTGAACACCGAGCACGAGCTCATGAGCTTCGTCTCGGACATCATCTACGGCGTCACCGAGGTGATCGCCGACACGCCCTACCATCTGATCGTCACGCCCTATTCGCGCTCGCAGGATCCGCTGGACCCCGTGCGCTATCTGGTCGAGACGGGCTCGGCCGACGGCGTCATCATCTCGCGCACCCAGCCCAACGATCCACGGGCGCGCTATATGCTGGAGCGCGGCATTCCCTTCGCCACGCATGGTCGCACCGACATGGGGCTGGTGCATCCCTATCACGACTTCGACAATTATGCCTTTGCCGGCGAAGCCGTCCGCTACCTCGCCGGCAGGGGCCGCAACCGGCTTGCCCTGGTGACGCCCCCGGTCGGCCTCACCTATCACGGCCATACGGTCGCCGGCTTTGCCGATGCGCTGAGCGAGGTGGGTGCCAGCGAGGTGCCGTTCAACACCGTCTCCATCGATCAGTCGATCGAGCAGATCAGGATGCGGACCGCGCAATTGATGCGGCGCAAGGACCGTCCGGACGGCTTCGTCAGCAGCGCCGCCGCCGCCACGCTCGCCATCGTGGCCGGCATAGAGGACGCCGGGCTGAAGCTCGGCCGCGACGTCGACGTGGTGTCGAAACAATCGTCGGAACTGCTGCATCTGTTCCGGCGGGAGCTGCTTGTCGTCAACGAGAACTTCCGGCTCGCCGGCTCCGAGCTCGCCCGCGCCGTGCTCGGCTGGATCGGTGGCGCCGATCCAGGCACGCTGCAATCGCTCAGCACGCCGAGCGAGGTTTTGCCCTATCGCGGCTGACTGGCGCGACTTGAGGGGCAGGTCAGGCCGAGTCGAAAATGGTGGCTTCCGAGAACCGGAGCGGAGCGTATTTAAAGTACGTGAGCACCGGAAGCGCAGGAAGCCGCCATTTGCAGGCCGGCCTCACCTGGCCCTAGGCGGCCCCACTGCCCCATGGGCCATGAAACGCCCCCTCTTCCCCGATGCGCTCGAAGCCGTGCGCGCCGAAGAAGTCGCGCTGCGCCTGAATCAGGTTCGAGGTGCCGCGTCCTTGGCGGTAGCTGTCGAAATAGGCGAGCGCCGACGACAGCGCCGGCACCGGCGAGCCGGCCTCGGAGGCGCGCGCCACGATGCGCCTCAGCGACGGATGCGCCTCCTTCATCATGGCGATGAAGGCCGGCGCCATCAGCAGATTGGTGGAAGCGCTGCCTGAGCCGAAGGCCTCGGCCATCGTGTCCAGCATCTGCGAGCGGATGATGCAGCCGGCGCGCCAGATCTTGGCGATGGTCGGCATGGGCAGATTCCAGTTGAATTCCTTGGAGGCGCCGCTCATCACCGCGAAACCTTGCGCGTAAGCCGCGATCTTGCCGGCGAACAATGCCAACTCCAGGTCCTTGAGCAGCGCGCCGCTGTCGCCGGAAATCTTTTCGACGCCGATATTGCCATAGGCCTTTTCCGCCGCCTGCCGCTCATCCTTGATCGAGGACAGCACGCGCGCCGCGACCGCCGCCTCGATCGCCGTCGCCGGAATGCCGAGCTGCTGCGCTTCGATGACCGACCATTTGCCGGTGCCCTTCTGCCCGGCGCGGTCGAGGATGATGTCGGCAACCGGCTTGCCGGTCTTGGGATCGTCGGCGGCGAGAACTTTTGCGGTGATCTCGATCAGGTAGGAATTGAGCCGGCCCTTGTTCCATTCTTCGAAGACCTTGCCGATCTCCTTCGGCGCCATGCCGAGGCCGTCGCGCAAGATGCCGTAGATCTCGGCGATCATCTGCATGTCGGCATATTCGATGCCGTTGTGGATGGTCTTGACGAAATGGCCGGCGCCGTCGGTGCCGAGCCAGGCGGCGCAGGGCTCGCCCTTGAACTTGGCCGAGATCGCCGTCAGCACTTTCTCGACGCGCTTCCAGGACTCCTCAGTGCCGCCGACCATGATCGAGGGGCCGTGCCGCGCGCCCTCCTCGCCGCCCGACACGCCCATGCCGATAAAGGTCAGGCCCGAGCCGGACAGCTCCGAGAAGCGGCGCATCGTGTCGCGGAAATTGGCGTTGCCGGCATCGATCACGATGTCGTTGGCCGACAGCACGCCGCGCAGCGCCGCGATCTGCTCGTCGACCGGCTTGCCGGCCAGCACCATGATGATGATCGGCCGCGGAGGCCGGATCGCGGCGGCGAGCTCCTCCAGGCTGTAGCAGGGAACGACCATGTCCTTCAGCGAACCGGCACTGTCGACAAAGGCGTCGGTGCGCGACGGCGTGCGGTTGAAGACGGCGATGCGGTGCCCGTGCTCGGCGATGTTGAGCGCCAGGTTGGAACCCATCGTGCCAAGGCCGATCAGGCCGATTTCGGCTTTTTCCATCGTTTCTTCCCTGCGTTCGGATGCTTGTTGTGGGTTGCGTCCTGGAGAACGCCTTTCCCAGATGAATGACGGGCCTTGGCGGCTGCGTCAACCGTCTCGCCGAATTGTGTCGAGGTCGGTGAGACCGAGGTGAAGACAGAGGGCGAATGGTGAATGGTGAATAGTGAAATGGACAGGCGAACGCCGTCGCGACGCGGAAACGAAAATCGCCTGCTATTCACCATTCACTATTCACCTTCACTCTTAATTTCACTCTGCGCGGATATCGATCGGCGCCTCGATCTTCACCACCTCGAAGTCCGAAACGAGAATATCGAGCCGGGCGTCCCAGCGGCCCGGCAGCGGGATGACGAGATTGTCGATACGCCAGGTGCCGTCGCCGGATTTTCTCGCCGGCCGCTTGATCGGCTCGATGCCGGAATCCGGCTTCGACAGCACCAGCGTCACCTCCTTGGCGTCGAGCGGCCCGAATTCGCCGGTCATGATCATCATCGAAGCGGCAACCTCGCCGGCATGGCCCGGCGTGATGCCGAGATCGGCCATCGCCTTCAGCGTGTGGATGTGGATCGAAACCGGTTGCGCGGCGGCGATCGCCAGCGCGCGTGGCGGCGGGGTGAAGCGCCAGCCGGCGGCGACGCCGAAGATGGCGAGCACGATGACCACCTCGATGCCGATCGAGCGCACCATCCGCCGCTGCACCTCGGTGTCGCCGGCCACAGCCGGGGCGGTCAACGTCCAGCGGTTGATGGAGGCCAACGTGAACAGGAAGAGCAGCAGGGTGAGCTTGAGCAGCAGCAGCCGGCCATAAGCGGTATGGATCAGCGCCGCCGGCTGCTGCACTTGGATGATCGCCAGCACGATGCCGCTGGCGGCAAGGACAGCCACGACCGGCAGGATCGCGCGCGAGAAGTGCCTCAGAAAGACCTTCGCTTTCGCCGGCTGCTGCCGCAGCGCGAGGCCGAGCGGCGCCAGCGCACCCGCCCAGAAGGCGATCGCGGTGCCGTGCAGGAATACCAGCGGCCGCGTCAGCCATTGCGGTTCGGCGGCGCTGGCGTGACCGCTCGCGGCAAGGGCCGCGCCAACACCGAGCAGTGCTACGGACGCCGCCAGCTTGCGCAAGCCCGACGGTCCGGCAAGAGAAAGCAAAGCCGAGCCGAGCGCGATCAGGCCGAGCAGCACCGTCCAGACGAAGCTCGTCTCGAGCGCGGTCTTCCAGACAGCCGGTGTCGCAAACCGGGCGAGCGGCGCGCCGAGCGCATCCAGCCCCTGCAGGCCGAGCGAAAGCGGCGCTCCGACGAGACCGATAAGAAGGGCCGCGATGACGAAGCGTTGGCCGCGGCGCCGGTCCTCGGCGAGCCAGGCAAGTGCGAACGCGCCGCCGATGCCCAGAAAAAGTCCGGCATAGAGAAACAGCTTGCCGAGCCAGATCGCTGCCCGCAGCGTCCAGTCGACGGCCTCACCCGCCACTGGTGCCGCGCTTGGCGCGCCCATTGAAAACAGCGCCGAGCCGCCGACCGGATGACCGTCGACCGAAACGACCCGCCAACTCAGCACATGCGTGCCGGATTTGAGCGTTTCGGGATTGTCGATCTCGACCGTCTGGTCCTTGAGACGGAAGGACGTCAGCGTAAGCTGCGAGCCGTCCGGCCGCACAAGCGTCAGCACCAGCGGCGAGACGGGCTCGCTGAAGGTCAGCGAGAATTTGCCGGGACTTTGCGTCAGCACGGCGCCGTCGGCCGGATCGGTTGCGACCAGCGCCGCATGCGCCAAAGCGCGGCCGGGCACGACGAGCAGCACCATCGCCACGAGCATTGCCGCGAGCCAGGCAAGCGAGCCGGCAAGCATGCGGTTCATCGAGGAAGGCAGTGCTGCGTTCATGCCGTCATGACTGGAAATGGTGGCGCGCCCCGAGGGAGCGCGCCAACAGAGATCATTTCTTCGGCAGCAATTTGATGCCGGGCGCAGGCGTTTCCAAGGCGTCCTCGTCCTGGCCGGCCGCCGGGATCTCGATCCAGCGCTCGGCGGCATCGCCGCATTCCTGCACCACCGGGAAATAGAGCATCTGGCCGGCCGGCAGATCGGCCGCCAGCGAGGCGCGGAAGACGAATTCGTCATAGAATTCGTCCGGCAGATTGCCGCCGCTCCAGTCGACTTCCTTCACGCCGGTGGTCAAGGCCTCGCCATAGAGCTGGTAGGATTTCTCGTATTTGCCCTTCTTGACCTGCAGCGTCCAGCCGGGCTTGGGCATCGGCTTCACCGCGATGACGCCTTCGGGGATCTGCACACGCACCGCGGTCGTTGCCTTGCCCTCGCAGCCATGCGGCACGCGCAAGACGGCCTTGTAGGTCGAGCCGACGGCCGCTTCCTGCGTTTCGAGCGTGATGTGGGCGAGCGCGGCGTTGGTCCCGAGCGCGCAAAGCGCGCCCGCCGCCAAAATATACTTTTTCATAAATTGTGCCTCTGATTTCGAATTGGCGGATTACTCGGCGTGATCCATGTCGCCCATATCGCCACTGCCCGTCTCGCCGATGCCTTCGACGGCGAACTCGACGTTGACGCTGCCCGCCTTCTCGAAGGTCAGCGTCGCGGGGAATTTCTCGCCCTGCTTCGGCTGCCGCTTCAGGCCGGTGAACATCAGGTGATAAGCGCCCGGCTTCAGCGCGACCTTGCCGCCGGCCGGGATCTCCAGCCCGCCCTCGACCGGCCGCATGGTCATGACGCCGTCCTTGACGCCCATCTCATGCAGTTCAGCCTTTTCGGAGATGTCGGAGGAGATCGACAGCAGCCGGTCCTGCGCGCTGCCCTTGTTGATCACGGTGAAATAGCCGCCGCCCACCTTGGCGCCCGGCGGCGTCGCCCGCGACCAGGGATGCTCGATCTCGAGATCGCCGATCTTGAACTCATGCGCCAAGGCGGCGGGAATGCAGGCCAGGAGAAGAAAAAGGCTGAGCACGGCAAGGCAAACGCGCAGCGGGAGGTGAAACGGCGGCGCGCCGCGAAGGGCGAAGGCTTCCGCCTTGGGAAGAAGATTGGACATGGTTGCTCCATGAGTACGGGATCGCGCCGGAATGCGGCCGCGAACAGTCTGATCTTTGGATGAATAGGTCTGCGGAAGGTTCCGCGGATCAGACCATCGCCGGCGGCGCGCGCGGATTGGCCGGAGAGCGGTCGCGGGCGAAATCCTGGTGCCGGAAGGCCGGAAGCTGGAAGGCGACGGCCTCGAAAAGCTGGATCCTGGCCAGGGCGCCGGCCTCCGGCGGCGGCAGATGCGCCGCCGAAACCGTGTTGCAGCCGAGCGAGCAGCAGGCCGGCAGATGTTGTTGGTGGGGATCGCCGCCGGGGAGTTTTACAGCCCCTTCATGCGTGCAGATGACGTTGCCGAAGGCGTCGACCTGCGAAGACGCGCCGAAGGCGAAAGCGCCGAGAGAGGACTGAAGCAATAGAAGCAGCGCCGCGACGAACGCGGCCGGCATGCTCCATCGTCTCAGCCGGATATGCAACGCAAAGCCTCTCCCGGAAACGCGTCGACGGTAGCACGGGGAATGCGCGCGGGAAATCGGCAAAACCGCGCTGCGGCAACGCGGCGCGATAAGTCGTCGTGGATCGCGGCCGGCCTGTCAGGCGGGCTGCATCTGCCGCCCTTCGGGAATTGAGGTCAGCAGCGTCTGGCGCGCCGACTTCAGGTGCTTGCGACAGGCGGCGTCCACCTTGCCGGGATCGCGCGATTTCAGCGCCGCGATATAGGCGAGATGCTCCTGGATAGCGACCTCGTTGCGCTGGCGCTCCTCAGCCTTGTTCCACTGATAGTGGTAGTGGAAGATCATAGCGATGACATCGTAGAAGTCGACGATGAAGCGATTGTGCGAGGCGCGGTGGATCAGCCGGTGGAAGCGCTCGTCGAGCTCGGAGAATTCGTTGAAGCGCGTGGCGATCTCGCTCGCGAGCTGGCGATGCTCGAGCTCCAGCCGGTCAAGATCGGCCCATACAGCGCTATCTTCCGGCAGGGCGGCGAAAGCCGCCGCCGAACGCAGCTCGAAAATCTCGCGGATCTCGGTCAGCTCCAGCGCGAAGGCGCGTGTGAAACCCTTCAGCACCCAGTGGCTGTTGCGCCGCTTCTCGATTAGTCCGAAGCGCGAGAAGCGGATCAGGAATTCGCGCACGCTGGTGGTGCCGACGCCGATCTCGCGCGCCAGCTCCAGCTCGTTGATCTGCATGCCGGCTTCCGCGCCGCCCGCAAGCAGGCGACGCATGAAGGAGCGCTCGATGATCTCCGCCAGCGAGTCGGTCTCCTCCTCGGGGAAGAAATCCTCCGGCCGCGGCGCCCTGAGCACCGTCTTGTTGCGCTTGTTCCAGTCGATCAGGCCGGTTTCTTCCATGCGCGCAAGGATGCTGCGCACCGTGGTGCGGCTGACGCCGAGCAGCGTGCCGAGTTCCGGTTCCGAAGGCAGGCTCTTGGTCTCGTCGAGCAACCTGAGGCAGCGGTTGAAGGCGTCCTTGTAGACATTGTTGCTTTTCGACATGCCCCGTATCCCCCAACGCTTGCGGCGGCCTGCCGGAAACGCGATATGATCGGTGTTCCTAGAGCAGCTCAGCGTTTCTCGGAATCGCCGAACTGCGCTAAATCTTTGTTTCTGCGCAATTCCGGACGGAAAGCCGCTACGCACTTTTCCTGGAATTGCTCTGGCGCAAGCCTCCGAAAGCGGAACGTTTTTCGCCGGCTTGCCGAACGGGCGGCGCGGGCGTCCAAAAGACGAGCGCCAACCGAGCGAAAAAACAATTGACGCAAAATTGTTTTTTCCCGATAAAAGACATTACCTTTAAACGGGCGCAAGTCAATCCGCCCGCATTCCCAGGATCACCCAGGACAGCCGCCCGTGAACGTTGCAAACACCATCCTTCTCTCACCCTCCGATAATGTCGCCGTTGCCAACGGGCGCATCGAGATTGGAACGCAATTGCCGGGCGGCGCAACCGCGACTGCCGTGATCGAGCCGGGCCACAAGGTGGCGATCAAGCCGATCCCGGCGGGCGAAGCGGTTGTGAAATACGCGCAGGCGATCGGCCGCGCCACGCAAGACATTGCGCCCGGCGAGCATGTTCATTCGCACAATCTGGTTTTCGAGAGCGGCCGCTTGCCGGTGGTGCCGCCGAGCGAGGCCGAGCATGCCACCGAGGCCGACCGCAAGCGCACCTTCATGGGCTACCGCCGCGCCGACGGGCGCTCCGGCACGCGCAACTTCATCGGCATCATCGCCAGCGTCAATTGCTCGTCGACCGTCTGCCATGCCATTGCGGACGAAGCCAACCGCACGCTTCTGCCGAAATATCCCGGCATCGACGGCTTCGTGCCGATCGTGCACGGCCAGGGCTGCGGCATGAGCGCCACCGGCGACGGCATGATGGTTCTGCACCGCACTTTAGCCGGCTATGCGCGCCATCCGAATTTCGGCGGCGTGCTGATGGTGGGCCTGGGCTGCGAGGTCAACCAGCTCACGCTTTACGGCCAGAAGGGCGTGGCCGCGGGAAAGCGGCATTTCAACATCCAGGAAGCCGGCGGCTCGCGCAAATCGGTCGAGCGCGCGATGGGCGTTCTGGCCGAGATCGCCGAGGAAGTGGGCCAGCTGCAGCGTGAGCCGATCCCGGTCTCGGAGATCGTCGTCGGGCTGCAATGCGGCGGCTCGGACGGCATGTCCGGCATCACGGCAAATCCGGCATTGGGCGCCGCCGTCGATATCCTGGCAGACTGCGGCGGCATCGGCATCTTGTCGGAGACGACCGAGATCTACGGCGCCGAGCATCTGCTGGCCTACCGCGCCGCCTCACCCGAAATCGCCGCCAAGCTTGACGGCTTTGTGAAGTGGTGGGAGGACCATACCGCCAAGCACGGCGCCTCGATCGACAACAATCCCTCGCCCGGCAACAAGCGCGGCGGCCTGACCACGATCCTCGAGAAATCACTGGGCGCGGTCGCCAAGGGCGGCCAGACGCCGCTCAACGGCGTTTTCGGCTATGCCGAGAAAGTCTCAGGCAGCGGCCTGGTGTTCATGGACACGCCCGGCTACGACCCGGTTTCGGCCACCGGCCAGGTCGCCGGCGGCGCCAATGTCATCGTCTTCACCACCGGCCGCGGCTCCTGCTTTGGCTGCCGGCCGACGCCGTCGATCAAGGTCGCCACCAATTCGACCATGTATCACCAGATGGAAGAGGACATGGACGTCAATTGCGGGGTTATCGCCTCGGGCGAGAAGACCATCGCCGGCATGGGCCGCGAGATCTTCGAGCTGATCATCGAGACGGCGTCCGGCCGCAAGACCAAGAGCGAGGCGTTCGGCTACGGCGACAACGAATTCGTGCCGTGGCATCTCGGCGCGACGCTTTAATCAAACGCAGTTATCGCGTCGGAAGCGCCACCGACAACAGGAGGCGACCTTCACTACAGTGCAGGCTTTTTTCATGGAATAAATATTCCATGTTGACAGAATTATGAAATTATTGTTCCATGTCGATAAGGAGGAACGGGAGCATCCGAGCACTGCCAGGGAAGAGCCGAACGGACCCTAGCCCGCATCGCGCACGACAGCAGACATCGCTTGCATCGGTCACGGCAATGCTCTATCAAAAAACGGTATCTGTTTTTTATTGATAAAGTTCTGTTTGGGCCGCGCCTATCCAGATGGAGCTTCCGCAACCTTCACCAGGCGACTTAGGGAGGAACCTAATGAAATTCGTGACCAGCCTTCTCAACCGCCGCGCCTTCGTGGCTTTGGCCGCCGCTTCGATGCTCGCCGGCGCGATGCATTCCGCGCCCGCCTCGGCGGCCGACGTGACCATTCCGATCATCGTCAAGGATACCACATCCTTCTACTGGCAGATCGTTCTGGCCGGCGCCCGCAAGGCCGGCAAGGATCTCGGCGTCAACGTGCCGGAACTCGGCGCCCAGGCCGAAACCGACGTCAATGGCCAGATCTCGATCCTGGAAAACGCCGTCGCCAGCAACCCGGCGGCTGTCGTCATCTCGCCGACCGAGTTCAAGGCGCTCGGCAAGCCGATCGACGAGGCTGCCTCCAAGGTCAAGGTCATCGGCATCGACTCCGGCGCCGATTCCAAGGCCTTCACCTCCTTCCTGACCACCGACAACGTGCAGGGCGGCCGCGTCGCCGCTGACGGCCTCGCCGCCGCCATCGGCGCCGCCAACGGCGGCAAGGTGGAAGGCAAGGTCGCTCTGATCACGGCACTTCCCGGTGCCGGCTCGCTCGAGCAGCGCAAGCAAGGCTTCATCGAACAGATCAAGGCCAAATATCCTGGCCTCGAGCTTGTCGCCGACAAATATGCCGACGGCCAGGCCACCACCGGCCTCAACATCGCGACCGATCTGATCACCGCCAATCCGGACCTCAAGGGCATCTTCGCCTCGAACCTGATCATGGCGCAGGGCGTCGGCCAGGCGATCGCCGAAAACAATCTCGGCGGCAAGGTGGCGCTGATCGGCTTCGACAGCGACGAGAAGCTGATCAAGTTCCTCAATGACGGCGTCATCTCGGGCCTGGTCGTCCAGGATCCGTACCGGATGGGGTATGACGGCATCAAGACCGCCTTGGCCGCCTCGAAGGGCGAGAAGGTCGAGGCCAATGTCGACACCGGCGCGAACCTCGTCACCAAGGACAACATGAAGGATCCCAAGATCGACGCGCTGCTCAACCCGAAGCTCAAGTGAGCAGCATCGCGACAGTCGTTTCCGGGGCCTCGCGCCCCGGAAACATCCATCGGGGCTATTTGGAAATTCGCCGGCCCGATTTAGGCTCCGCCTTCAAGATGCGCGCCAGACGCATCGCTGCGTACCCAATGGTTGAGGCCAATCTGGGAGGATTGTCATGACGTCGACGGCGCAGGAATTGCATCCGGCCCCCACGCTGGAACCGGGCAGGACGATCCTCGAGCTCAACGGCCTGGAAAAGCGCTATCCCGGCACGCATGCGCTGAAGCCCGTGCACCTTGCCTTCAAGGCGGGCGAGATCCACGCCATCGTCGGCGAGAACGGCGCCGGCAAGTCGACCCTGATAAAACTCCTGACCGGCGTCATGCCGCGCACCTCCGGCGAGGTGATCTGGGAAGGCAAGCCGACCGCCTTGGCCACGCCGCATGAGGCGATGGCGCTGGGCATCAACGCCGTCCACCAGGAGGTGGTGCTGTGCCGCCATCTCACCGTCGCCGCCAACATGTTCCTCGGCGAGGAGGAGTCACGCTTCGGCCTGCTGCAGCAGCGCGCCATGGTGAAGGACGCGCAGAAGATCATTGACGGGCTGGGCTTCGACTTGCCAGCGCATGTCATGCTCGGCGATCTCACCATCGGCCAGCAGCAGCTGATCGCCGCCGCCCGCGCTACGGTGCGCGGCACGAAATTTCTGATCTTCGACGAACCGACCGCCTACCTCACCCGCAAGGAGGCCGACCAGCTCTTCAAGCTGATCCGTCGGCTCAAAGGCGAAGGCGTCACCATCATCTATATCAGCCACCGCATGGAGGAAGTGTTCGAGCTCGCCGACCGCGTTTCCGTGCTGCGCGACGGCACTCTGGTCGGCACCCGCAACATCGCCGAGACCGACGAGCCCGAACTGGTCAAGCTGATGATCAACCGCTCGATCGAGCAGATCTACCACAAGGAGCATTTCACCCCCGGCGCCACGATTGTCGAGACGAAGAACCTTTCGGGCAAAGGCTTCGAGAATGTCTCGGTGACCGTCCGTGCCGGCGAGATCGTCGGCCTCTACGGCCTGATCGGCGCCGGCCGCAGCGAGTTCGTCACCACGCTTTACGGCCGCCACAGGAAGTCGGCCGGCCAGATTCTCTGGCAAGGCAAGGAGGTCCAGGTCAACTCCGAGCACGACGCGATCCGGCTCGGCATGGCGCTGGCTCCGGAAAGCCGCCGCGACCAGGGCCTGTGCCTCAATTTGCCGGTCGGCACGAACCTCAACCTGCCGATCTACAAGCGCATCTCCAGCAATTTTCTGATTTCCGGCGCCAAGGAGAAAGCCGAGGCCGACCGCCAGATCGCCGACCTGCGCATCAAGACGCCGACGCGCAATGCGCTCGCCTCCAGCCTCTCAGGCGGCAACCAGCAGAAGATCGTCATCGGCAAATGGCTGGCGCATGGCGCCAAGCTGTTCATCTTCGACGAGCCGACGGTGGGCGTCGATGTCGGCACTAAGGCCGAGATCTACCGCCTGTTCTCGACGCTCCTGTCCAAGGGCGCCGGCATCATCCTGATCTCGTCCTATCTGCCGGAAGTCTATGAGCTTGCAGACACGCTGCACGTGTTCCGGCGCGGCAAGCTGGTCGCGACCCATGGTTTCCGCACCGCCAGCCACGAGGACATTTTGGGTCAGGCACTGGCCGAGAAACAAGAAAAGTCGGGAGGACAAAAATGAGCACCGAGGCGATCCCCGCCGAAAAACCCAAGCGCAATTTCAACGCCCTGTTCGGCCTGACGCTGCTTGGCCTTTTGCTCCTGATGTGGATCGTGCTGGCCGTCGCCACGCCGTCCTTCGCCACGACGCTCAACATCACCAACCTTCTGCGTCAGGGATCGCTGATCGCCATCCTCGCCGTCGGCCAGACCTTCGTCATCATCACCGGCGGCATCGATCTGTCGGTCGGCGCGGTGGTCGGCTTCACCACCGTCATTGTCGCGCTTTTGATCAACGCCGGCTGGCCGATCTGGGCCGCGGTGCTGATCACGCTGCTGGTGGGCGTCGCCATCGGCCTCTTCCACGGCTTCGGCATCGTCAAGATGGGCCTGCCGCCCTTCATCATCACCTTGGCCACCATGACCTCGCTGCGCGGCATCGGCCTCCTGATGACGAACGGCAACTCGATCTCCATCAACAGCGACTCGTTCCAGGCTTTCTCGCGCGGCTCGCTCGCGGGCATTCCCTACCTGTTCTGGATGGTGATCCTGGTCGCCATCCCGTCCTACGTGTTCCTGCACCATACGCGCTGGGGCCGCTACCTGTTCTCGGTCGGCTCCAACGCCGAGGCCGCGCGCCTGTCCGGCGTCAACGTGCCGCGCACCATCTTCATGGCCTACGTCCTGTCCGGCCTGCTTGCCGCCATCGTCGGCGTGCTCTTGGCCTCGCGCATCGGCATCGGTAATCCGACGCAGGGCGACACCTATGAGCTTCAGGCCATCGCCTCGTCGGTGATCGGCGGCACGTCGCTGTTCGGCGCCATCGGCTCCGTGCATGGACCGCTGATCGGCTCCTTCATCCTTTCGACGATCAACAACGGCGCCAACCTGCTCAACGTCAACACCTTCTGGCAGCGCGTCATCACCGGCCTGCTGATCATCGTCATCGTCTACTTCGACGGCCTGCGTCGTCGCGGCAAATGACTCCTACGTGAAACTAACGCGCCGGCCCCGCTCGAGCGGCGCCGGCGCTCTTTGCCTGGATTTGCGATATGAAAGCCGTTGTCTGCCGTTCGCCCGGCGAGCTTATCCTCGAAGACCGCGCCGGGCCCGGCGCACCGCCGCCCGGCTGGGCGCGCGTTGCGGTCAGCCATGTCGGCATCTGCGGAACCGACTACCACATCTTCGAAGGCAAGCACCCGTTTCTGGCCTATCCGCGCATCATGGGCCATGAGGTTGCCGGCACGATCGTCGAGAAGGGCGAAGGCGTCGAGATCAGCGTCGGCGAGCCGGTCGTCATCAACCCCTATCTTTCATGCGGCAAATGCATTGCCTGCCGGCGCGGCAAGCCGAACTGCTGCGTGAAGATCGAGGTGCTGGGCGTCCATCGCGACGGCGCCATGTGCGACGAAATCCTGGTGCCGGCGCAGAACCTCTACCCGACGAACGGCCTGTCGCTGGCCGACGCCGCGGCGGTCGAATTCCTGGCCATCGGCGCGCATGCCGTGCGCCGATCGCTCGGGCTGCCCGGCCAGCGCACGCTGGTCATCGGCGCCGGCCCGATCGGTCTCGGCACGGCGATCTTCGCGCGCATTGCCGGTCTGGATGTCAGCCTGCTCGACATGAGCGCCGAACGTCTCGGATTCGCCGAGAAGCAGCTCGGCTTTGCCCCGCTGGACAGCTCGAAGACGCCGGCTGCCGAGCTGGTCCAACAGGCAACAGCCGGCGAAGGGTTCGACCTCGTGTTCGACGCGACTGGCAACACCCAGTCCGTGCAGTCGGCCTTCGCCCACGTCGCGCATGGCGGCACGCTGGTGCTGGTCAGCGTCGTCAAGGACGACATCACCTTCTCCGACCCTGAATTCCATAAGCGCGAGATGATGCTGGTCGGCAGCCGCAACGCGCTGAAGTCCGATTTCGACCATGTCGCAGATTCGATCCGCAACGGCGCCGTGCCGTTGAACAAGCTCGTCACCCATCGCACCACGCTCGCCGGAACGCCGCGCGACCTTGCCCGATGGACGCACGAGAAGTCAGGACTGATCAAGGCGGTCATTGAGGTCGGGTGAGGAAGGCCCGCGTCCAGGTTTCACGAATTGGACCGTTGTCCGCCCTAGCAAATTGCAGTCTTGGTGATTGGCCGAAGCGCCTATCCCCTTCGTCATCCACGGGCGGAGCAAGGAGCGTAGCGACGCAGCGCAGACCCGAGGATCCATTCCGTGACGCCGACGCGTTGCAGCGATCCAGAATTCTGCTCCGCTGCGCTCTACGATCGAGGTTACGGAATGGATCCTCGGGTCTGCGCTCCGCTTCGCGTCGCTCCGCCCGTGGATGACGACCTCCTGGATTGCCGTCCGAAGACATCGTAGACCTAATCGCCGGCCGACAGCCTAAGCTCCACCCGCTCCGCGGGAAAGCGCGATTCCGCGAATTGGATCGGCTCACCGTCGAGCGTGACGTTGACGGCGACGGTGACCAGCACGATCGCGCCGGGCTGCAGATCGAGGGCTGCAAGGTCGTCGGCATCGGCGTGGCGCGCCGACAGCACGGTCGAATGCCTGAGATAATCGTTGATGCCGAAGCGCTTCAGTGAGGCGGTGATCGATCCCGTTTCCGCCATTGCCGCCTCGATTCCGGCGAAGCGCTTGGCATCGAACCAGGTCGTCGCGCGCGACACCGCATGACCGTCGGCCTCGCCGCGCGTCTCCAGGCGGATGACGGCAGCGCCTTTGGCGATGCCCAGCGCCTCGGCGATGCGCCGGCCGGCCGGCTCGGTCGACGACGACAGCAGCGCGATATGCCGCTCGCTCGTCTGCCCCTGCAGCCCGGTCGAGAAGCGCGTCCGCGCGCCGATCGGATAGGACAGCCGCTTGCGCGACAACACGAAGGTGCCGCGTCCCTGCTCGGCCCTCAGCACGCCTTCCTGCACCAGTGCTGCAATGGCGCTGCGCACCGTATGGCGGTTGACACCGTAGCGCTCGGCCAGCGCGACTTCAGGCGGCAGCGCGGCATTCTCGGCGAAATCGCCATTGGCGATCGCCTGCAGGATCCTGTCGGCGATCTGCCGCCATAGCGATACGCCGTTGCGCCTCTCGATGCTGCTTGCCAGCCCGGTCATTTCCCCGCCCCCAACGTCCTCACCCTTATCTTTTGCACCCGTTGTCATCCACCCGTCATGGACTCCCGATACCAAGTGAGTATAATTTGTATAGTTGTCTATATCAATAGACAAATTTCTCTCTGCAAGGAGCGATGCCATGCGAGGACAGGAAGCGCGCGAGCAGGCCGGGCGGAAAGCCTTGATGGTGACGCTGGCGCATGCCGCGGCCGACGAGATCGCCCGCCTGTGGAACGAGTCGGACCTGCCCTCCGAAGCCGAGCTTTTGCGCGGTCCCGAAACCGGACTGGTGACGGTGCGCGGGCGGATCGGCGGCGGTGGCGCACCGTTCAATGTCGGCGAAGCGACGGTCACCCGCGCCACGGTGCGGCTGCCCTCCGGCCAGGTCGGCCACTCCTATGGGCTTGGCCGCGACAAGGGAAAAGCCAAGCTAGCGGCGATCGCCGACGCGCTGTGGCAGGACCCAGCGCACCGCGAAGCGGTCGAGACAAAGCTCGCCGCGCCCTTGCGCGCGGCGCTTGCTGCGGCGCGCGAGACAAAGCGCGTCGAAACGGCGGCCACGAAAGTGGATTTCTTCACCATGGTGCGCGGAGAGGACTGATGGATATCGCCACGCAATCGATCGACGGCGGCTTCGCGGAGCCGGTCTTCAACGCCCAGGCGGTGTTCCGCGCCATCATGGACGCGATGGCCCGCCCTGGCACCGTCCAGCCGCTGCCGCAGCTCGCCCGCCCGCCGGCGCCGCTGTCGGCGACGGCCGGCGCCGTGGCGCTCTCGCTCTGCGACAACGACACGCCGGTCTGGCTCGACCCGCCGCTGCAGACGGAAGCCGCGGTCAAGGCCTGGCTCGGCTTCCACACCGGCGCGCCCTCGGCAAACACGCCGGCCGACGCACATTTCGCCCTGATCGCCAATCCGAAGGAGATGGCGGCGCTCGATGGTTTTGCGCAAGGCACGCAAGAATATCCCGACCGCTCGACGACGCTGATCCTCTTGGTCGACGATCTTGCCTCGGGCCCGTCGCTGCTGCTCGAAGGTCCGGGGATCGAAAAGACGTCGATGATCGCGCCTCCTGGCATGCCGCGCCATTTCGTCGAGCAGTGGAAGCAGAACAACCAGCGTTTCCCGCGCGGCGTCGACATCATTCTGGCGGCGCCCGGCAGCCTCGCCTGCCTGCCGCGCACCACCCGCATCAAGACGATGGAGGCATGACATGTATGTCGCGGTGAAAGGCGGCGAAGCCGCCATTGCCAATGCGCATCGCCTGCTTGCCGACCGCCGCCGCGGCGACCGCTCGGTACCGGCGCTGCGCCTCGACCAGATCGTCGAGCAGCTGGCGCTCGGCGTCGACCGGGTGATGAGCGAAGGCTCGCTCTATGATCGCGAGCTCGCGGCTCTCGCCGTTACCCAGGCGCGCGGCGATATGATCGAGGCGATCTTTCTGGTGCGCGCCTACCGCACCACGCTGCCGCGCTTCGGCTACACCAATCCGGTCGACACCGGCGCCATGCAGGTCGAGCGTCGTGTCTCGGCCACCTACAAGGACCTGCCGGGCGGCCAGGTGCTCGGCCCGACCTTCGACTATACGCACCGCCTGCTCGATCCAGAGCTTGCCGCCGGCGCCGAGGTCGAGATGCCGGCGCAGCGTCCGGCCGAACCGGAGTCCATGCCGCGCGTTTCGGCGATCCTCGCCCATGAAGGCCTGATCGAGGCCGATGGCGAGATGCCGCTTGACTACGTGCCCGGCGACATCACGCGCGAGCCGCTGCAATTCCCGATGGCGCGCGACATCCGCCTGCAGGCGTTGTCGCGCGGCGACGAAGGTTTTCTGCTGGCGCTCGGCTATTCGACGCAGCGCGGCTACGCCCGCAACCATCCCTTTGTCGGCGAGATACGCATCGGCGAGGTCGAGCTGGAGCTCGACGTGCCGGAGCTGCCCTTCGCCGTGCCGCTCGGCTCCATCCGCGTCACCGAATGCCAGATGGTCAACCAGTTCAAGGGCTCGGCCAAGGCGCCGCCGCAGTTCACGCGCGGCTACGGCCTGGTCTTCGGCCAGAGCGAGCGCAAGGCGATGGCGATGGCGCTGTGCGACCGGGCGCTGCGCGCCACGGAGCTTGGCGAGGATGTCGTCGCCGCCGCGCAGGACGAGGAATTCGTCATCTCGCATTCCGACAATGTCCAGGCCACCGGTTTCGTCGAGCATCTGAAGCTGCCGCATTATGTCGACTTCCAGGCCGAGCTCGGCCTGGTTCGCCGCATGCGCGCCGAATACGAAGCGCGGGAAAACGAGGACAAGGCCGCCGAGGAGAAGCGCGAGGCGGCGGAATGACTTCAGTGTCCGCTACCGGAATGCCCGCCGTCGAAGCCGCCAGTATAGTCGCCGCCACCGAAGGACTCGCCGTACGGAGGTTCCCTTGGCGCGGGGAGAACCATTTTCCGCAGCGCAAAGGTCGCGAAGCCGGCGAACACCAGCAGCAGCACGCCAAGATGCAACCAACCGGTAGAGTCCATTCGGGCGTCCTTCCGCGTCTTGGGCGCCAATTTCATAGCAGAGAGCGGACGTGATCGCCATGACCGACATCGCCACCTACAACTTCGCCTATCTCGACGAACAGACCAAGCGGATGATCCGCCGCGCCATCCTGAAGGGCATCGCCATTCCCGGCTACCAGGTGCCCTTCGCCTCGCGCGAGATGCCGATGCCTTATGGCTGGGGCACCGGTGGCGTGCAGGTCACCGCTTCGATCATTGGCCCCGACGACGTGCTCAAGGTCATCGACCAGGGCGCCGACGACACCACCAACGCCGTCTCGATCCGCGCCTTCTTCAAGAAGGTCGCCAATGTCGCCGTCACCACCGACACGGCAACCGCCACCATCATCCAGACCCGCCACCGCATCCCCGAGCATCCGCTGACCGCGGGCCAGGTGCTGGTCTTCCAGGTGCCGATCCCAGAGCCGCTGCGCTTCCTCGAGCCGCGCGAGACCGAGACGCGCAAGATGCACGCGCTGGAGGAATACGGCCTCATGCATGTGAAGCTCTATGAGGACATTGCCAGGCACGGCCGCATCGCCACCACCTACGCCTATCCGGTCAAGGTCGAGGGCCGCTACGTGATGGATCCTTCGCCGACGCCGAAATTCGACAATCCGAAGATGCACCGCTCGCCCGCCTTGCAATTGTTCGGCGCCGGCCGCGAGAAACGCATCTATGCGGTGCCGCCCTTCACCGACGTCGTCAGCCTCGACTTCGAGGACCATCCCTTCGAGGTGCAGACCTTCGACCAGCCCTGCGCGCTCTGCGGCGCCGGGAATGTCTATCTCGACGAGGTCATCCTCGACGACCATGGCGGCCACATGTTCGTCTGCTCCGATACCGACCATTGCGAGAAGCGCCGCGCCGACTCTACCTCCCCCTCGTGGGGAGGTCGCGCCGAAGGCGCCGGTGGGGAAAACGGCCAATCTTCTCTTTCTTCAATCCCCACCCCGGCGGTGCGCGCCGATCCTCCCCACAAGGGGGAGGGTAAGGAGGCCGAATGACCGACGAACCGCTGCTCCGCGTCTCGGCGCTGTCCAAATTCTACGGCTCGCGCATCGGCTGCGAGAACGTCACCTTCGACCTCTGGCCGGGCGAGGTTCTGGCGGTGGTCGGCGAATCCGGCTCCGGCAAGACCACGCTGCTCAACTGCCTGTCGACCCGCCTGCTGCCCTCCTCCGGCACGGCCAGCTATCGCATGCGCGACGGCCAATGGCGCGAGCTCTACCGCATGAGCGAGGCCGAGCGCCGCTTCCTGATGCGCACCGACTGGGGCTTCGTCCACCAGAACCCGGCGGACGGGCTGCGCATGACAGTGTCGGCCGGCGCCAATGTCGGCGAGCGGCTGATGGCGGTCGGCGACCGCCACTACGGCAGGATCCGCGCCACCGCCGTCGATTGGCTTTCGCGCGTCGAGATCGATGAGGACCGCATCGACGATGAGCCGCGCGCCTTTTCCGGCGGCATGCGCCAGCGCCTGCAGATCGCCCGCAACCTGGTCACCGGACCGCGCCTCGTCTTCATGGACGAGCCGACCGGCGGCCTCGACGTCTCGGTGCAGGCCCGCCTGCTCGACCTGTTGCGCGGGCTGGTCACCGATCTCGGGCTGGCGGCGATCGTCGTCACCCACGACCTCGCCGTGGCGCGGCTCCTGTCGCAACGCATGATGGTGATGAAGGACGGGCGCGTCGTCGAAAGCGGCCTCACCGACCGCGTGCTCGACGATCCGCGCGCGCCTTATACGCAGCTTCTCGTTTCTTCCATCCTGCAGGTGTGATGATGGCCACTCCTCTCGTTGTCTCCGATGTCGCCAAAAGCTTCACCATGCATCTACGCGACGGCGTCACGCTGCCGGTGATGACGGGTGTCTCCTTCTCGATCCGCGCCGGCGAGTGCGCGGTGCTCGGCGGTCCGTCGGGTGCCGGAAAAAGCTCGATCCTGAAGATGCTCTACGGCAACTACGCCGTCGATGAAGGCCAGATCATCGTCCAGCATGGGGGCGGGCTGATCGACCTCGCCTCGGCCAGCCCGCGCACCGTGCTTTCCGTGCGCCGCCATACCATCGGCTATGTCAGCCAGTTCCTGCGCACCGTCCCGCGCGTTTCCGCGCTCGACGTCGTCGCCGAGCCGCTGGTCGAGCGCGGCGAGGATCGCGAGACCGCGCGGGCGAGAGCGCGTGCCCTGTTGGCGCAGCTCAACCTGCCGGAAAAGCTCTGGGCCTTGCCGCCCGCGACCTTCTCGGGCGGCGAGCAGCAGCGCGTCAACATCGCGCGCGGCTTCATCACCGAGCATCCGATCCTGCTGCTCGACGAGCCGACCGCTTCGCTCGACGCGAAGAACCGCGATGTCGTGGTCGAGCTCATCGCCGCCAAGAAGGCGGCGGGCGTTGCCCTGCTCGGCATCTTTCACGACCTCGACGTGCGTGAGGCTGTCGCCGACCGCGTCATCGACGTAACCGCCTTCGCCGCCGGAAAGATCGCCGCATGAAGAAGCTTTCGGAGGCGCCGCTGATCCATCCAACGGCGCAGGTCGAGAACTCGACGCTCGGCCGCTGGACCGAGATCGCCGAGCGCAGCCGCGTCGCCGAATGCGAGCTCGGCGACTATTCCTATATGATGCAGGACTGCGCCGTGTGGTGCGCGACCATTGGCAAGTTCTCCAACATCGCGGCAAGCGTGCGCATCAACGCCACCAATCACCCGACATGGCGGCCGACGCTGCACCACTTCACCTACCGCGCATCGGACTATTGGGACGACGCCGAGCATGAAAGCGCGTTCTTCGCCGAGCGCCGCGCCAAACGCGTCACCATCGGCCACGACACCTGGCTCGGCCATGGCTCGACCATCCTGCCCGGCGTCACCGTCGGCGATGGCGCGGCCGTCGGCGCGGGCGCCGTGGTGACAAAGGACGTCGCGCCCTACACAATCGTCGGCGGCGTGCCGGCGAAGCCGATCCGCGAGCGCTTCGACCGCCGCACCGCCGAGCGCTACCAGGCTTTAGCCTGGTGGGACTGGGACCATGCAAGGCTGCGCGCCGCGCTCGACGATTTCCGCGAGCTGTCGGCGGAGGCGTTTTTGGAGAAGCATGGCGGCTAGGCGCGGTGAATGGTCAATAGTGAATGCAACGAAGCCCTTCTTTCTCACCATTCACCATTCACCATTCACCATTCACACCGTTGACACATGACTCGGACAGGACGCCATCTCCCCAAGGAGATCGCGATGCTCGCCACAGTCAGACCCTCGCTCGCCGGATTTTTCGAAGGCACCAACCCGACGGCGCCGGTGCATCTCGGCACCCGTTACGATACCTCGGGCAACTTCCTCCCCGAGCCCGGCAACACGGTCGTCAGTCACCTCGTCGGCGGCTCGCCTTCGCAAGCTGCGATCATCGAGGTGCGCGAGCGCATCCGCGCCATGCCGGACGCGGACCGCCTCGCCTTCACGCCGGTCTCAAGCCTGCACATGACCCTGTTCCAGGGCATCATCGAATACCGGCGCCGGCTCCCCTACTGGCCCTCCGACGTGCCGCCCGACACCAGCATCGACGACATGACCCGCCTCTATCTGCAGCGCCTGGAGGGCTTCGAGGCCTGCCCTCCGTTTCGTATCAAGACCGTCGGCATCACGCCGAACGGCCTTACGGTTGCCGGTGCTTCCGCTGAGGACGAGCGCATCCTGCGCCTGTGGCGCGACGCCTTGTCGGTGCCGTTCGGCTACCGCCATCCGGACCACGACGCTTATGTCTTCCACATCACCTTCGCCTATCAGATCCGCCGTCTAGCCGACGAGCGAGCCGCAGCCTGGCAGGATCTGTTCGATGACTGCCTGTCGTTCCTCGAACGCGAGGCTCCTGTGATCGAGCTCGAGCCTCCGGCCTTCTGCAGCTTCAAGGACATGAAGCATTTCGAGGAATTGCTGAATCTCCAAGCCTGTGACTCGTAACAAAACTGACATCAATCCGACACCCCAGCTTCATCGGCCTGCGCTAGCGAAGGTTAACAGACCTGCAAAAGCGCGACGGACTGGAGTTTTGGTATGTCAGCATCATCGGCCACGCTTGAGATCCGCGGCGTAACCCGACGATTTGGCAAGAACACCGCCGTCAGCGATATCAACATCTCGATCCCGCGCGGCCAGATGGTCGGCATCATCGGCCGTTCCGGCGCCGGTAAGTCGACGCTTTTGCGCATGATCAACCGTCTCATCGATCCGAGCCAGGGGTCGATTTTTTTTGAGGGCGCGGAGGTTTCCAGCCTGCAGGGCTCGCCGCTGCGCCGCTGGCAGCGCGACTGCGCCATGATCTTCCAGCAGTTCAACCTCGTGCCACGTCTCGACGTGCTGACCAACGTGCTGCTCGGGCGCCTCAACCATCGCTCGACGATTTCCAATCTGCTCGGCATGTTCACGCGCATCGAATGCGCCGAGGCCGTGGCCGCGCTCGAGCGCCTCGACATCGCCCGCACCGCGCTGCAGCCGGCCGGCACGCTGTCGGGCGGCCAGCAGCAGCGCGTGGCGATCGCCCGCGCCATGATGCAGCAGCCGAAGGTGATTCTGGCAGACGAGCCGATCGCCTCGCTCGACCCGCTCAACGCCAAGGTGGTGATGGATTCGCTGCGCGACATCAATCTGCGCGAAGGCATCACCGTCGTCACCAACCTGCACACGCTGGACACGGCGCGCGCCTATTGCACCCGTATCATCGGCATGGCCGCCGGCAAGGTCGTCTTCGACGGCGCTCCGGAAGACCTCGACCGCGATGCCGTGCGCACGGTCTATGGCGCCGATGCCAGCGGCGCCGAGATCTCGGAAGCCATCACGTCGACCGCCGTGACCATCAAGCCGAAGATCACCGCATCCGCCGGACCGCTTGAACCAGCCTTTCCTGGCTACTGAATCCACCGTCCCGGCCCCAGCCGGTGCGGGCAAATCGTGGATTTCAGCAGAGCAACCCGGATCGCCCGCCAGCGTCAAAGGCAAGACTTGAAAAAATCAGAACGCCGCCGGCGCGCAGCCGGAGCAACAGGAGAGAGACAAAATGTTCAGGAAGATGGTTTTTGGGGCGGTTTCGCTGCTCGCCATGGCGGCCAGCGCCGCGCATGCCGCTGATATCAAGGAATTCCGCGTCGGCATCCTCGGCGGTGAGAACGAGACCGACCGCCTGCGCAACTACCAGTGCCTCGCCGATCACCTGAAGTCGGAATTCGGCTTCGAAAAGGTGTCGCTGTTCCCGGCCGCCGACTATGACGGCGTTATCCAGGGCCTGCTCGGCGGCACGCTCGACTTCGCCGAGCTCGGCGCTTCCGGTTACGCCAGCGTCTATCTCAAGGACCCGAAGGCGGTCACGCCGATCCTCACCACCAAGCAGACCGACGGCTCGACCGGCTACTACTCGATCGGCCTGGCGCTGAAGTCTTCCGGCATCACCGACATCAAGTCGGCCAAGGGCAAGAAGCTCGGCTATGCCGATCCGGATTCGACCTCCGGCTATCTGATCCCGCTGACCCAGATTCCGAAGGACACCGGCGCTTCCAACGAAACCTACTTCGCCTCGACCCAGTTCAACGGCGGCCATGAGAACAACGTGCTGGCCGTGCGCGACGGCAAGGTCGACGTGGCGGTGGACGATTCCTCCGGCATCGGCGATTTCAAGAACGGCTACACCTCCGGCACCTTCCACAAGGAAGTCGCCAAGGGCGCCGTCGACCCGAACGACTTCGTCGAAGTGTGGCGCTCGGGCCTGATCCCGAACGGCCCGCTGGTTGTCCGCACCGCGCTCGGCGACGAGATGACCGCCAAGCTCACCGCTTTCTTCACCGCGCTGCCGGCCAAGGACAAGGCCTGCTTCGAAGGCGTCGAGGGTGGTGATTTCACCGGCTACGTCCCGGTGAAGCCTGACTTCTACAGCGTCATCGTCGAAGCCCGCAAAGCCGCCATCGGCGGTTAAAGGCATCAGGAAAAAGGGCGGCGTTCGAAACGCCGCCCTTTTTGCATGTCCCGATCATGACATCAGCGACACTCCATTCCGACGCCACCCGCCAGCAGGCCGATGCCTGGCGGCGCCAGACATCGCTGCGCCGTTTCTACACCGCGCTTGGCGTCGGCCTGCTGCTTGTCGCCATGTGCGCGACCATGTGGTTCGCCGACGAGGCCAATGCCGGCCATTTCTTCGACCGGCTGCCGCACATCCTCGATTTCCTGAGTTGGCTGGTCCCGAAGGACTGGAACGATGTCTGGCGCGCCCTGTTCGACATCGCCTCGCCCAACGACAAGGGCACGCAGGAATTCAATTTCCCGCTTGGCCGCGTTTACATCTGGGGCGGCTTCTACATCCCCGAATATTTCGAGCTGATGCTGACCACGGTGAACGTGGCGCTGGTCTCGACCTTCATCGGCTTCGTCTTCGCCGTTCCCTTCTCCTTCATCGCCGCGCGCAACCTGACGCCGAGCCCGGTCCTGCGGCTCGTCGTCAAGCGCTTCATGGAATTGCTGCGCGCCTTCCCCGAAATCGTCATTGCCGGCCTGTTCGCAGCCATCGTCTCGATCGGCCCGGTCGCCGCCATCATCGCCATCGGCCTGCATTCGATCGGCGCGCTGGGCAAGCTGTTCTACGAGATCAACGAGAACATCGACATGCGCGCGGAAGAGGGCCTGCGCGCTGTCGGCGCCAACTGGTTCGAGCGCGTGCGCTTCGCCGACCTGCCGCAGGTGTTGCCCAATTTCATGTCCTACACGCTGCTCAGGATCGAGATCAACGTGCGCATCTCGACCATCATGGGCGCGGTCGGCGGCGGCGGCATCGGCGAGGAGCTGAAGCTTTCCATTTCACGCGGCTTCGGCGCCAAGACCCTGGCGCTGGTGCTCTTGCTCTTCGTCACCATCTTCCTCGTCGACCAGTTCTCCGCCTGGCTGCGCCGCAAGCTCGTCGGTGAGCAGGCCTTCCTGATGAGCGCTTGAAATGGCCGCCATGACCGCCTCCGAACTGAGCGCCATCGAGGACCGCCATCCGCAGATATTCCAGCGGCCGGCCTATAAGCGTTTCTGGCCGCTGCTGCTGATCGCCGGCACCGTGCTCTATCTCGCCTATGCCTTGTGGTTCTTCAGCCTGCCGCAGGTGCTGCGCGAGTCGCACTGGGAGCGCCTGCCGCTCTTCCTGTCGCAATGGATCAGCTACGACCTGCAGCCGGAATTCCGGCTCGACCAGCCCGAGATCACGCCGAAATACCCGCGCTTCTCGGCGCTCGGCGAGCATCCTGATCCCGACTGGGTGATCAAGAATCCGGACGGCACCTTCACCGTCCTGATCGACGGCCGGGACAAGTCCGTCACCTTCGACAAGATCAGGGCAACGATCGTCGCCAACGGCCAGACGGTGCCGGTATCGCTCACCGGCGGCAAGCCGGTGGTGACAGGTCCGGTGCCCGACTGGGTGACCGTCCATGACGATGAGATCGTCGCCAAGATGGGCTTTGTCGGCGAGGTGCGCGTCACCGTCGATCGCGTCAAGGTGCGCAAGCGCTTCCTCGGCTGGGCAAATTTCGTCTTCGACACCCGCTCGCCCTTCTTCGGCAAATCGGCCGGCGAGGTCATTTCGCTCATCGCCTCCGGGCCAGAGCTCAAGCCGGGCACCTCGAACCTCGCTTTGGCTGCCGACAACATCTGGAACAACGCTCAGTGGCAGCACGGCGATGTCTGGACGAAGCTCCTGCAGACCATCGTCATGGCATTCCTCGGCACGCTGCTCGGCGGCATCGTCGCCTTCCCGCTCGCCTTCTTCGCCGCCCGCAACATCACGCCGAGCGGGCTGCTCAGCCAGGTGCTGAAGCGCTTCTTTGATTTCATGCGCTCGGTCGACATGCTGATCTGGGCGCTGTTCTTCACCCGCGCCTTTGGCCCCGGGCCGCTGGCCGGCAGCGCCGCGATCTTCTTCACCGAGATCGGCACATTGGGCAAAACCTATTCCGAGGCGCTGGAGAACATCGACGACAAGCCGCGCGAGGGCGTGCTTTCGACCGGCGCCAACGGCTTGCTGGTGCAGCGCTACGGCGTGCTGCCGGAAGTGGTGCCGGTCTTCATCAGCCAGACGCTCTACCAGTGGGAATCGAACACCCGCGGCGCCACCATCATCGGCGCCGTCGGCGCCGGCGGCATCGGCCTGAAGCTCTGGGAAGCGATGCGTACCAATTCCAACTGGGCCAACGTCTTCTACATGGTGCTGCTGACGCTGCTCGTCGTCTTCATCTTCGACAACATCTCGAACTTCCTGCGCCGCAGGTTGAGCCGCACGCTGCATGATTACAATCGGCTGCAGGCTGCGCAGGGGTAACGGACGCAGGGCAATCACTGCCGTTGGCTACCCGCGCCTTCGTCATCCACGGGCGAAGCAAGGAGCGAAGCGACGCGGCGCAGACCCGAGGATCCATTCCGTGACGTCAGCCGAATAGTGCGGCGATTCAAAAAATGGGTCCAGCCCGCGCCCCTGCTTGCATCGTCGCGGCGCGTCGACGTCACGGAATGGATCCTCGGGTCTCCGCGTCCGCTTCGCTCCCGCTCCGCCCGTGGATGACGAACAGAGAGGCGCTTACGCCGCCTTCTTCCACCCGTCCCTGATATGCCGATACCCCTCGCGATAAACCGCCTCCGGGCTCTCCGCGAAATCCCTCCACACCTTCGTCGCCGCCGCCAGATCCTTGAGCGAGCGGCCGAAGGATTCGATGGTCAGCCAGTCGTCGTAACCGCTCTTGCGGATGGCGGAAAAGGTCTCCTTCCACGGGATGTTGCCGCGCCCCGGCACGCCACGATCATTCTCCGAAATATGGATATGAACGACATTGCGGCGATGCTTTGTATAGGCGCCGATCGGGTCGGCTTCCTCGATATTGGCATGAAACGTGTCGTACATCGCCTTGATGTGCGGCCTGTCGATCGCGTCGATATGTTCCGACAGGTCGGCCATGGTGTTGACGAGATAGCATTCGAAGCGGTTGAGCGCTTCCAGCCCGATGATCACGCCTCTCTTGCCGGCATGGTCGCCGATCGCGCGCTGCGAGGCGACCGAGCGCTTCTTTTCGGCGGTAGTCGGCCCGCTGCCGGAAAAGGCGCCGAGCGTCGAATGCAGCGGCCCGCTGAGCGTGTCAGCGCCGAGGGCTGCGCTGCAGTCGATCGCCCATTTCATATAGTCGATGCCGGCCTTGCGGGTGGCGGCGTCCGGCGAGATCAGGTTCATCGCCGGATCGCCCATGGCCGAGACCGCGGTGCGCTCCAGGCCGATGCGGTCGAGCATCTCGCCGAGTTTTTTATAATCATCAGGCGCACCAACAAAGACCGGTATCTCGACGCCGTCGAAACCGGTCGCCTTGATGTCCTTCAGCAGCGCCTCGTGCTTCTTCGAGACGCTGGTGGTCCACAAGAACATGCACATGCCGATTTTCATCGACATCCCCCTCCCCAACTTGCGGCCAGCCATTTGCGTTGGCGGGCCACACTCCCCCTCATCCGGCCGCTCCGCGGCCTACCTTCTCCCCGGTGGGGAGAAGAGGTCGGCGCGGGCGTTGCTTGTCTCCTCTCCCCTTGGGGAGAGGTCGGGTTGCCCCGAATTGCTCTTCGCAATTCGGCTGGCAATCCGGGGGACTCGCTTGGACGACGCAGCCGTCCCTACAGCTTCGTCCACGCCCCGTTTTTCTTCGACGACTTCACGCAGGCCTCGATGAAGGCCATGCCTTCGACGCCGTCCGCGACAGTCGGGAAGACCACATCCTTAGCCGGCTTGCCGCCTTTCCTGCGCGCCGCTCGAATGGCGCGGGCCGCTTCCTGGTAGATGTTGGCAAAACCTTCGAGATAGCCCTCCGGATGGCCCGACGGCACGCGGCTGACGCGCGCCGCCACGGGCATTGCGCCAGCGCCGGCGCGGGTGAGCAGCTGCTTCGGCTGGCCGAACGGCGTGTACCAGAGATAGTTCGGGTCGGCCTGCACCCATTCCAGCCCGCCCTTGGAGCCGTAGATGCGCAGCTTCAGCCCGTTCTCGTGGCCGGGCGCGACCTGGCTGGCCCAGATCATGCCCTTGGCCGGATGCTTATTGCCGACCGGCTTGAAGCGCAGCATCACGTTGACATTGTCGTCGAGCTGGCGCCCCGGCACGAAGGCGTCAAGATCGGCTGACAGCGTATCGAGCTCAAGTCCCGACACGAAGCGAGCCAGGTTATAGGCATGCGTGCCGATGTCGCCGAGCGCCCCGCCGGCGCCGGCCTGCTTGGGGTCGGAGCGCCAGGAGGCCTGCTTCTGGCCGGTGGCGGCGAGGTCCTCGGTCAGCCAGTCCTGCGGATATTCCGACTGCACGATGCGGATATCGCCGAGCATGCCCTTGGCCACCATCTCGCGTGCCTGCCGGATCATCGGATAGGCGGTGTAATTGTGCGTCAGCACGAACACCTTGCCGGTCTTTTCGACCAGGGCGGCAAGCTTCTTGGCCTCGGCCAGCGACGTCGCCAGCGGCTTGTCGCAGATGACATGGATGCCCGCCTCTAGGAAGGCTTTCGCCGCCGGCACATGCACGTTGTTCGGCGTCACGATCGCCACCGCCTCGATGCCGTCTGGACGCTTGGCTTCGGCCTTGGCCATCTCGGCATACGAGCCGTAGCTGCGCTCCGGATCGAGCCCGAGTTCTTCGGCCGATGCCTTGGCCCGCGCCGGATCCGACGACAGCGCACCGGCCACCAGCACGAAGTCGTTGTCCATGCGCGCCGCGATGCGGTGCACCGCGCCGATGAAGGCGCCCTGCCCGCCGCCGACCATGCCATAGCGGATCGGGCCGCCTCCCGCTTCCGATTTCGATGCGCCGACCATTCTTGTCCTCTCTCTTTAGTTCCTCACCCTCCCCCTTGTAGGGAGGGGTCGACGCGCAGCGTCGGGTGGGGTGTAAGAGTCCGCTGCGATTTGGGATTCAACCCCACCCGGACCTGCGGCCGAACCTCCTCAAGGGAGCTGCAGTCAAATCCCCATCATCGCCCGCAGCAGCTTTTTATCAGTCGTGCCGGCGGCGAAATCGTCGAAGGCCTTCTCCGTCACCCGGATGATGTGGTGCTGGATGAAAGGCGCGCCTTCTGCGGCGCCGTCCTCGGGATGTTTCAGGCAGCACTCCCATTCCAGCACCGCCCAGGAATCGTAATTGTACTGGGTGAGCTTGGAGAAAATGCCGCTGAAATCCACCTGTCCGTCGCCCAGCGAGCGAAAGCGCCCTGCACGGTTCACCCAGCCCTGGTAGCCGGAATAGACGCCTTGCCGCCCGGTCGGGTTGAACTCGGCATCCTTGACGTGGAACGCCTTGATCCGCTCGTGATAGATGTCGATGAACTCGAGATAGTCGAGTTGCTGCAAGAGGAAATGCGACGGGTCGTAGTTGATGTTGCAGCGCTTGTGGCCGCCGACCGCGTCGAGGAACATCTCGAAGGTGGCGCCGTCGAACACGTCCTCCGAGGGATGGATCTCGTAGCCGACATCGACCCCGTTGTCCTCATAGACATCGAGGATCGGCTTCCAGCGTTTGCCGAGTTCGCCGAAGGCTTCCTCGATGAGGCCGGCCGGGCGCTGCGGGAACGGATAAAGGTAAGGGAAAGCGAGCGAGCCGGTGAACGACACCGAGGCGTTCAGCCCGAGATTGCGCGATGCCTTGGCGCCGAACTTCATCTGCTCGACAGCCCATTTTTGCCGTGCCGGGGGATTGTTGTGCACCGATGGCGGCGCAAATCCATCCATCTGCGCGTCATAGGCGGGATGCACCGCGACCAGTTGCCCCTGCAGATGCGTCGACAATTCGGTAATCTCGACACCTGCATCCGCGCAGACGCCTTTCACCTCGTCGCAATAGGCCTTCGACGACGCCGCCTTCTCGAGGTCGAACAGGCGCGCGTCCCAGGTCGGGATCTGCACGCCCTTGTAGCCCAGCCCCGCTGCCCATTTGGTGATGGAACCCAGCGAATTGAACGGCGCGGCGTCGCCCGCGAACTGCGCCAGAAACAGGCCGGGGCCCTTCATCGTCGTCGGCATCGGCATCCTCCCTCGTTTGTTTTCGCGACCAACCATAGCGCCTATTGAAATGAGGGCCAGCCTGTTTGGTCAACCCTGTCGGCGTCTATGCATTGCGCCATTCTGGTATTACCAAATCCCGGAATTCGGTCAAGCGGCCGAAAACCGCGGAGGTGAGCCGAGCTTGCAAACAGATAAGTGGAATTACCACGTAAAATCAGACTATTGCTCGGCTGATAGAGCTTCAGCCGCCCACTTGTTGCCGTGCATGAAAATTTGCTGTAGAGGTCATGGAGGGCCCAATTGGTCGAACCAGTTTCGAGGAAAATGCTGGCAACGCCTTGGGGAGGAATCATACGCCCGCCTCTACTGGAGGCGTCGCGGGGTAGAATGTGACAGGCGAATTCTGGGAAGGATAGACCATGCATCTTTCGACTCACAATTGGATGCGGGCGGAACCGCTGGAGGTGACGCTCAAGCGCATCAAGAAATTCGGCTACGAATCGATCGAGATTTCCGGCGAACCCGAGCAGTACAAGACCAAGGAGACGCGCGCGCTCCTGAAGGAGCACGGCATCCGCTGCTGGGGCTCGGTGACTCTGATGCTCGGCGAGCGCAATCTCGCCGCCAGGGACCAGGGCCAGCGCGAGCGGTCCGTCCAATACGTCAAGGACGTGCTCACCATGGTCAGCGAGCTCGATGGCGAGATCATCACGCTGGTGCCCGCGACCGTCGGCAAGGTCGTGCCGGACGGCACCGAGGCGGAGGAATGGGGCTGGGTGGTCGATGCCACGCGCGAATGTTTCAGCCATGCCAAGAAGGTCGGCGTCAGGATCGCCGTTGAGCCGCTCAACCGCTTCGAGACCTACCTCTTCAACCGCGGCGCCCAGGCGCTGGCGCTCGCCGATGCGGTGAGCCCCGAATGCGGCGTCTGCCTCGACGCCTACCATATCCACATGGAGGAATTTAACGTCTATGACGCGATCCGTCAGGTCGGAAAGCGCCTGTTCGATTTCCATGTCGCTGACAACAACCGCTTCGCAGCCGGCCTTGGCCAGATCGACTGGCCGAAGATCGTGCGCACGTTGAAGGAAGTCGGCTATGACGGCGCGCTGACCAACGAGTTCGTCGCGCCCGTCGACCGCACGCCTGCGGCGCCCTATCCGGAGATGGTCGAGCGCAATCCGGTCGACATCTCGCCCGAGCAGCTCAAATTCATCCAAGACCACGGCTCCAGCGTGCTCACGGAAAAATTCTACACCGACCAGATGCGCATCACTGCCGAAACGCTGCTGCCGCTGATCAAGTAGGCCTCAGATCGGAAACCTATCCCTTCCACCCGGCGGGCGGAGGGGCCGAAGGGAAAACATGCGCATCAAAAGCGTCCAGGCCTGGTGGGTTCGTATCCCGATCGAAGTCGCGAAGCAGCATCGCAGCGACTTCGGTCAGGTGACGACGTTCGACGCCGCCATTCTGCGCATCGAGACCGCTGACGGCCTTGTCGGCTGGGGCGAGGGCAAGAACGCCGCCGGCAGCGCTGGCAGCTATGGCGCGCTCGTCCATATGCTCAATCACGAGATCGGCCCGCAGCTGATCGGTTGCGATCCGGCCGACATCGGCATCATCTGGGAAATGCTCTATAATGGCGTGCGGCATGAGACGGCGGCGCATGCCGGCCATGCCATGCCGCAGCTGGCGCGGCGCGGCATGAGTGTGGCGGCGATCAGCGCCGTCGACATCGCGCTCTGGGACATCCTCGGCAAGTCGCTGGGGCAGCCAGTGTGGCGGCTGCTCGGCGGCCGCAAGGTCGAGCGCATGCAGGCCTATGCCTCGGGCGGCTGGGCCTCAGCCGAGGCCATCGGCGAGCAGTTGCAATCCTACATCGCCAAGGGCGGCTTCAAGGCACTGAAGATGCGCATCGGCGCCATGGACGGCGCCCCGCATGTCTCGGCCGCGCGCGTGCGCGCCGCAAGGCAGGCGATCGGGCCGGATGTCGATCTGATGGTCGACGCGCACGGCACCTATACCGTCGCCGAGGCCAAGCGCTTCATCAACCTCACCGCCGATCTCGACCTTGCCTGGTTCGAGGAACCGGTGACCGCCGACGATAAGCCGGGCATGGCCGACGTGCGCGCCTCGGGATCGACGCCGATCGCCACCGGCGAAAGCGAGGCGACGCGCTATGCTTTCCGCGATCTGGCTGTGCTGAAGTCGGCCGACATCTTCCAGCCGGATCCCGCCTTCTGCGGCGGCATCAGCGAGGCGATGAAGATCGGCACCATCGCCAGCGCCTTCAACCTGCGATTCGCGCCGCATCTATGGGCCGGCGCGCCCTGCTTCTTTGCCGGGCTGCATGTGTGTGCCGCCTCACCCGCCAGCTTCACCATTGAATATTCGCTCGGCGCCAACCCGATGATCCATGACCTCGTCGAGGAGACTGTCGAGGCAAAGGACGGTATGATAGCGATCCCTGAAAAGCCTGGATTGGGATTCACCATCTCCGAGCGATTCCTGGAGGCGCACGCGCAACGTATTTGACGATGAAAGAAAAGAACCTTCTCGCGGAACTCGCCGCCTATCTCTTTTCCAACTCGGACAAGGAGTCCGGCCGCACGCCCTCGGAGCGAGAGCTGGCGGAACATTTCGGCGTCAGCCGCGGCCAAATTCGCGAGGCGCTGGCCATCCTTGAGGCCATGCGCATCGTCGTGCGGCGCGCCAAATCCGGCATCTATATCGACACCAAGCAGGCGAGCGTGGAAGCGCTGGCGCTGTTCGCCCGCGCCGGCTTGCCGCTCGACCCTGTGCAGATCTACGAGACCGTCGAGCTGCGCAAGATCCACGAGATCAAGGCGGCCGAGCTTGCCTGCTCGCGCGCCACCGAGGAGAATTTCGAGCGCCTGCGCGAGATTCTCAAGGCCTCCGAAGAGCGCATCGCCGCCGGCGAAGGCCTCGCCAAGGAGGACCGCGAGTTCCACCTCGAGATCGTGCGCGCGACCAAGAACAGCGTCTTCCACAATATCTGCAGCGTTTATTACCTGATGGGCGAGCAGCGCCTGCCGATCTATTTCAACGATCCCGAACGCTCGGTGCGTTCGCATGCCGAGCATATCCAGATCTACGAAGCGCTGTTGCGCCGCGACGGCAACCTCGCCCAGGCCCTCATGAATGCCCATTTGCAGGGCGCCGAGAGCTACTGGAAGGGGATCATCGAAGGCCGCGGAATGGAGCCGAAAAGCGCGGCACTCGAAAAGGCTTAAGCAACTCCAGGAAGGTGTGGACGGTCAGGTTCGGCACCTTCGCCGTAGCCTTCCGTCCGAAACTGCGTCAACCCACAGAACAGGGCAGTTCTCCGTTTCCGTGAAACGGCGAAATGCCCTTGAGCATTTTGCAGCCAGACGTTTAGCTTGGCATCGCACAAATGCGGAAATGGAACCCCATGCGCAAGATCCTGTCGACGCATCCGCTGCACCCACGCGCCACGGCGATGCTGGCCGGCGCCGGGCGGCTTGCGATCGCTTCCGCGCTCGATGCCAAGACACTGACCGCCGAGGCCCGCGACGCCGACATCGTCATCGTGCGCGCGCCGCTGCCCCCGGAGCTGTTTGCGGGTGCTTCGAGCCTGCGCGCCGCGATCCGCCACGGCGCTGGACTGGACATGATCCCGGTCGAGGCCGCGACCGCGGCCGGCGTGCTGGTGGCGAACGTGCCCGCCGTCAATGCCCGCTCGGTCGCCGAGCATGTGATGTTCACCGCCCTTGCGTTGCTGCGGCGCTTCCGCGTGATAGACCGCGACCTGCGCTCCAAGGGCTGGCTTGCCGGCCGCGAGCACGCCAACTCGACCAGCGAGCTGGCCGGCAAGACCGTCGGCATCGTCGGCCTCGGCGCGGTCGGCCAGGCCGTCGGCCACATCGCCGCCCACGGCTTCGACCTCAATGTCGTGGCGACCACGCGCAGCCTGCGCCCCGCGCCCGAGCGTGTCGGCTTCCTGTCGATCGACGCGCTGGTCGAGCAGAGCGACATCATCGTGCTCTGCTGCCCGCTGACGCAGGAAACGCGCGGCCTCATCAGTCGAGAGCGCATTGCCCGCATGAAACCCAACACGCTGCTGATCAATGTCTCGCGCGGCCCGGTGGTGGATGATGAGGCGCTGATCGAGGCCCTGCGTGCCGGCCGCATCGGCGGCGCTGCGCTCGACGTTTTTGCGACCCAACCGCTGCCGCCGAACCATCCCTATTTCGGCTTCGACAACGTCATCGTCACCCCGCATATGGCCGGCATCACCGAGGAATCGATGATGCGCATGGGTGTCGGCGCCGCCGGCGAGGCCTTGCTGGTGCTCGCCGGCAAGCTGCCCGTCAATCTGCGCAATCCGGACGTTATCGAGCACTATCGCCGGCGTTTTCCGGTCGGCGAATAGTTCCGCGGCGAGCATCGCGACGGTGTAGACCTGAGATGCGGGCCAGCCTTTCCGGACTTGCGTCCTGATGGCCTGCGCAGTCACCGGCCAAGCAAAGCCTCGACCGCGGCGGCAATGCGCAGCAGATGACTGTCATGCCCGTGTTTGCCCACCAGCATCAATCCGGCCGGCAGGTTCGTGCCGGGCATCGGCAGCGAGATCGCGCAAAGGTCGAACTGGTTGGCGACCTGCGTGTTGCGCAAGAGCAGTCCTTCCGTCTTGTCGCGCAGAGCTTCGTCGCCGGCCATGGCGGAGATGGACGGCGCGACCATCGGCACGGTCGGCAATGCCAGAACATCGACCGTCTCCAGCCGTTGCGCCATGGCCGCCACAAGCTCGGCGCGCCGGCGGATCGTCCGGATGTAGGCCGAGGCAGGGACAGCCAGCGCGCGCGCCAATGGCCCGGTGACATGCGGATCGACCGGCACAGAGGCGCCGCCCGCCAGCCAATCGGCATGCACCTCCGCGCCTTCCATGGACGCGATCGTCCCGCGCTCGGTTGCTGCGCGCATCTCGGCGATAAGATCGTCGATGGACAAATCGGCGGCGCGGGCGCCGGCTCGTCCGATCCTGTCGATGCAGACCTCGAAAGCTTCGGCGACCTTCGCCTGCGTTTCGCCGAACAAGACGCCGCGTGGAATGCCGACGCGCAGGCCGGCGAGCGAGCCCGGCTGAGGACCGGCGGGCTCTTGTCCCGCCATGATCGCATCGGCGATCGCGCAATCGGCGACGCTGCGGGCAAGCGGACCGATCGAATCCAGCGTCATCGACAGCGGAAAGGCTCCCGTCAAAGGCACGCGCCGCGCCGTCGGCTTGAAGCCGACAACGCCGTTGAGCGAGGCGGGGATGCGCACCGAGCCGCCGGTGTCCGAACCGATCGAGATGTCGCTTGTGCCCTCGCCGATCGCAACGCCGGCTCCAGATGACGAGCCGCCCGGGATCAAGCCGGCATCGGCAGCGTTGCCCGGTGTGCCGTGATGCGGATTGTCGCCGATCGCGGTGAAAGCGAACTCGGTCATGTTGGTCTTGCCGAGGATGACCGCGCCCGCCTGGCGCAGCCTCTGCACGATCGCCGCGTCCCGCGCCGCCGGTTCGGCGCTGGCGCGGATCAGCGATCCGGCCGTCGTCGGCTCCCCGGCGACGTCGAACAGATCCTTGATTGAAACGATGCGCCCGTCGAGCGGCCCAAGGCTGACGCCGGCCTTGCGGCGGGCATCGGACGCATCGGCGGCTGCCCGCGCGGCCCCGGCATAGAGCTTCGTAAAGACCTTCTCGTCGGCCGCACGATTGGCAAGACGTGACAGGATGATTTCGAGACGGTCGCGGATGGATTGCATTTTCGATGTCAGGCCTTGCAAAATTGCAACGTCTTTTAAGCGTGCGGCCTAGAGCCGGATGATTTCAGGTCGTATCGACCTGAAATCTGAATCCGCCTCTAAATCAAAGAAGTAGAGCATGATGTCGTCCGAAAACCGCTTCACACTTTTCGGCATCATGCTCTAGTTGGCCGGCGAAGAGATAACCCGGCAAGTGTGCCTTTGCACCCTGCCAGCGATGGAAAGATGCTGATGCTGTACAAAGGCAGCTGCCACTGCGGCAAGGTGGCGTTCGAGGTCGAAGGCGAGCTCCGCATGGCCGTGCACTGCAATTGCTCGATCTGCCGGCGCAAGGGCGCGCTTTTGTGGGCCGTGCCGCACGAAAAGCTCAATCTGGTCGCCTGGGGCGACGACCTCGGCCGCTACACCTTCGGCAAGGCTCAAATCGCGCACCGATTCTGCCGCACATGCGGCATGCACCCCTTTGCCGAGGACGTCGGCCAAGGCAACGAACGGTCCGCCTATATCAACATCAACTGCCTCGACGGCGTCGACATCGCCGGCATCGAAGTGTTCGAGTTCGACGGCCGCTCGGCTTGAAGATTGACGGCCCGGCGCTCGTGAGAGCCGCCGGGGCCGATACTCGCGAGGGCGAGCGGGCTGGCCTATTCGGCGGCCTGCTTGGGCCCCATCAGGAAGGCCACAGCGCCGCGAGCAAGTCAGCAGGCTAAGACTTCTATCCGGCGTGCCGCAGGCTCACACCGCTGCCTTTATCGAACATCACCACCTTGTCGGGGTTCCAGGCAAAGCGCACCGGCTCTTCGATAGCCACGTCGGTCCTGGCCGGCACCGTGGCCCGCAGCATCGTGTCGCCGACCCTGAGCGTCAGGATCTTTTCCACGCCATGGTTCTCGACATCGTGCACGCGTGCCTCGACCGGAGCCCCGCTCTCCAGATAGACGTCCTCCGGACGGATGCCGAAGACGAGCGGGCGACCGTCGGCCGCGCCGCTCGTCCTGCCCCCGCCAAAGCTCTTGGCGCCAATTGTGAGCGGCAGTTCGAAATTCACCGGCGCCATCACCGCGCGGTCGTTGACCAGCCTGCCATCGATGAGGTTCATCGGCGGCGAGCCGACGAAGCTCGCGACATAGGTGTCGCGCGGATTGTTGTAGATCTCATGCGGCGTGCCCGTCTGCACGATGCGGCCATGGTTGAGCACGCCGACCTTGTCTCCCATCGACATGGCCTCGATCTGGTCGTGCGTGACGAACAGGAACGTGGCGCCGAGTTGCATCTGAAGGTTCTTCAGCTCCGTGCGCAGCGCTTCGCGCAGCTTGGCGTCGAGCGCCGAGAGCGGCTCGTCCATCAGGAACACGCGCGGCTTGCGCACGATCGCTCGGCCGATCGAGACGCGCTGCATCTCGCCGCCGGAAAGCCGGTCGGTCTTGCGGTCGAGCAGATGTTCGATCCTGAGCGTGCGGGCGGCGCGCGCGACACGGTCCTTGATCTCGGCGTCCGGCAGCCGGCGGATCTTCGGCTTCAGCGGAAATTCGAGGTTCTGCCGCACAGTGTAGCGCGGATAAAGCGAATATTGCTGCAGCACCAGCGCGACGTCGCGCTCGGCCGCGCCCCAGTCGGCGACGTCGACGCCGTCGATGAGAACCTGCCCCTCGGTCGGCTTATCCAGTCCGGCGATCAGGCGTAGCGTCGTCGTCTTGCCGGCGCCGGTCTCGCCAAGCAGCACGAAGAACTCGCCGTCGGCTATGTCGAGGTTCAGACCCGTCAGCGCGGTGTGGCTGCCGTATTTCTTGGTGATGTTCTTCAGTTCGATATGGGCCATTACAGCCTTACTCCCAGCGACTTGCCGCTTGCCGTGTCGAAAAAGTGCGCCTGCTCGGGATCGATGCGGACATGGACTTTCTCACCGGGGCCCGAGACGTAGCCCGCCTTGGTGCGGGCGCGCAGCATCGTGGAGCCGAGCCTGAGATCGACAATGTCGAAGGACCCGAGCGGCTCGATGATGCTCGCCTCGACTGGCATGTAGCCGGGCGCCGCATCGTGCCGCACGAGTACGCCCTCCGGGCGGATGCCGAGCGTCAGGCCGCCATTGGCTGCATGACCGTTGAGCTTGGACAGGAGCTGGCGCGGGAACTCGAAACCAGCCGGCGCATCGCCGACGGTTACGGAGGCAGTGCCCGCCTGATCCGCGACATTGACCTCGGCGATGTTCATCACCGGGCTGCCGACGAACTGCGCCACGAACAGGTTTGCCGGATGCGAATAGACCTCATCCGGCGTTCCGACCTGCTGGATGAAGCCTTCATGCATGATGACGATGCGGTCGGCGAGGCTCATCGCCTCGATCTGGTCGTGCGTGACATAGATCGTGGTCGACCCTTGCTTGACGTGCAGGCGCTTGATCTCGGCGCGCATCTCCTCGCGCAGCTTGGCGTCGAGCGCGCCGATCGGCTCGTCCATCAGCATCGCCTTCGGGCGCCGCACCAGCGCACGACCGATGGCCACGCGCTGCATGTCGCCACCGGAGAGCGCCGACGGCCTCTTGTCGAGCAGATCGGTGATGCGCAGGACCCGCGCGACCTCGCGCACGGACTTGTCGACTTCGCCGCTGCTCATGCGCATTGCACGCAGAGGAAAGGCGACGTTCTCGAACACCGTCATATGCGGGTAGAGCGAGAAGGACTGGAACACCATGGCGATGTCGCGGTCGGCCGCCTTGAGGTGCTGCACCGGCTTGCCGTCGATCAGGATGTCGCCCTGGTCGATCGTCTCCAGCCCTGCCACGGCGCGCAGCGTCGTGGTCTTGCCGCAGCCCGACTGGCCGAGCAGCACGATGAACTCGTTGTCGGCGATGGCCAGGTTCAGATTATGGATGACCTGGACGGCACCGAAGAATTTCTCGATGCCGCGAAGTTCGATCTGCGTCACTGGCGGGCTCCCTCATGCGTCGCGGCGCCGGTTTCCTCGCTCTGCTCCGGTGCGATCTTGGACGTGATGTTGAAGCCGATCAGCCCGATCAGAATGATCGTCACACCGTATGAATGCAGGCCGAGGCTCCATGGTTGGCAGAGCGCTACGATGCCCAGCACCATGAGGATTTGCGAGGCCGGCAGCAGGTACTTCTCGTTGGTGGAGCGAAAACTCATTTGCGGATTGCTCCGAACGTCACGCCGCGAAGCAGATGGTTGCGCAGCAGGAAGGTGAAGATTGCGACCGGCAACAGGAACAGGAAGGTACCCGCCGCGATCGTCGTCCAGTCCGGCAGGCCGGAGCCGATCTGCGAGGGGATGAAGGGCGGCGCCGTCTGGGCGCGCCGGTTGGTCATGATCAGCGCAAAGGCGTATTCGTTCCAGGCAGTGATGAAGCAGAACACGGCAGTCGCCGCGATGCCCGTCGCCGCCTCCGGCAGCACGATCTTGAAGAAGGCCTGCATGCGCGTGTAGCCGTCGACGAGTGCCGCCTCCTCATACTCCTTCGGGATCTCGTCCATGAAGCCCTTCATCAGCCAGACCGAGAAGGACAGGTTGAAGGCGACGTAGAGGATGATCAGGCCGATATGCGAATCGTTGAGGCCGACCATCCGGTACATCAGGAACATTGGGATTGCGACCACCACCGGCGGCAGCATGCGGGTCGACAGGATGAAGAAGAGCAGGTCCGCCTCGCCCGCGATCTTGAAGCGTGAGAAGCCATAGGCGGTGAAGGTTCCCATGCCCACAGCCAGCACCGTGCTGATCACCGCCACGATCAGGCTGTTCATGAACCGGTCGGGATATTGCGAAAGCTGCACGTCCTTGCCGACCTTGAGAACCCGCTCGCCGCCGTCATAGATGCGTTTTTCCCACCAGGGCGCGGCATCGTAGACTTGCGGATCGACGGGCTTCTGCATCTGCACGCGCTTGGTGAAGAGCCGCACGAACGGCGTCACCTCAGGCTCGAACAGCACGGTGGGCGGGACGCTGACGGCGAGCTCCTTCGGCTTGAAGGCCGTCGAGGCGATCCAGTAGATCGGTGCCAGGAAGATCAGCGTCGCGATCAGCACCGCGGCGATGGCGATGCGGTTGAAGGCGACCTCGGAAGAAGTGCGGACGGCGGCCATGTCAGCGCTCCTTCACCTTGTTGAGATACTTCACGTAGAGGTTGGTGATCGCCAGCACCATGATCAGCACGATGTAGGCCAGCGCGCAGGACTTGCCCGTATCCCATTGCTGGAAGGCCTGCTTGTAGAGCCGGATCGCGATCAGCTCGGCGGTCGGCTGGGTGGTCATCGTGTAGGCGATGTCGAAGGTCTTGAAGGCTTCCATGGTCCGGAAGATCAGCGCGATCAGAAGGATCGGCGAGACCAGCGGCAAGGTGATGCGAGTGAAGGTGTACCACCACCCGGCGCGGTCGATCGCGGCCGCCTCGTAGAGATGCTGCGGCACGGCCGAGAGACCGGCGAGCGACAGCAGCATGACGAAAGGCGACCACATCCAGATATCGGTGATCGCGACCGCGTAGAGCGCGCTGTCGGGATTGGAGAGCCAGGCGAAGTCGCCAAGGCCGAAGACATAGTTGATCGGTCCCCAGGACGGGCTGTAGAGCAATTGCCAGAACAGGCCGACGACCGCCGCCGACATCATCATCGGCAGCAGCAGCAGCGTGGTGATCAGGCCCTTCATCGGAAAGCTGCGGTTGAGCAGAAGCGCAAGGCCGAAGCCGACGATCATCTGCCCAGCCACCGAAACGATCACGTATTTGGCGGTGATGACGAAGTTCGACCAGATATGATCGTCGCTCAGCAGCTCGCGATAGTTCTGCAAGCCGACGAACTGCCAGGGTTCGCTGCGGTTCGCGGCGAAGTTCGTGAAGGAATAGCCGAGCGAATAGATCAGCGGGAAAATGTTGAAGACGATCAGAAAGACCAGCGTCGGGATGATGAACAGGTTGCGGATGGTCAGATCGGACCAGCCGCGAGCGGCGGCCCTGGACGCTGGATCAAGATTGGTAAGGGCTACCGAAGCCAACTTTGTCTCCTGAAAACAGGAATGCCGGAGGGGGAAACCTCCTCCGGCATTCTGACTGCGATGCTTACTTGTAACGATTGTATTTGGTGAAGGTCGCCTTCCAGTCGGCGGCCGTCTTGTCGAGCGCCTCCTGGGCGGTACCCTTGCCGCCGACCACAAATGGATAGATGTTCTGGTTCAGCTGATCGAGCACTTCGGCGTATTCAGGCGTTGCCCAGAAGTCCTTGACCATGAACATCGTGTCGTAGAACGCCTTGTTGTAGGGCGTCGCGTTCTGGAAGGCCTCGGACTTCAGCACGGCCTGGCTGCAGGTGTAGCCGCCAAGCTCGGCCCACTTCTTCTGGGTCTCGTCCTTGATGAACCACTCGAGGAACTTCATCGCCTCGTCCTTGTTCTTCGAATACGAGACGACCGAGATGCCCTGGCCGCCGAGCGCGGCGAAGCGCTTGCCGTCCGGGCCGGCCGGATTGGCGAAGAAGCCGGTGACGTCGGCGTAGGGGTTGGTGGCCTTGTTCACCAGCGGCGGGAAGAAGGCGAAGAAGTTCATGCTCATCGCGGCCAGGCCGCCGGTGATCGCCTGGTTGTCTTCCACGAAGAAGGTCTTGCCCCAGCCCGGAGGCGTGAACTTGTAGAGTTGCTTGTACATGTCGAGGCCGGCGGCGGCTTCCTTGGAGTTGGTGATGCCGTCGACCTTGTAGGTCGCGTAGTCGCCGAGATCGCCGCCATAGCTGAAGATGGCGCTTTCGACGCCCATCGCCATCGCGTCATAGGAATTGTCGGTGTAGATGGCCACGCCGTACCGCTTCTGGTCCGGACGGTGGAAGAACTCGGCGATATCGCGCAGCTGCGCATAGGTCGTCGGCACCGCGAGGTCGTAACCGTATTTGGCCTTGAAGGCTTCCTTCTCCTTCGGGTCCTCGAACCAGTCCTTGCGATAGGACCAGCCGATCGCGTCGCCTTCCAGCGGGATCGCCCAGTACTTGCTGGAACCGCCCGGGTATTCGGCGTAATACTTGATGGTCGCGGGCGCCATCACGTCGCCAAGCTTGTGCTGGTTGAAGAAGTCGGTCAGGTCGACATAGTGGCCTTGCGTCGAACCGGCGCCCAGCCATTGCGAGTCGCCGACGACCATGTCGTAGGCGTCGCCATGCGCGTTGAACTCGGTGAAGGCCTTGGTCTGGAAGTCGGGCCACGGCGTTGTCTGAACGGTGACCTTCACGCCAGTTTCGGCCGTGTAGTCGTTGACGAGTTCCTGCAGGTAGTTCGCCGGGTCCCATTCCGCCCAGAAGATGGTGAGTTCTTTATCCTGCGCGCGGACGGATGTCCCGCAGGCAAGCGCCAGCCCAATACCAGCAATCACGCTGGTCATAATCTTGCGCATAGTTTTCCTCCCTTGTGCGCATTCTACCGTCTCATGCGAGCCGGCGGCGAAGCCGGCCTTGGTAGTTCCTCCTGTGATGGCACCTCTCCGGTCCAGGCCTCCCACCCTGTCGGAAATGGATCGCAGCCTTCACTTTGATCCGCTTTATCGGTCCTAAATCTGGTATTACCAATTCCCGCTTGACGTCAAGCGCTTTCTTGGGAGGCTAGGCGCAGACGAACGAGGCCGCCATTATGGCATCTGCCTGTTTTCCCTTGTTTTTCCTACTCCTTGATACGCCGATCCCTTGTAAGGGCCAGCTCACCCCATTTAACATTCAAAATCGTCCTCACAATCTGGTCGAACCAGATTTACCCGATCGTCGCCCCAGGCGCCGCAGCCATTCCTGCCGATTTCGCCTCCGATTCCGCCATTGCGGCGCGCACCAGCGCGCCCGCCGCCCATTGCGCCACCGACACCATCTCGGCGCTGTTCAGCCCCCAGATATCCTTCAGTACCGTTACCACCTCGACGCCGAACATCAGCGACAGCGCCTGGGCAAGGCGCGTGAGCTGGCGCGGCTTCAGGCGTCCCTTGAGCGGCGCGATCGCATCCTTCAACAGGTCGACGCGATGACCGCGAATGAAGGCCGGTTCGGATCCGAGCGTGCCCGCCTGGCGCTGCGCCCATTGATCGAGGGACAGTTTCAGCGCCGCTTTGAAGGTCGCCTCGAAGGCTTCGATGCGCGGCATCGCGGTCGCGAACAGATCTGCCACGCGCCGCTCGGCATCGTCGGACGTCGACTTCCAGGTAAGGATAGGGCCGAGCCCTTCATCGACCACGGCCTGCACCAGCGCCGCCTGGCTCGGGAAATACCGGTAGGCGGTGGCGCGCGACACCTCTGCCGCCTCCGCGACCTCGCTGACCGAAGGGGTCATGCCTGATTGCATCAGCCTCGTCGCCGTTTCCAGCATCAGCCGCTTTGTGCGGGCGCGCGGCCCCTTCTCGGCGGCCGGCGCCTGTGCGGCGTCATCGATGGAGGCGGCTTGTTGACGTGAGACATCCATATCAATACGATACGCGCGTCTCAAAAATTTGCAATGGCGCAATGCCGGTCAATAACGGGTCCCCACCAGCGACGAGGCTTTGCCGAGGAGCTTAAGGGTGGGGCAAAAAATACGGTCCCCACCAGCGACGAGGCTTTTGCCGAGAAGCTTAAGGATGGGGCAAAAAAGGCCGGCGGCAAAGCCGGCCATGCCGGACGGGGAACCGCGGATGAAGCGCATTTATGTGATCGGCACCGCCGACACCAAAGGCGAGGAACTCGCCTTCCTGGCCGATGCCGTCGCCAAGGCCGGCGGCGCAGTCGTCCGTGTCGATATCGGCACGCGAGGCGCGACCGTCCCGGTGGATATCCCTGCCAGCGAGGTCGCCGCGCATCATCCCAAGGGAGCCGGCGCTGTTCTCGGCATCGACGATCGCGGCACCGCCGTTGCCGGCATGGGCGCGGCCTTCGCCAATTTCATTCAGTCACGTGACGACATCGCCGGGGTGATCGGCATCGGCGGCGGCGGCGGCACCTCGATCGTCACCGCCGGCATGCGGGCGCTGCCGCTCGGCCTGCCGAAGATCATGGTCTCGACATTGGCCTCCGGCGATACCGCGCCTTACGTCGACATCTCCGACATCATCATGATGCCGTCGGTCACCGACATGGCGGGACTGAACAGGCTCTCCCGCATTGTGCTGCACAATGCCGCCCAGGCGATCGCCGGCATGGCCGCGAAGCCCGCCTCGGCCGCCGCCGGCAAGCCGGCGCTGGGACTCACCATGTTCGGCGTCACCACGCCCTGTGTGACGGCGATCGTCGACCGATTGCGCCCCGACTATGACTGTATGGTCTTCCACGCCACCGGCACCGGCGGCCGCTCGATGGAGAAGCTCGCCGACAGCGGCCTGCTTGCCGGCGTCCTCGACATCACCACGACCGAGGTCTGCGATTTCCTGTTCGGCGGCGTGCTGCCGGCGACCGAGGATCGCTTCGGCGCGATTGCGCGCACGAAATTGCCCTATGTCGGCTCGGTCGGCGCGCTCGACATGGTGAACTTCTGGGCGCCGCCGACCATTCCGGAAAAATATCATGGGCGGCTCTTCTACGAGCACAATCCCAATGTCACGCTGATGCGCACCACGGCCGAGGAATGCCGCAGGATCGGCGAATGGATCGGCGGCCGCCTCGCCCGATGCGACGGTCCGGTCCATTTCCTGATCCCGGAGAAGGGCGTCTCGGCGCTCGATATCGAAGGCGGCGCGTTCTTCGATCCGGAAGCCGACGCCGAGCTGTTTGACGCCATCGAACGCACGATCGAGCCGACCAGGAACCGCACCGTCACGCGCCTGCCGCTGCACATCAACGACCCCGCCTTCGCCAAGGCCGCGGCCGAGGCATTTCTCGACATCGCCAGGACATGAGAGACGACAAGCATGGCTGCCATCCCGCGCAAAACGATACTGGAGAAATTCCGCAAGATGATCGCCGATTGCGTGCCGATCGTCGGCGGCGGCGCCGGCACCGGTCTGTCGGCCAAGGCCGAGGAAGCCGGCGGCATCGACCTGATCATCATCTACAATTCCGGCCGCTACCGCATGGCCGGGCGCGGCTCGGCCGCCGGCCTGCTCGCCTACGGCAACGCCAACGAGATCGTCAAGGAAATGGCCTATGAGGTGCTGCCGGTGGTGAAGAAGACGCCGGTGCTGGCCGGCGTCAACGGCACCGACCCCTTTGTCATCATGCCGCTTCTGCTCGCAGAGCTGAAGACGATGGGCTTTTCCGGCGTGCAGAATTTTCCGACCGTCGGCCTGTTCGACGGCACCATGCGCCAGAGCTTCGAGGAGACCGGCATGGGTTTTGGGCTCGAGGTCGACATGATCGCCGAGGCGCGCAAGCTCGACTTGCTCACCACGCCCTACGTCTTCAACCCCGACGAGGCGCGCGCCATGACGAAAGCCGGCGCCGATATCGTCGTCGCCCATATGGGCGTCACCACCGGCGGCTCGATCGGCGCCACTTCGGCGAAAACGCTCGACGCCTGCGTCAAGGAAATCGACGCCATTGCCGATGCCGCGCGCTCGGTTCGCAAGGACGTCATCCTGCTTTGCCATGGCGGACCGATCTCGATGCCCGACGACGCGCGCTACATTCTCGAACGCTGCGAGGGCTTGCATGGCTTTTACGGCGCAAGCTCGATGGAACGGCTGCCGGCGGAAGCGGCGATCGCCACGCAGACGGCGGATTTCAAGGCGGTCGCGCTTCGCGACCGGAAGACAGAAGCAAAGAAAAAGAAGGGATGAGGCAATGGCCGACAGGAGCAAGGTGTTCGTCTACCCGAAGGATGTCAGCGCCTTCGGCTTCGACTGGGGCAAGCTGTCGCTGACCGTCGCGCCGGAAGTGAATGGCGCGGAGCGCTTCTCCGGCGGCGTCGTCGATTTGCCGCCGGGCAAAGGCCACACCCGCCACAACCATCCGGGCGCGGAGGAAATCATCTTCGTCATCTCCGGCAATGGCGAACAGATGGTCGAGGATGAGAACGGCAATCCGGTAGTAGCGAAGGTCGGCCCCGGCTGCACTATCTACGTGCCGGAAAGCCGCTTCCACTCGACGCTCAACACTGGCGACCAGCCGATGCAGCTGTTTGTTGTCTATTCGCCGGCTGGGCCGGAACTCGCGCTGCGAGAGCTACCGGACTTCAGGCTGCTGCCGGCTGGCAAATGATGATGTTTCCTTTTCCCCGTTCCAGCGCTGGTCGACCCCCACTCCGTCTCGGCTTCGCCGAGCCACCTCTCCCCCGATCGACGGGGGAGAGGAAAGGCGCCAAGCTTTTTGCCGTCAGCGCTCGTCCAGCAAGGCTCCTTTCCTTTCCCTCCGGAGGGGGGAAAGGTGGCGCTGCGAAGCAGCGACGGATTGGGGGAACCACCTGGCAATCAAGCCTCAGGTCGATCACTCACGCCAGTTACGGAAGATATGTGCATAGCGTAGCGCAACCGGGGAGAAGGTGCCCGAAGGGCGGATGAGGGGCAGCGCCGACCTTCTCCTTAAGAAATCCCGCCCCTGTTCCACCCACGCCCGCGGTCGCCGAACATCACATAGCCGGCGTCAGTGACGGCCACCGTGTCCTCCAGCTTGATGAAGCCGCGCGACGGGTGAAGCATGGTGGTCTCGACCGACAGCACCATGTTCTTTTCCAGCGGCTTGGCTGCATAGGTGCCCTCATAGGCGACCGGGTGATTGGTCATCAGGAACGGCGCCTCATGCGTGATTAACCCCATGCCGTGCGCGAAGAAATCCGTGTAGGCCGCGACCTTGGAGGCTTTCAGCGCGCTCTCCGCATGCGCGATCATGTCGCCGCCCAGTATGCCGGCCTTGACCTTGGAAAAGGCCGCCTGTTGCACCGCCTCGACTTCAGCCAGAAGATCCTCCAATTCCGCATCCGGCTCGCCAAGCACGCCCATGCGGCAGAGGTCGCCGATATAGCCGTGATAGTTGCCGCCGGAATCGATCGACATCACTTCGCCCTTCTTCCAGGCCTGGCTGGACGCGGCGCGGTTGTGGCTGGAACCCAGCGTCAGCAGGCAATATTCGAAATGCGCGCCGCGATTGGTCTCCTCGCGCCTGAGCTGCTCGATGATGTCGGTCTTGCTCGTGCCCTCGCGCGCCCAGGCGATCGTCGCCAGCATGGAATCGGTGATCAGCTCGGAGGCGATGCGCAGCTGTTCGAGCTCCGCCTCGGTCTTGATGGCGCGCATACGCTCCAGCATGTCGGTCGCGTCGATCAGCTTTGCATCCGGCAGCGCCTTGCGTATCAGCGTGTAGGCGTCCGACGGCAGGAAGCCCGGCTCGATGCCGATGCGGGCTGCCCCCTTGCCGATCTGCTTGAGATGCTCCACCGCCAGATTGGCGGCATCGAGCGTGCCCCAGCAGGCGGCATGCAAGGTCGGCGTCCAGAACGGATGGTTCTGATGTTCGCCGCCTTCCATCTTGTTGCCGATATAGGCCGCATGTTCCGGCCCGCCCTTCTCATAAAGGACGATCGGCAAATAGCGGCTGTGACCGATCGCATCCATCGCCGCGAAGAAGATGAACTTGTAGCCGCCGAGCAGATATTGCGTGTTGTGCTTGGAGGTGGCGAAGAGCACGTCGATGCCGGCGTCTTCCATCAGCCGATCCACCCGCGCCTGATCGAACGGGACATTGCTGACCTCGGTTTTGCCCGGAGCGATGTTCATCTTCCTCTCCCTGTTTTCATCGGCCGCAGGAGCGCCGAAAGTCATGATGTATGGCTGTTGGCCAAATCTGCATCTTTTTGGCCACTCTGGTCCAGCCAGAATTGATCACTTTCCCGCCAAATCCGTTTTCCGTCCAAATCCCGATCGCGCTTGTCTGTAATCTGGTCCTACCAGATAAGAGCATGAGAGCCTCCGTCGGCTGGCTGGTCCAGCGGACGGAAATTTCAAAGCCAAGCCATGATGCGCCAAATCCGTCTCTGGCGAAACCTTTGCCAAGGGCCATAATCACCGGATTGCCGCGCCTGCCACGGCGCGAAGAGGGGAGTTTGAGCGATGTCCGAATTGACGATTTCACGCCGCGGCCTATTGGCCGGCTCGGCGCTGCTGCTGGCCTCCACTGCGCTTCCGACCATCGGCCTTGCGCAGATGCCCAAGAAGGGCGGCCGGCTGATCGTCGCCGCGGATTCCGAGCCGCGCAACCTCAACCCGGCGATCGTCGCCTCCAATGGCGTCTTCTTCATCTCCAGCAAGATCGTCGAGACGCTGGCCGAAGCCGCCTTCGACGGCAAGGACGGGCTGCAGCCGCGGCTGGCGCTTTCCTGGGAAGGCGCTGCCGACGGCCTGTCGGTGACCTTCAAATTGCGCGACGGCGTCAAATGGCATGACGGCAAGCCCTTCACTTCCGCCGACGTCGCCTTCTCGGCGCTGCAGATCTGGAAGCCGCTGCAAAATCTCGGCCGCACCGTGTTCAAGGACCTGGAGGCGGTCGACACGCCGGACGAACTGACCGCGATCTTCAAATTCGCCAAGCCGACGCCGTTCCAGCTGATCCGCAATGCGCTGCCGGCGCTGTCGAGCGTCGTGCCGAAGCACCTCTATGAGGTGGGCAAGATCGAGGAAAACCCGGCCAACAACGCGCCGGTCGGCACCGGTCCGTTCAAGTTCGCCGAATACAAGGCCGGGCAATATTACCGGCTGACCAGGAACGACGCCTATTGGGGCAAGGACGAGCCCTATCTCGACGAGATCGTCTACCAGGTGCTCCCCGATCGCACGTCCGCCGCAGCGGCGCTCGAGGCGGAAGAGATCCAGCTCGCCGCCTTCTCCGCCGTGCCGCTCGCCGACCTCGACCGCATTTCCAAGGTACCAGGCCTGAAGGTCATCACCAAGGGCTATGAGGGGCTGACCTACCAGCTCGTCGTCGAGATCAACCACCGCCGCAAAGAGCTGGCCGATCTGAAAGTGCGGCAGGCGATCGCGCATGCCATCGACAAGGATTTCGTCGTCAAGACGATCTTCCTCGGCTACGCCGCGACCGCAACCGGCCCGGTGCCGAAGAACGATCCGCAATTCTACACCGCCGACGTGCCGACCTATCCCTTCGACGTCGCCAAGGCCAATGCGCTGCTCGACCAAGCCGGCTACAAGCGCGCCGACGACGGCAAGCGCTTCGGGCTGAAGCTGCTGCCGGCGCCTTACTTCAACGAGACGAAGCAGTTCGGCGATTATCTGCGCCAGGCACTCGCAGCGATCGGCATCGACGCCGAGATCGTCAAAAACGACTCCGCCGCGCACGTCAAGGCCGTCTACACCGACCACGCCTTCGACCTCGCCGTCGGCCCGCCGGTGTTCCGCGGCGACCCGGCAATCTCGACCACCATCCTGGTGCAGAGCGGCATTCCCGACGGCGTGCCCTTTTCCAACCAGGGCGGTTACAAGAACGCCGACCTCGACGCTTTGATCGCGAAAGCATCGGAGACGCTGGATACAGCGGCTCGCACCGAGCTCTACAAGGAGTTCCAGAAGAAGGTCGCGGCCGATTTGCCGCTGATCAACGTCGCCGAGTGGAGCTTCATCTCCGTCGCCCGCGAGACGGTCGGCAACATTGCCAACAACCCGCGCTGGGCAGTATCGAACTGGGCGGACACCTATTTGGCCGGCTGATCTCCTTGCGGATCGGCTGCCGGGGTGCTCAGCTTTGAGAATGAGAGTTCCTTCGCGCCCCCCTCTGTCCTGCCGGACATCTCCCCCTCTTGGGGGGAGATTGGCAGTTCTCGCGCCTCGCTCATTCCTGCGGCGTCGAAAATTGGCGAAAGCCTATGTGATGGCAAATCTCCCCCCTAGAGGGGGAGATGTCCGGCAGGACAGAGGGGGGCGCCGTAGAGCGCAATCTCGAAGGGTTGCGAGCAGCGTCCTTTCGCCATGACCCGCGCCCTCCGCCTCCTGCGCCGCCGCGTCGTCGGCAGCGTCTTCGTGCTCCTCATCGTCGTCATCGGCAGCTTCCTGCTGCTCGAAGCCGCCCCCGGCGACGCGGTCGACGCCTATGTCGTCTCGACCGGCGGCGATGCCGGCATGATCGAACTGCTACGCCACCGCTGGGGCCTCGACCAGTCGGAGCTGACGCGCCTCGCCAATTATCTCTGGGCGCTGCTGCATCTCGAGCTTGGCCAGTCCGTCACCTTCTCGCGGCCGATCCGCGAAATCATCTTCGAGCGCCTGCCGACCACGCTGATCCTGATGGGCAGCGCCACCGCGCTCTCCTTCGGCCTCGGCTCGGCGCTCGGCATATATGCCGGCGCCAGACCCGGCAGCGTCCGCGACCGCTTCCTCTCCATCGGCTCGCTGGCGCTTTATGCCGTGCCCGGCTTCTGGCTCGGCCTAGTGCTCATCGTCATCTTCGCCGTCGACCTGCGCTGGCTGCCGATCGGCGGCATCGAGACCATCGCCTCAGGTAAAACCGGATTTTCCCGCGCCACCGACATTGCCGTCCATCTCGTGCTGCCGGTGTCGGCGCTCGGCTTCATCTATCTAGCGCTCTATCTGCGCATGATGCGTGCCGGCATGGCCGAGGCCTGGCGGCAAGACTTTATCCTCGCCGCCCGCGCCAGGGGCCTGCCCCGCCGCCGCATCGTGCTTGCCCATGTTGCCCGCAATGCGCTCCTGCCGCTGGTCACCATGCTTGGCCTGCAATCGGCGCAGATGCTAGGCGGCAGCGTCGTCATCGAAAGCGTCCTTGCCGTGCCTGGCCTCGGCCGCCTGGCGCAGGAAGCCGTCGCCGGGCGCGACACGCCGCTGCTGCTCGGCATCATCCTGGTGAGCGCCGTCCTGGTCCTCGTCATCAACCTCCTGGTCGATCTCACCTACGCTGTCCTCGACCCGCGCGTCGGCGCCGGCGAGGCAAGCGCATGAGCCGCCTGCATCGTTTCTTCCGCACGCCGGAAGCAATCGCCGGCGCAATCATCCTCATCTTGCTCATTGTGATGGCGCTGGCGGCGCCGCTGCTGTTTCCCGGCGACCCGCAGGCCATCGCCGGACCGGCGCTGCTGCCGCCGTTCCAGGACTGGTCGCTGCCGCTCGGCACCGACCGGCTCGGCCGCGACGTGCTGGCCGAGCTGTTCCATGGTGCCCGCACGTCGCTGGCGGTGGGGCTGGCGGCGGCCGCCGCGGCGCTCCTCATCGGCTCGGTGATCGGCACTTTGGCCGGCTTCGCCAGCGGCCTGATCGACGAAGTGCTGATGCGCATCACCGACGCCTTTCAGACCGTGCCGAGTTTCCTGCTCGCGCTCGCTTTCGTCAGCATCGTCGGGCCTTCGCTCGGCATCGTCGTCGCGGCGATCGCGCTCGGCGCCTGGACCGGCCCCGCGCGGGTGGCGCGTGCGGAGGTCCTGTCGATCCGCGAGCGCGATTACGTCGCCGGCGCCCGCGTCATCGGCATGCATCCGCTGGAGATTGCTTTTCGCGAGGTGCTGCCCAACGCGCTGCCGCCGGTGCTGGCGCTATCCTCGGTGATCGTGGCCGCCGCGATCCTCACCGAGGCCGCGCTCTCCTTCCTTGGCCTGGGCGATCCCAACCGCGTCACCTGGGGCGGCATGATCGCCGAAGGCCGCGCGGTGCTGCGCACCGCGCCGTTTTTGTCGGTCATTCCCGGTATCGCGCTGGTGCTGACCGTGCTTGGCGTCTATCTCGCCGGCGAAGGCGTTGTGGAGAGCACCGCTGTGCGCAGGAGCCTGTCGTGACCGCGCTGCTTTCGATTCGCTATCTTTCGGTGCGGTACCGGCATGACGGCGTCGAGGTGTCGGCGCTGAAAGGCATCAGCCTGGATGTGAAAACCGGAGAGCGCCTGGCGATCATCGGCGAAAGCGGCTCGGGCAAGAGCACGTTGGCGCTGGCGGTTGCTGGGCTGTTGGCGAGGGGTGCCGTTGTGGGTGGAACGATCGAATGGTCAGCAAACCAACTTCAATCGTCTCATTCCGTCACACCCCCCTCTGGCCTGCCGGCCATCTCCCCCGCAAGGGGGGAGATTGGCGGTTCCGCTGTCGGCTCTCTTCCTGCAACGCTGGCGATTGGCGAAAGTGGAGATGACGGCCTGATCTCCCCCCTTGCGGGGGAGATGTCCGGCAGGACAGAGGGGGGTGCGAAGGATCGCCAGCCTCTGCACTTTCGACCCCTCCTTGGCCGCGACATCGGCTTCGTCTTCCAGGACCCCTCTTCCAGCCTCGATCCGGTCATGCCAATCGGCAAGCAGATCGCCGAAGTCGTCCACACCCATCTCGGCCTCAGCTGGCCTGACTCCTTCGCCCAAGCCAAAACCCTCCTCGACCGCGTCCGCCTTCCCGACCCCGAAGCCGTCCTCCACGTCTACCCGCACCAGCTGTCCGGCGGCCAGAAGCAGCGGGTGGCCATCGCTGCGGCAATCGCTGCTGGGCCGAAGCTGCTCATCGCCGACGAAGCAACGAGCGCGCTCGACACCATCGTCCAGGCCGAGATCGTCGCGCTGATCCGCCGGCTGGTGGCCGAGGACGGCATGACGCTGCTTTTCATCAGCCACGATATCGCGCTCGCCGCCACGCTTGCCGATCGCATCGCGGTGCTGCGCCACGGCGAATTGGTCGAACTCGGCGAGACCGATGAAATCCTCAACGCGCCGCGCCATGCCTATACGCGCGCCCTGCTCGATGCGCATCTCGGCCTCGACGCCGAGCCGCTGCTTGACCGGCAAGGCGCCTCGGCATGACCGTGCTGGCCGTCTCCAGTCTCGCCAAGCGCTACCGTCGCGGCGGAAAACCCTTCGCGGCGGTCGATGATGTGTCCTTCGAGATCGAGCCTGCGGAGACGCTGGCGCTCGCCGGCCCATCCGGCAGCGGCAAATCCACCATCGCGCGGCTGGTGCTGCGGCTGATCGAGCCCGATGCCGGCCGCGTCGACTTCGAAGGCGCGGACTTCCTCGCGCTATCCGGCGCCGCTTTGCGCGCGCGCCGCGCCCGCATCCAGATGGTGTTCCAGGATCCGCTCGCAGCCTTCAATCCACGCGCCACCGTGGCGCGCGTGCTTGACGATCCGTTGCGCATCCATGGCATTGCCCCACATGCGGAGCGCCCGCGCCGTATCGCGGCGCTGCTGGAGCGCGTCGGCCTCGATGCCGGTCTCGCGGCTCGTGCCATCCACGAGATTTCCGGCGGCCAGCGCCAGCGTGTGGCGATCGCCCGCGCCATCGCCACGCGGCCGTCGCTGATCGTGCTCGACGAAGCCGTGTCGGCGCTCGATGTTTCGGTGCGCGGCCAGATCCTGGAATTGCTGCTCGACCTGCAAAGGCAGGAACGGATCGCGTATCTGTTCATTTCGCATGATCTCGGCGTCATCCGCGCCGTGGCGCATCGCGTCGTCATCCTCGACGCCGGCCGGATCGCCGAGAGCGGCGATGCCCGCGCCGTCATCGCCAACCCGCGATCGGCGATCGGTAAGGCGCTGGTCGAGGCGACGCCAAGATTGACCTGGAACCGACCATGATCCTCCAAAGTGGGAACCGGTTTGCGGACAGATCATGGTCAAACGACAAATCAGGACTCACCATGACCAATCCCGAAGCAGCCAGAGCCGAAAAACTGTCGCGTGAGCTCGATTCCGCCTTCCGCAATCGCGCCGATCTCTATCGTCTCTTCCTCGACGAGCTGACCGCCGAGCTTGGCGCCGAGAAAGCCGAGGCGTTAATGATCCGCACCATCGAGAAGCGCGGCCGGGAAGTCGCGGCTGCGGCGTTCGCCGCTTTCGGCCCCAATGATGCGCCGGCGATCGGCGACGCCTTTCTGGCGGTCAGTCCGGATGGCGGGCGCATGTATCCGACCGATGTCGAGCGCGGGCCTGGCCACATCGCCTTCAAGGTGAAGCGCTGCCCGCTGAAGGATGCCTGGATAGAGGCCGGCGTCGGCGAGGAGAAACTCGCCACGCTCTGCCGCATCGCCGGCGCCTTCGACCGCGATCTGTTCGAGGCAACCGGCGTGCGCTTCTCCAATGTCACCTGGACGCCGGGTCATGGCTCCGGCTGCTGCCATATCGCGCTGACAAACCGCGACGCTTAACCTATTCAGCTCTCGGCAAAGACGTGCAGCTCGCCGCCTGCCTCGTCGATCGCCGCGCGCATCTCGGCTGCCGGCTCGCTGTCGGTGACGACATCGGAAATCTCGCTCAGCGCGCAGACGCGTTCGAGGCCGCTGCGGCCGAACTTGTCGTTGGTCACGACCAGCATGGTCGACAGCGACCGTGCCATCATCGCGCGCTTCACCGCCGCAGCGCCCGAGATCATGTCGCTCGGCCCTTCGGCATTCAGCGCCGAGGCGCCGATGATGGCGACGTCGGCATTGTAGCGGCGCACGAACTCGACCGTGTCCTCGCCGAGCACGGCCGCCTCGCGGCTGTCATAGGTGCCGGGGCAAAGGATGACGCGGAAGCTGGAGTTGGCGCCAGCCACCGAGGCGACGCCGACGGAGTTGGTGATAATCGTCAGGTCCCGGCCGTGTTGCGAAAGGCTGCGCGCGACCTCGTAGGTGGTCGATCCGCCGTCGATCATCACGATGCTGCCTTTCTCGATCAGTCCGGCCGCACCTCGTCCGACACGGGCCCGCTCCTCGACCATTGTGAGGCCGCGTTCGGCGATCACCGGTTCCGACGTCACCAGTGAAATGGTGGCGCCGCCATAGGTACGGTTGATGAGCCCTGCATCGCCAAGCTCGATCAGGTCGCGGCGGATGGTCTCCCCGGCGACGCCGATGCGGCGCGCAAGCTTCGAGATGCGGATCGAGGCCGAGCGCCGAACCTCCGACAGGATCAACTCGTGGCGCTCCTTCTTGGTCAGCCGGCCCGCCTCGATATTCATAGCTCTGCCCCTTGCTGCGACCTGTGAGCTGCCTTCGATTAAGTAGCGAACGCCGGGGACTCGTCCCCGGCGCCAAGACATTAGCCACGCCGGGTACAGGAAGCCAGCCTAGGATCTGCTGCAGGCCGGCCTCACCTGAATATCGATAGATCCTTAATGCCTTAAGCGATCGCGCATCGCATACCACAGCATGCCGAGCACATAGAGCGGGCCGCGCAGCGCCGTGCCGCCCGGGAAGGGCAGCGGCGTCAGCGCCGAGAACAGGTCGAGCCGCGAGGCATCGCCCGTGATCGCTTCCGCCAAGAGCTTGCCCGACAGCGTCGACAGGATGACGCCCTTGCCGGAATAGCCATGCGCGAAATAGACCTCGCCGTAATTCCCGACATGCGGCAGGCGCGACGTGGTGATGGACACCAGACCGCCCCAGGCATGGTCGATCCGGCAGCCCTTGAGCTGCGGAAAGGTCTTCTCCATATGCGGCCGCACGAAGGCGGCAATGTCGGCCGGCGCCGACGGCGTGTAGCGCTCGCCGCCGCCGAACAGTAGGCGTCCGTCCGCCGACATCCGGTAATAGTTGACGACGAACAGCGTGTCCGAGACCGCGACATTGGCCGGGATGACATTGCGCTCGCCCAGAGGCTCGGTGGCGACGATGTAATTGCCGACCGGCATGATGCGGCTGTTGACACGCGGCTCCAACCCTTTCAGCAGCGCATCGCCGGCCAGCACCACATGCCTGGCGCGGACCGAGCCCTCGTCGGTGAACACCCGGATGGAAGGTTCGCGCTCCAGCCGCACCGCGACCGAGTTCTCATGAATGACGACGCCGGCGGCGGTAGCGGCGCGGGCAAGCCCCAGCGTGTAGTTGAGCGGATGCATGTGGCCGCCGAGCCGCTCGAACACCGCGCCCTGATAGGGCGTGTCGACCATCTGCCGCGCCTCAGCCGCCGACAGGATCTCGACATCGGTGAAATTCATGACCTTGGCGAGGCATTCGGCCTCTTCCTCGAAGTCGCGCATATCCGAAGCGCTGACCGCGCCGACCAGATGGCCGGTCAGGCGCAAGTCGCATTCGACGCCGTGGCGCTCGATGATATCGAGCACCAGCCCGCGCGCCTCGAAGGCCAAATCGAACAGCGCCTTTGCCCGTTCCGGCCCAAAGCTTTTGACCAGGCCTCTTGCGCCCTTGCGCAGGCCGGGGATCATCTGGCCGCCATTGCGGCCCGAGGCGCCCCAGCCGATCTTGCCGCCTTCGAGCAGCACCACCTTGAGCCCACGCTCGGCCGCATGCAGCGCCGCCGACAGACCCGTGCAGCCGCCGCCAACCACCACCAGATCGGCCTCGACGTCGCCGGCAAGCGCCGGATGGTCGGGCGCCGGATTGGCGGTGGCGACATAATAGGACTTGTCGATGTCGAGACCGGAATTGAAACCTGTTGAATCCGAAGCCATGGTCACACTTTGAGCAGCAGATGGTCGCGTTCCCAGGACGTCACGACGCTCTGGAACAGGTCGAGCTCGACGCTCTTCACGCGCAGATAGGTCTGGCAGAAATCCTCGCCGAGCAGCGCCCGCACCGGCTCGCAGGCGGCGAAACGATCAAGCGCTTCCTCCATCGTCTTCGGCAGTGTGCTCTTGCTCTTATAGGCGTTGCCGAAGGCCTCCTCCGAGCGCGCAAGCTTCTCCTCGATCCCGAGATAGCCGGCGATCAGCGAGCCGGCCATGGCAAGGTACGGGTTGGCGTCCGCCCCCGGCAGCCGGTTCTCGATGCGGCGCGCGGCGCGGCCGCCCAGCGGCACGCGCAGGCCGCAGGAGCGGTTGTCATGCGACCATTCGATATTGGCCGGCGCGCTATGGCCGGGCCGGATGCGCCGGTAGGAATTCGCATGCGGCGCAAACAGCGGCATGATTTCAGGGATGTATTTCTGCAGGCCGCCGATGAAGTGCGCGAACATCTCGCTGTCCTCGCCGTCTTCGCCGGCAAACAAAGGCTCGCTCTTCCTGTCGACGATCGACATGTGCAGATGCATTGCGCTGCCCGCCTGCGCCGCGATCGGCTTGGCCATGAAGGTGGCGTGCATGCCGTTCGCCTGCGCGATCTGCCGCGCCAGGCGCTTGAACAGAAGCACCTGGTCGGCAAGCGTCAGCGGATCGCCATGCAGCAGATTGATCTCGAGCTGCGCCGTGCCGGATTCGTGGATCAGCGTCTCCACCGGCAAGCCGGTGATGGCGGCATGCTCATAGAGCTGCCGCGTCACCGCTTCGAACTCCTCCATCGCCTGCATGTCGTAAGGATGCTGCACGCTTTCCGGCCGCCCGTTGCGCCCGATCGGTGCGGTCAAAGGCTGATCGGGGTTGGGGTTGGGCGCCGTCAGGTAGAATTCGAGCTCAGGCGCCATTACCGCACGCCAGCCGCGCTGCTCATAAAGGTCGAGCACGGCTTTCAGCACATGGCGCGGCGAGGCCATCCACGGCCGGTCGTCCATGTGGAACGTGTCGGCGAAAACGTAGGCTTTGCCGGCGCTGCCGGGCGCAAGGCACAGGCTCGAAACGTCCGGCACCATGCGCATGTCCGGATCCTGGTAGGCGAAGCCTTCGTCGATGGAGCCGGAATAACGGCCGTCGATGGCGACCAGGAAGGCGCTGCTCGGCAGATAGAGCGCGCGGTCGTCGAGCGACTTCAGGAACTTGGCCATCGGCAGGGTCTTGCCGCGCAGCACGCCGTTGACGTCGGGCACGAAACACTCGACTTCGTTGATCGCGTGCGTTTTCAGCCAGCTTTGGGTGTCCGCGCCGGCGAATGAGGTGTTCAGATTGTCAGGCATTGGTCATGTCCATACGAAGGAGAGAGCGCTTCGGCGGGCATGTCCGTTCCGGTAGGGGCGTTATCTAAGCTGCGTTATCCGAGGACAGGCGCCCGCCTGTTGACCGGCCGAAGGCCGGGTCAGCGCGCCTTGCACCCCTTCGGTCCAGCCGTCGCGAACGACATGCGAGCCGACCTTGGTCTCCTCCGCGCGCTGCAGGTTTTCGTGACGGCAGCAGCGCATGATCAGCGGCGCTCCGCCAAAGCGCGCGCCGTTGCGGCCGCAACTGGAAACGGCCGGGTGGTGGAAAGCCTTTCTACCGCTCGCATGACAAGCCTTGTCGAGAACCTGGCATGGTTTGGCCGATCAGCGCGCGCCGCGCAAGCCCGCCCATGAAACCGCTGCCCGTTATTGGCCCAAACGGGCGGAGGGAACCGGGTACCTGCTTGTACTGTTCCCCATATGCGTCGCATGCCGACAGAACGATTCCGAAGCAACCAGGAGCGATCAGATGGAAAGCAGGAGCGACACGGGCGCATGTTTTTGCGGAGCGGTTGCCGCCGAGATGCAGGGCGATCCGTTCTGGATCTGCTTCGATCATGACGATGACTGCCGCCGCGCGATTGGCAGCCCGCTGACCATCTGGGTCGGCTACCGCCCGGACCAGTTCCGCTTCACGCGCGGCCAACCCCGGAGCTTCTCGAGGACGAAAGGCGTCGTTCGCACCTTCTGCGACAAATGCGGCACCTCGATCACCTATCGCGACGAAGGGCTGAGCGACGAACTCTATGTCACGATCGGCTTCTTCGATCATCCGGAGCGGTTCAAGCCGCACGCCCACGCCTATTGGCGCCTTCGGCTGCCTTGGCTGGAATTCGCCGACGATCTGCCGCGCATCGACACCTACTCGCGGCGCCGCGATCCGGCATTCGGAAATCCCAACGACCGGTAGGCGATTTGCCAGGCGCGCCTCAGCCGATGCTCTCGCCGCCATCGACCACCAGCGCCTGACCGGTCATGAAGGACGAGCGATCGGAGACGAGGAACAGGATCGCCTCCGCGATCTCCTCCGCGCTCGCCCAGCGCCCCATCGGGATCTTGGTGCGGACATAGTTCTCGATCGCGTCGCGCCCGCCCATCTGCGTGATGAACGGCGCGTTGAACGGCGTGTCGACCCAGCCCGGGCAGAGCGCATTGATGCGCACATTGTGCTTGGCGTAGTCGAGCGACATCTGCCTGGTCATCGCCACTACGGCATGCTTGGAGGTGGTATAGGCGATCATCTCCCGGTCGTAGAACACGCCGGAATTGGACGCCGTGTTGAGGATGACACCGCCGCCTTGCGCGATCATCGCCGGCATGACGGTCTTGGCCGCCAGGAATTGCGCCCGCACATTGATCCGCCATGAGGCGTCCATCCCGTCGGTGCCGACTTCGGTGAGCGGGCCGCCGATCTGGATGCCGGCATGGCTGTGCAGGATGTCGATCCGGCCATGCCTGCCGAGCGTTCTCTCAATGAGGCCTTCGACGGCCGTATCGTCGCCGACATCGGTGGCGACCGCCTCGGCCCGGCCGCCAGCCTCGCGGATGTCGGAAGCGGTGGCTTCGCCGGCCGCCGGATCGCGGTCGGCAATGACCACGTGCGCCCCTTCCCTGGCCATGATCATCGCGCCGGCGCGGCCGATACCCGACCCGGCGCCCGTCACCACGGCGATACGGTCTTTCAAGATCATGGATTGGTCTCTCAAGGCGATGGCTTTCGACGGCCGAGCTGCCATTGCGCGAGCAGCACGAGCAGGACCGACGCGCAGAGCACGATCGTGGCGATGGCATTGATCTCCGGCGTCACGCCGCGCCGGATCGAGGCGAAGACGTAGATCGGCAGCGTCGTCTGAGCGCCGGCGACGAAGAAGGCGATGATGAAGTCGTCGAAGGAGAAGGTGAAGGCGAGCAGGAAGCCCGCGATCACCGCCGGCATGATCTGCGGCAGCACGATCGAGCGGAACGTCGTCAGCGGCGTGGCGTAGAGATCGCTCGAAGCCTCGACCAGATTGCGGTCGAGGCTGCTCAGCCGCGTGCCGACGATCATCGTCACCAGCGCCATCGAGAAAAGGCCGTGCGCGGCGATGATCGAGCCATAGCCCAGCGAAAGCCGCGGCGGCTGGTCTGTCGGCCAAAGCGAAGCGAGGAACGGATTGACGACGGCGAAAAGCTGCACCAGCGCCACCAGCGTCGAGATGCCGATGACGACGCCCGGAACGACGATCGCCGCGCCCAGCAGCGCGTCGAACAGAGCCCGGGTCCGTGCGCCGACCCGCTGCAGCCCAAGCGCCGCGGCGGTGCCGCAGAAGGCCGCGAGCAGCGCGCTTGTCGTGGCGATGAACAGGCTGTTCTTCAGCGCCTCGACCAGGAAGGGATTGGACAGCGCCTTGCCGTACCATTGCACGGAAAAGCCGGTGAACTCGCTGGCGTGGTGGCCGGCGTTGAAGGAGAACAGCACGACCAACGCGATCGGCAGATAGAGGAAGGCAAAGACGGCAACGACGAAGGCGCGCATCAGATCAGGTCCACCCGGCGTGCGCCCGAGAGCCGGGTCGAGATGCGGTTGGCGACGATCAGCACCACCACAGAGACCAGCACAAGCGTGATGGCGATGGCCGATCCGAACGGCCAGTTGCGCGATTGCAGGAAGAGGTCGACCAGCGCGTTGCCTATGAAGAACACCTTGCCGCCGCCGAGCAGTGTCGGGATCAGATATTCGCCGAGCAATAGGATCATCACCAGCGAGAAGCCGGTCATGACGCCGGGCAGCGACAGTCTCAGCGTCACGCCGAGGAAGGTCGACAGTGGCGTAGCACCGAGATCGGCGGAGGCCTCCAGCAGCCGCCGGTCAAGCCGTTCCAGGCTGACATAGATCGGCAGGATCATCAGCGGCAGGTAGCCGTAGACGATGCCCAGCAGCACCGCGCCCGGCGTGTTGATCAGCCTGAGGTCCTCTATGCCGACATAGGCGAGCAAAGCCGGAATGCCGCGCCCGCCAAGGATATACATCCAGGCATAGGTGCGCATCAGAAGGCTGGTCCAGAAGGGGATGACGATCAGCGCAAGCAGGATCAGCCGCCAGCGCTGCGACGCGCGCAGCGCCAGATAATAGGCGACCGGATAGGCGACGAGCAGACAGGCAAGCGCGCCGGCGGGCGCCAGCACCATCGTGTTCCAGAAGGCGGTCGCCCGCGCCGGTAGGTTGGCGTATTGCGCGAAGGTCAGCGCGACCTGGTAGCCGCCCTCCGGCGCCCGCTCGCCGACACTGAAGATGGCGATGGCGATGAAGGGCAACACCAGGAATACGACCAGCCACAGCGTCGCCGGGGCGAGCAGCAGCGCCGTCACGAGGTTTTTGCGAAAGAGACTGCGGCGCATCGGGAAAGCCGGTTGGGAGCCGGCAGACTCTCGTCCGCCGGTCGCATTGTCTGGTTCTGGTTTGTTGCCGGTCCCGCTCAAGCTGACTTGAAGCGCGCCATAAGCTCGGCGCGGCCCGGATCGGTCAGCGTCGCGGCGGCGCCGAATTCGAGCGGTTTCAACAGGTCGGCTGCCGGATAGAGGATCGGGTTGTCGAGCACTTCCTTTGGCAGCAGCGCGTTGACGCGCGCGTCGGTCGAGGGGGCGCCATTGGCCAGATGCTCCTTCACCGCCACCTTCGGGTTCATCAGGTAGTTGAGCAGCGCATAGCCGGCCGGCTTGTTCGGCGCGTCCTTCGGGATGGCGTAGAAGTCGGTCCAGATCTCGCCGCCCTCCTTGCCCAGCACATAGGCGATCTCGGGAATATCGCGATGGAGCTGTGCCCCGTCATTGGTCCAGCACATGGTCATCCAGGCATCGCCGGCGCGCATTCCCGGCTGGTAGTCGCTCGACACCGCGAACAGATGCGGCTTGACCTTCAGCAGCAGTTCCTCGGCCTTGGCCAGCTCGTCCTGCTTCAGCGAGTTGAACGAATAGCCGTAATATTTCAGCGCATTGCCGATCGTGGTGAGCTGATAGTCATGCACCATGGTACGGCCATCGCCTTCCGCCATGGCTGTGTCCCAGAACTCCTTCCAACTCGACATCGGCTTGGCGAGCTTCTTGGTGTTGACCGCGAAGCCGGTCGTGCCCCAGTTCTTCGGCACGGCGTAGATCGTGCCGTCGATCGTGCCTTCCGCCGTGAAGCGCGCATCTTCCGACTTGCCGTCGAAATTGCCGAGCTTGGCCATGTCGAGCGCCTCGATGATGCCGAGCTTCTTGTAGGTCGAGATGGTGTAGTTGGTGGGCACGAACAGGCTCCAGCCCGAGCCGCCGGCCTGCAGCTTGGCCAGCATCTCCTCGTTCGAGCCGAAGACATTGACCTCGACGGCGACGCCGGTCTCCGCCTTGAAGTTCTCGAACGTCTGCGGGTCGTGGTAGTTCGGCCAGGTGGCGATCGACATGCGGTCGCCGAGGTTCTCGGCGGCGAAGGCGGGTGTCGGCATGATACCGAGCTCACGCGCCATCACGGCGGTGGCGACACCGAGCCCGGTGAGGCCGAGGAAGTCGCGCCGGCTGATCGAGCCGCGCTTCAAACGCATCAACTGGTCGACGAATTTATCGGGGCTTATCGGCAGTCCGTCACGATAGGATTTCGGCATGTTGGTCTTCCCTCTGGTTTGTCCCGTTATTGTTGGCATGCGGAAACGCCAGCGGCGCTCCGGCGGCAAAGCCGATGGCGACGGGTTCGCCCGGCTTGAACAGATTGCCTTGGCCGATCACGTGATCGGCCTTGGCGAGCAGCGATCCGATGCCCTGGACTTCGATCGCGTATTCGGCTGTCGAGCCCAGGAAGATCCGATTGCGCACGATGCCTTTCAAGGCACCGCCCCCAGGCGCCGAAAGGCTGAGCGATTCCGGCCGCAGGCTGACGGAGACGGCTTCGCCGCGGCCGAGCGGCACCCGCTTGCGCGCCGAAATCACCGTGCCGTCGGCGAGCACGACATCGACGAGGTCACCCGAGAGTCCGGCCACCTTGCCGCTGAGAAGATTGGTCTTGCCGACGAAGTCGGCCACGAACAGGTCGGCCGGCTCGTCATAGATCTCGCTCGGCTGCCCGAGTTGGACGACGCGGCCGCCATTCATGACGCAGACGAAGTCGCTCATCGACAGTGCTTCCTCCTGGTCGTGGGTGACCAGCACGAAGGTGATGCCGATCTCGCGCTGCAGGTTCTGCAGCTCGATCTGCATGTCGGTGCGCAGCTTCTTGTCGAGCGCCGCCAGCGGCTCGTCGAGCAACAGCACCGCCGGCTTGTTGACCAGCGCGCGGGCGAGCGCCACGCGCTGCTGCTGGCCGCCGGAAAGCTCGTGGATCTTGCGGCGCCCGTAGCCGGCGAGCTGCACCATCGAAAGCGCCTCGCCTGCCCTTAAGGCGATCTCGCGCAACGACAGGGGCGGCCTTGCCTGGCGCAGCCCGTAGGAGATGTTCTCCTCGACATCGAGATGCGGGAACAGCGCATATTGCTGGAACACCATGTTCACCGGGCGCCGGTAGGGCGGCGTTCCGGCCATGTCGCGGCCGCGGATCAGCACCTGGCCTTCGCTCGGCTGCTCGAAGCCGCCGATCATGCGCAGGCAGGTCGTCTTGCCGCAGCCTGAAGGGCCGAGCAAAGCGACGAACGCGGAAGGCGGGATGGCAAGATCGATACCGCTGACCGCGGTGACGGCGCCGTAGCGCTTGGTGACCGCGCGAAATTCGATATCGGGCACTGCAGTCAAGCCAAGGCTCCAGCGACAGCGTGAGGCAATGCCTTGACGCTAGCAGAGGCAATGCACCTGGTATATACCTCGCAGGTGGTATATTTAGCCGATTTTATCGTTTAGAGGGGTATGGATTGGCTGCTTCCCGCAGTGACGACTACAACGCCTTGGCCGCCGTGATCGCCGCGTCGCGCGAGACCGGCGGCGATCATTTCGGCAAGGCGATCGTCGGCTGGCTCAGCGGACATGTCCGTTTCGATCACTGCGTGATCTTCGGTTATCGGGGTGCCGCACGGCCACCGCTCCTGTTCGAGACCTTCTCGCCGGCGGAGAGCCACATCTTCGTCGCGCTCTACCAGGAGGGGCCCTATCTGCTCGACCCATTCCACCACGCCGCGGTCGAGCGCAAGGAGGGTTTCTGGCGCATGCGCGAGCTCGCGCCGGACCGCTTCTATGCCAGCGAATACTACCGCTCCTATTACAGCCAGACCAAACTTGCCGAGGAGGTCGGCTTTTTCGTGCCGCTAGCCGGCAAGGACGCGCTGGTGCTGTCGCTGATGCGGCTGCGCGCCACTGGGCCGTTCGGAACGGCGGATGCCAGGCTGCTGCGTGACATGGCGCCGGCGGTGATCGGTTTCTGCAAGCAGCGCTGGCCGTCACTGCCTGCCGATGAGGTGGCGCCCCAACCCTCCGGCGAAACCTTCGCGATGACCAACGAACTCGACCGGGCGCATATCTGGAAGAGCCTGTCCTTGACCTCGCGCGAAAAGCAGGTCGTCGACCTGGTGCTTCAGGGCCACTCCACGGAATCGATCGCCAGGGCGCTGCGCATCGTGCCGGGGACCGTCAAGGTCCACCGCCGCAACATCTACCGCAAGCTGAAGATCAAATCGCAGGCCGGCCTGTTCGCGCGCTTCGTCGAGATCATCGACGCTCGGATTGGATAGCGATCCCAGTCGCCCTTGCGGCGGTTCGCGTTGACCGTCTATCGTGCGGCCGAACGACCGGCCAGGTATCCCGGCGGCGACCAGCTATTCCCGCGTCGGACGTGACGAAACAAGTTTCAGGACCGATCAAGCAGCGCATCGCCAATGGCCGACAAATCGCAATTCGGACTGACCGCTGTCGATACCGTTCCGCTGCATGAAAAAGTCTATCTGGAACTGGTGCGGGCACTGATGTCGGGCCAGCTCCGGCCTGGCCAGAAGCTAACCTCGCGCAAGCTCGCCAAGGAGCTCGGTACCAGCGACATGCCGGTTCGCAGCGCCTTCATGCGGCTGCAGGCGCTGAGAGCGCTGAGCCCGATGCCGAACGGCAGCGTCGAGGTGCCGCTGATTTCCGCCGACCGCTTCCAGCAACTGACCGCCGTGCGCACGATCCTGGAAGGCGCGGCCACCGAGCTCGCGACAAAACTCATCAACGGCAACAATCTGCGCGCGATCCGGCGCCACTGCGCCGAACTTACCGAAGCCGCCCGCAGCGGCGGGATCGAAAACTATCTGCGCAAGAACTACGACTTCAAATTCTCGATCTACCGCCATTGCGGCAACGAGCAGATGATCTTTCTGATCGAGACGGTATGGATGCAGGTCGGCCCATTCCTGCGAAATCTGCACATCGGTTTCGAGGATGACCTGGCCGGCATTCTCGGCATCGACTATCACGAGGAGGTCGTGGCGGCGATCGAGGCTCATGACGGCGAAAGGGCGCGGGCCGCGATCGTGCGCGATATCGCCGAGGGCGCGGCCCACATCCTCGGCCAGGTGAAATTTCCGGAACTGCGCCACTGACAGCCAGGCGGGCCTCCGAATCCGGCTTGGCTTTCGCCGATCGGGCCGCTATGTTGCGATCGCAGATCGCACAATGTGAACCTGAAATGCCTCCCGATATCCCGGCTAATAATTTGAAAAGATGAAGGAAAATCGACCGGCACCAGCCGCGTTGGCCTTCACGAACTCACAAGCCGAAAATTGGATATCGTAGCCGGCAGGGCTACAGCACCCAGAAAAACAGGGGCTGGAAATTGAGCGATGCGATTGCGGACGTTTTGAACTGGCTGGACAGCAGGAAGGACATCCAGAGCCTGCGGGCGGCGGTGTGCGACCTGAACGGCATCATGCGCGGCAAGCGCATTCCGGTCGAGCAGGCGCGCAAGGCGCTCGAAGGCAAGCTGCGCATGCCCTACTCGGCCATCGGGCTCGACATATGGGGCGAGGACATCGAAGGCAACGCCCAGGTGTTCTCGACCGGCGACGCCGACGGGCTTTGCCATTGGACGGGGCGCGGCATATTGCCCGTCAACTGGACGGCGCATCCGACGGCGCTGTTGCCGGTCTGGTTGGCGGATGACAGCGGCGCCCCCTATCTTGGCGACCCGCGCCGGGCGCTTGCCCGCATCCTCGACCGCTACGCCGCGCTAGGACTGACGCCCGTCACCGCGACCGAGCTCGAATTCTACCTTGTCGACCCGACGTCGCAGCGGCCTGTCGGACCGGTCTCGCCGGTAACCGGGCGACGCCTCGATTCCGACGCGGCGCTTTCGATCGACGAGGTCGACGATTTCGAAGCCTTCATCCACGATATCTACGAAGCCTGCCGTATGCAGGACATTCCGGTCGACACCGCGATCGCCGAGAACGGCGTCGGCCAGTTCGAGATCAATCTCAACCATGTGCCCGACGCCCTGCGCGCCGCGGACGACGCTGTGCTCTTCAAGCGCACCGTCAAGGGCATCGCGCGCAAGCATGGCTTTGCCGCCTGCTTCATGGCCAAGCCCTATGGCGAGCGCGCCGGCAACGGTTTCCATGTTCATTTCAGCGTCCTCGACAGGCAAGGCCGCAACATCTTCGACGACGGCTCGGATCAGGGTTCCGACGCCATGCGCCACGCGGTTGGCGGCCTGCTTGCCGCGATGGCCCAGAGCACGCTGGTGTTCGCGCCGCATTTCAATTCCTACCGCCGGCTGCGGCCGCGATCCTATGCGCCGACGGCCGTCGCCTGGGGTTATGAAAACCGCATGGTGGCGATTCGCATTCCAGGCGGCCCGTCGGCCGCACGCCGCATCGAGCACCGCGTCTCCGGCGCCGACGCCAATCCCTATCTGGTGCTGGCGGCGATTCTCGGCGCGGCCTTGATCGGCATCGAGCGCCAGCTCTCGCCCGGTGAGCCGACCGGCGGCGAAGGCCAGGGGCTGACGCTCGCCAAGCTGCCGCCGGATTGGGCCTCGGCGATCGCCGCCTTCGAGGCGGGCCAGCGTGTCGCCGAAATCTTCCCGGACGTGCTGCGCGACGCCTTCGTCGCCTGCAAGCGCCAGGAGCTGAACACTTTCGCGCTCAACGTCAGCGACTTCGAGATCGAGACCTATCTCGAAAGTGTTTAGCCGACCTTGAGCCGGTCGCTCAGCGCGCCGCCCACGCCAGCCCTCGGCGCAGGATGGTGCGCATCTGCGGGACCTCGAACTCCGAGGCCACATGACCCAGCGAGGAATAAAACACGCGCCCCTTGCCGTGCCGGCGCTTCCACACCACCGGCATGACGACGCCGTCGATCCACGGCGCGTGGTCGCCGGAAAAAGTGGTGGTCGCCAGCACCTCGTTTGATGGATCGACATGCATGTAATACTGTTCGGAGCGGTAGGCGAAATCCTCGATGCCTTGCATGATCGGGTCGTCGCGCCGCGCCACGTTCACTTGATAATCGATGATGTTGCCGGGATGCGCGACCCACTGGCCGCCGCACATGAACTGGTAGTTCGTTGATTCGCGAAAAGCGTCGCCCATGCCGCCATGATAACCGCCGAGGCCGACGCCGTTTTCGACCGCCTCGGTCAGGTTCGCCTCTTCGGCCTTGTTAAGCTTGGACATGGTATAGATCGGCACGATCAGGCTGAGATCGGCGATCGCCGGATCGGCAAAAGCTGCCGTCGTGTTTTCGACGCGCACGGCAAAGCCTTCTTCCTCGAGCATCTCCTTGACGACACGGGCGCCGGCCTCGGGTTCATGCCCTTCCCAGCCGCCCCATACGATCAGCGCTTGCCGCATCTTTGTCTCCGTCAGTTTGGTTGCGTTCATTCGAGATCGCCAAGGGCGAATACTTGCGGGGATTTCGGACGTTAATGCACGTCAGCAAAAAGCCGGGGCGAGTCTACCCACAAATGGGTTTGCGACGAAACACGAAACCATTCGAACGCGGCGCGCCTTCGCGCCAACTCATCTTATGCGGCCTGTTGAAGCCTTACCCGAAAAATATGCCGGCGGGGAGGTGACATCCCGGTCGCGGGAACCAGATTGGGTCGAGGGCCACTGGTGCCCGGACAGATCCGTGATCGTCACGAAACGCACAGGAACATGATCATGATGATTCTCGCCTTCGGTGCAGCGGGAAATTTTGCGGGCAGCGTCATTCCCGCCCTTGCCGCTCGGGGCGCGCGCGTCCGTGCCTTCGTCCGCAAGCCTGAGCAGGCTGAACTGGTACGCCGTCACGGCGCAACCGAGGTTGCCATCGGCGATCTGCGCGATCGTGCAGCTTTGGATGCGGCGCTCAAGGATGTGGGCGCCGTCTTCTATATCGCCCCAGCCTTCATTCCCGCCGAGGCTGATGTGGGAAAGAAAGTCGTGGAGGCCGCTATCGACGCCGGTGTGCGCCGGTTCGTGTTCTCGGCCGTGATCCATCCGGTGCTTTCGGACCTCGTCAATCATGTCGCCAAAGCGCCGGTCGAGGAGGCGGTTCTCAACTCCGGCCTGGAATATACGTTCCTCCATCCGGCGCGCTACTTCCAGAACTACGCGGCATTCTGGCCCAAAGTCGTGAGGGAGGGCGTGCTTGCGGAGCCCTGGTCGTCCGGGACACGCTTTTCGCTGGTCGACTATCGCGATGTCGCCGAGGTCGCCGCGATAGCCCTGACCGAAGAGCGGCTGCTTTTTGGAACGTTCGAGCTCTGCGCACCTGGGCAACTTAACCGCCTCGATGTCGCTGCGCTGATGAGCGATGTGCTGGGCCATGAAGTTAGGGAGCGCCGCGATCCCGATGTGCTCGGCGATGTTCCTCCCGGCTTGCGGGCGATGTTCGATCACTACGATCGCCACGGCCTGCTCGGCAACCCACTGACGCTACGTGCGATCTTGGGCCGGGAGCCGCGGTCGCTGCGTGCTTATTTGGAGGAATTGGCGCAAGGCGATCCTGCCCGATCCGGCGAGCAAGGATGAACAGCCGGCCCCCATGCCACCCCAGCCGAATACAAAAACGGCCCGCGAGGAGCGGGCCGTTTTTTGTTTGGTTGCGGGGACCCGCAACCCGTTTTGTCATAACACCGTCAGACTCTTGATTTTGGTCGGGTTTGGCGAGTTCCAGGATGCCGAACAACTCGCCACGTAGCTCGGCATGAACCTCGCCGCGCTTGTCGCCGGGCGTGAGGACGATCTCTCCGATCAACGAGCGCAGTGCCTCGGACGCTGGACGTCCGTCCTCGTGGTCGGCGAGCGCTTGCGTGAGTTGCTCGACCCGCTTGCGGTAGAGAGTGGCGACGTTGGGATGCAGGTCCGGCACGTCAGTGGGCGCCACCGCCAGCCTCGCGGTGATCTCCGCCTTCTGCCTCTCCAGGTCTTCCATCCTTGCTTTCATCGAAGGTTGGTATAGGCCATCCTCGATCGCGGCCATGATGCCGGCGATGGCGCGCTCGATCTTGTCGAGTGCCTTGCGGTCCTGTTCGCCTTGCGCGCGACGCTCCTGGTTGAGGCGGTTGGTCTCCTGCGCATAGGCTCTGATCGCCTCGGCCACGGCATCGGCCGAGACGAGCCTTTCCTTCAGGCCTGCGAGGACGCGCCGTTCGATCTTCTCGCGGGTGATGGTGCGGCCGTTGGCGCAGATGCCTCGGCGCTGATGATTGAGGCAGGCATAGCGCTCGCGCGTGAACAGGCCGTAGCGTCCGCCGCAGCAACCGCAGGTGAGCAGGCCGGAAAGGAGGGAGACGGGCCGCTTCATCGTGTGCAGCTTCTTGGCCCGGGCCTTGCGCGTGGCTATCGCCACCGCCTCGAACTGGCTGGCGATGGATTTCTGCCTCTCCTTAACGGCCTGCCACAATTCGTCCTCGACGATCCTGAGATGCGGCACCTCGGTGCGAATCCATTTGGCAGGCGGATTGGGCCGCGACACGCGCTTGCCGGTGGCGGGATCCTTGACGAAGTGCAGGCGGTTCCAAACCAGCACGCCGGTGTAGAGCTCGTTGTTGATGACGCCGGTGCCCCGGATGACATGCCCGCGCACGCTGGTATCGCCCCAGTGCCGGCCAAGCGGGCCTGGAACGCTCTCCTTATTGAGGTCGACGGCGATTGCCTTCGGGCTCTTGCCTGCGGCGAATTCGCGGAAGATGCGGCGCACGATGGCCGCTTCCTCCGGCACGATTGCACGGTCGCCCCTTATGGGCTCGCCCGCGCCATCCAGTTTCTTCAGCACCCGGTAGCCATAGCACAGCCCTCCTCCGGCCTTACCCTTCTCCACCCTCCCCCGCAGGCCACGATGGGTCTTGAGAGCAAGGTCTTTCAGGAACAGCGCATTCATCGTGCCCTTGAGGCCGACATGCAGTTCGCTGATCTCGCCCTCGGCCAAAGTGACGATGGCAACGCCGGCGAATTTGAGATGCTTGAAGAGGGTGGCGACATCTGCCTGGTCGCGACTGATGCGATCGAGTGCCTCGGCCAGCACCACTTCGAAGCGGCCGCGCTGCGCATCGCGCACCAAATGCTGGATGCCCGGCCGCAGCACTGTGCTGGCCCCTGAGATCGCCGCATCCTCATAGGTTCCAGCCACGCTCCAGCCCTCACGCGCTGCCTGCTCGCGGCACAGCCTCAACTGGTCCTCTATGGAGGCATCCCGCTGGCTATCGGAAGAATAGCGGGCATAGACTGCGACACGAGTCATGGCGGCGGATCCTCTCTCCTATTCCCAAGGCGGTCGCCATCAAGCCCCCTGCCCTCTTCCTTTCGGCGGCCCGGCCGATTGTCGTTGGCCACCTGCCCCGCCTCGAATGCCTCCCGCGCTAGCCGCCGGCCGATCAGTCGGGCGATGTCCAACACGACACGATCCAGCTTGGCCGCCGCCATGTTTTCAGGGGGACTCTCGGGGCTGACGAGGTCGCGGTTGTCGTTCGCCGGAAGCAAAGCCTGTGGCCCGGTGCTGGTTTCCTCCGACATGCCGGTCGCTCTCCCAATAGTGGATCGACCTGCCATCGGGGACCTTTGGACGGCGATGAAAAGCACCAAGTTCATGTCGTAGGGCAACAGCGTGCAATCACTTGCGCCGTGCGGGTTCATCTTAATCGTCAGGGTCGGGGTTGCAGGCGACAATTGTAAGCGGGCGAGTCACAGGACCGCTGCATCGCCATAGTACTCCGCGTCTCCTTCTTCTTTCAGCGCCGCGACCAGCTTAACTGCGGACTCCCAATGCCTGGCAACATCGCGCCGCGTCTTTTCCCGGCTGCGGCGACCAACCGGCAAATCTCCCGCGATCGCCTTTAAGTCACGCAATACGGAAGCTATGTGCGGCCACGGGAAGTCGGTTGGGTCACCAATATCCCGATCGGCACCCAGGATCATTTCTAATTTGGCGATGACGCCGACGAGCGATGTAGCCGCGACTTCAGGGATTGAATCCTGAAGCTTCAGAGCTTCGGTCATCGCAAAGACCTCGGCTTCGCAAGCTATGAGATGCTCAGAGTCTAGACCCGTAGTAGACACTGATAGTTGCCACGACATCGGCTCGCCCGCGGTCAATACCTGAATTCCGGTATTGGCGAGCATTCGCGCCTCCATCCGCTGCTGAATTCGACACAACAGCAATGAGGCATATCGAGCTCGTTGCCACTCCCTCCATAGTCCCAAAGCGGAGTCTGTGGCTTGGGACTCCGGCCTCTCGAGCTCATCGCGTTGGCGGCCGATGACGAAAGGCAAAGTCGTGGTATTGTCGGAATCAACCATGATCCGAGCTCCAAACAGCTTGGGTTGTGGTCAGGCCGAGCGACGTGTTCGTGCACGTTGTTCGGCCGCAAATCGAAAACCACAATTTACGTACATACCGTACATTACGGACATACTCATTGTCAAACACGCCGGATACTATTGATAACAAAACTGAGCGCTTCGAGCTGCGGCTTACGAGCGACTTGCTTGCCCGCGTTGACGAATGGCGCCGAAATCAGCCCGATCTTCCCACCAGATCGGAGGCTTTCCGCCGACTTGTAGAAGCTGGTCTAGGCTCTAAGACAACCGGTAAGCTAGGCGGCACATGACTCAAGAGGAGTTGGCAGAGCGCTCCGGTCTGACCGCCCGCTATATAGGTGCCATTGAACGCGCTGATGTTTCGGCAAGGCACGGTTCTTGGGCGCATCGCCGACGCGCTAGGAATGGAGCCGGAAGCACTCATTCGCAACGCGAAAAGCGGTCATTCTGAATAGGCCCACGCATACGCCGCTCGCGAGCGCGCCGTAAACAGTGCTGTAGCGAGCGAGCGGCGGGTTTGCGCCTCTTTTGGTTGTTCAATTGGTTTATGGCGTTTGCCAAAAGGGGACGTTTCCGATAGGCCGCAATGAGCTCGAGGCGATCGCGGCGAGCACCGCTTGCCGCTTCGGCAAAATCGGTTCATCGGGAGCGAACTGAGCGCAAGCCAAGGGCGTATATGCAACGGTCACCGCCATCACGAGTTCTCTCGCCAGTTCGCTATCAGCCATGTCGTCGGTCGCCGTGCAGGCCAGTTCGCCGATCCTCATGTCATGAAACTCGTTGTTACTGTTTTCAGCTTTTATGATGGCGCGCAGTTTAGCCAGAGCCGTGACCCGATCGACAAGCTGCGTTTCGGGATCGTGCAGCAGTTGCAAGCCGTGAACCTCCTCGAGGCGCTTTTCATCTGGCCATTCCCTTGGCAGCACGCTTTGATCGCGGCATTGCTGGCCGCCCACCAAACTCGGCTGCGGAGTATACCTCCTCCGACGGTTTTCGATCCGGTGGGAAGCCCATGTCGTGCCACCCTTCGACCGCAAACGAGCCCTCTGCAGCTTCCACGGCTTTTATTCGGGCGCGATCCAGCACTTCCTTTGCCGCTGCAATACCGCGCGCCCAGCGCCGCCCGATCACATTATGATTGATTGCGGAATTCACACGCTTGTCGCACTCTTCGCGCTTCGTAGCTTTCGAGGAGGAAAGGCTATGTTGTATCCCGGCCAAGTCGTCACGAGTGACGAACTCGACATGCTCACCCGCGTCTACAAGACCATCAGCCAGGAGCGGCATATTCCGGCTGACAGCCCGCGATGCGAGAAAGTGGCGGCTCACATTTTCAAGCTCTTCATGAACGGGCTCACGGACGAGGATGAACTGCTGTTTGCTGTGCGTAACCGCGGCCCTCTTGTACCGGCCCACCAGATCGAGCAGGTACACGTGAGCTAGTCGGTATGCGCTCCGGCACCGGCTTCCGCGCTTCACGCAGCAGCTTAACCAGCAATTCGTCCCACTCCCGCTCATAAGCGGCGGGGCAACGCGCTTCATACTCCGTCATTTGCCCACTCCAAGCAGGCCGTTACTGCGGGCTCTGGCGAGCGCAGCCATTCGCTGGCCATGGGCAGCCTGGGATCTGGTTCCAAGAATTGATGACACGCTCAAAACGTCCGCTTTGCGCCTGATGTCGGCCATTGGAGCCAGCTTGCCCCCGCCCGTAAGCAGACATCGCTGCTCAAAAAGTTAGGCATGGGAGCCGCGGGAGGCGAGAAAAAGCGGCAGCCGGCGTTCTGTACGGGCCACGTCTCGCCGTACTTCTCCATCGGCTCGGTAATGAATTCAGCACCTCGGGCTTGCCATAGTTCATGGCAGCCGTGGATATCGGCAACGCGAATGTTCAGAAAGCTGCTGGCTAAATTGGGATCGCCGGGAACATCAAGCATGACGGACGGTTTGTCGGGGGTAGGCCCACCCCCGACGTTTACGATCAGCCAAGTATTCGCGATCTGAATGTAGCCGGGCGCACCACTGCTATCTCCCAGGCTCAGAATGCGGCCTCCGAAGACCTTCTCGTAAAACCGCGCCGAACGACCGATGTCGGCCACTGTCAAAAAAAGCGCGACGGTAAAGCCCTTTTGCGGGGGCATTGCATAGATTTGATCCGCTACGATTGCTTGGGTCATCCGGGACTCCCATTGAGACAAGGTTCAAATCTTCGCGACCTTCCTTGGCTGCCGATCCTGCGCGGGCGTCTCCTTTGCAAATCGGCAGTTGTGAGCAGCCCGTGGCAAGGGAACGTCGCAGTGCCGACCGAAGCACCTACCAAGTCGCGGCCCTTCAGACCCACGAAGCACGGCTATACGTGGCCGCTATTGCAGGGCGGAATTTGCACACGGGATCATTTCTCCTCCTGGGCGACAGGCAGTAGAGAACCGGAGATAGCCGAAATGATCGTTCTGACGGTTAGCCACAGGATAAGCAGGTTGACGCCAACAAAAACCGGCAGAGCAAGGACCGTCGCAACATTCGTGTCGCCTCGAACAGCCAGCTTTTCAATTGACGTTGCCAATGCTGTGGCCCCGAAGCTGACACTCCAAAGTCCGGCGGAGAAGCGTCGTAGGATCCGTGAGAGAATGGCGCCAACGACAATTGCTTGCAGAAGCGCGTAACCCACGAGGGAGTGGACGAACACGTCTCCAGCGGTACCCGACAAATCAGCGTAGGCCAGTGAGCACACCGCCGGCGGCGCCAGTTGGACACCCATCGTCGATCGGATCTGGCTGGCTAGCGGCTCACCAAAATAGAGCCGGCCAAACAATAGCGATTCGGTCGCCAGCCATGAGAAGAGTCCCGCCCCTAACGCCAGCTCGGCCCAGTCAAACCAGCCAAATGTCGACAAGCCAATACTCAGGACAAAAGAGGCCGCGGCAACCGGCAAATATAGGGCAGGGGTCGCGTCGGACATCGAAATCGTCCCCCGCCAGATCATTTGGGTCCGCCAGATGCCGTAGCTTGCTGCGAGCACACCTCCCGTAGAAAGCAGCACGACTGCCCCAATCTTGCTGTAGGGCAACATGCTCACTGCAGTGAGCATCATGCCGACGCCCGCCAGACCAGGGAAGCAATTCTGAACGGGATTGGCGAGCTCTGCTCGCAGCGCCATTGGAGCCAGCGACAACTTCAGAATGTAGAGCGTCAGAAGGACTGCCCACAGACACGCCGCAAGCAACACCAATGCCACAACAATCCCCTCCGGAGCCGCCCAGAGCTGATGCGCTAACTGCCACGAACCAGCGAAGGAACTTGTCCCCAGGCCGATCGCAAAGAACGAAGCGGGAAACCGCGCTATCAGAGATTTTTCCATGGGCGGAGGGATCATCCCCTCGTGCGCGGATGCCACCGCTTCGTCCAACGCCAACCCACTCAGTGGTGTGATGCCTTCAGATATGGACGGCTTTTCCATTGTTGCTCCTCACGGTTTCCGGCTCGTGGTGATAGGGGATTGTCACAGCACACCCGGTGCCCGGCCGCAGTCGCGATTGGACCGCTCGCAGTGCTTCGTCAGCTTGTTGCGGGCAATCGCAATGTCACGGTTGTGCCCATCCCGAGTACGCTCTCGATATGGACGCTTCCTCCGGACTCTTCGGCGAAACGTTTCACCATCGGCAGGCCGACACCGCCAAAGCCACCGCCCTTTGTCGTGAAGAAGGGATCAAATGCCCGGACCACTGTCTCGCCGGTCATTCCAATTCCGCTGTCCCGAATGCGAATGGCGACCTGACGAAGGCTTTCCGGGGCAAAGGCGTCGATCGAGATCAAACCGCCGTCAGGCATTGCGTCACGAGCGTTGAACACAAGGTTCAGGACCGCGTTCTGCAAGCCTGCCCGATCGCACCTTACCAAAGGGAGGTTGGAATCTACCCGAAACTCAAAACGAACATTTTCATATCGAGCACTTCGGACAAGAGATTCGATCTCGACCAGGCACACGCTTATGTTCGCATGCTCGACATTGCCCTGAATCTCCCGGGCCGTCTTGATCGTCTGCCTGACAAGGCCGCCCGCTCGATCCAACGCGGTTCTGGCACCGGCAATTACAATATCAATTCCCGGAACCGCTGAGATGCTGGGCTCGCGAGCCAGATGGTTCAACGCAGAGGAAGCCACCTGGATGAGATTGCCGAGGTCATGGACCACCCCCGCCGTGGATAACTGCGAACGCACGCGACCCCCAGGAACGACGCCTGGGCTGAGAGACACGTCATCATCCATCTCTGGTCCTGACATTCCATTCCTCCGTTTGCCCGGTCGACAGTTCTTGCGTCAGTCCCAGCCACACAGCGCCACTTGTGCTGCAATCCAGCAATGAATCTGACGCCAGAAACGGCTCTTGCTTGGCCCCGCTTCAAAGAACTCCTGCGTACAGGCCCGCCCCGATCGCGACGCAGAGCGCGCCGCTCGCGCGACTGAGGGGAACTGACGCAGAGCGCTGCAAGGCGAGCGCCAATCCGATTCCGATTGCTTGCAAGACCGCGGTGGCAGACGCAAATCCCGCAACGAATTCAACCCCATTCACGGTCTCAGGCAACTCAGTTCCATGGGCGTGACCATGCAGCAGCGCAAAAAGAGCAATGATGGCAGCTCCGATCCATACCGGCGGATTTACCGCCGACGCCACCATGAGCCCCAGGATGATCACCGAAGCCAGGATGCCGGGCTCCACCAACGGCACAGTGATGTGCGCCAGGCCAAGAGCGCCGCCAATCAGCATCACCACAAGGAAGGTCAACGGCCACACCCACAGCGCACGGTTTCCCTTGGCGGCGGCCCACATCCCGACGGCCACCATGGCCGTGATGTGATCGAGGCCCGTGAGGGGATGACCCAACCCTGCGTTAAAGGAAACGACGGAATCAACGCCGGGGTGGGCAAAGGTTGGCGTTGCCAAGGCGAGGGTTACAGTTATCAAAATCAGGATCAATCGCATGTCTGTCTCCTCAGTGAAGCACACGAGCGGCGTTCGGCCGGGTAGTGGACCGAACAACACCCAGGGAACATCTCCAACCCTCAAAGGTGCGGGTTGTGCGGCGACCCCAGGTACGGGAACTCGGCAAGCAGGTCGCGGTGCGGCCCCACTCCATCCCCCGGAACCCCGCCGTTCGTGAAAATGGCCATAAAGAAATCCGCGGCATCGTCAGTCAGGCTTCTGCCGTTTTCCGGGAATGACGCAGGTCGTGACGGGTCGTAAACGAGAATGTCGGGAAGCAGTGTTCTTGCCACGCGCTCTGCTTCAGCAGGCCGGTATCCTCCCGAGTGCTCAAGGGTGTGCGCGAACGTCTTGATGAACTGGTTGTCGTCTGCCGGCTCGGCAGAGAGATAGTCCTCTCTCTGCTCGCCGGGGAGGAACACTGCCTGCTGGGGTCGAGCACCACGTTCAACCTGTATCCAACGGTCGCCCTGTCTGTCCAAGATGCGAGCCCATAGACCGATGGGCTTTGAGCCCAACGCGGAATTGGCTACTTCCAGCACGATGCTGCAGATATCCTTGTCAGCAAAGAAATCAGCTCCCGTGAATTGCAAATCAGCGACGGCGCCGAGAGTATCGAAGAAAAACGGCTCGCTTCGCCAACCCGCGAAGAAACGGTAATCGCCTGCTTCCGTTACCTGGGCGTCGCTTCCTCTCGAGACTGGTGCGGCCGTGACGACGACCTCCCCGCCGTCGTCGGCCCCAGCTGCTAAGGCGCCTTCCACACGACTCACAGAGGCGATCTGCCTTCCTTCCGACAAGGACACAAAATTCACTCGATACGCGACATCGGCGACTGCATCGCCGTTTGTGTCGATCTTCAGCTCGTACACCGCGTCGGGGGCGAATGGCTCTACGGTTGTGGAATGTGGATCAATCACCGTCGAGGATGGATGCACATTCATGATGAGGATCGACTTGCTCGCGTCTCCCGGTTTGGGGAAGGCATAAATGTCAGTGAGGTCCAAACGTGCGTCTCCACGAGGAAAGCCAAAGTCAGGGCCTGAATAGTGATGAGACATTATCATGTTCTCCGAATTTTGAACCAAAGCGGAAGCCGAAAGATACATTTATCCCCGACACGAGATTACCATCTGCAAAATCCTGACCACGATAACACCCATCCGTCACTTCAGCAGAACAAACTATGGCAGCGCCACGAGCCAGAATATATTGGACGATGGTATCTCCAATACTTTGGTCTCGGTCGCATCGGCGGGCCCGCGATGGTACTCTTGGTGGTAACCCTGAAGGCATCCTCGGTGAAATGTTGGCGAGCGGTGCAGCCCGCGACGCTGACGAAGAAGAGAGAACATGGCTCGCTTGCTATCGGTCAATGTGGGATTGCCGCGCGGCATTCCATGGCAAGGCAAAATCGTCGACACCGCCGTTTGGAAAGCGCCAGTCGAGGGCCCCTGCCAGGTGCGTCGGCTCAACATCGATGGCGACGGGCAAGGAGATATCGCGGGGCACGGTGGCGAACAACGCGCCGTGCTGGTTTATCAAATCGACTCTTATCGGTTCTGGCAAAGCGAGCTAGGTCGAAACGACTTCGTTTACGGGCAATTTGGCGAGAATTTCACGGTCGATGGCTTGCCGGATCGTGAGGTTTGCATTGGCGATCGCTACCGCATCGGCAGCGCGCTGTTGGAAGTGACGCAGCCGCGCGTCACCTGTTACCGTGTTGGCATCCGGATGAATGAGCCGCGTATGGCCGCGCTGCTGGTCGCGCACGGCAGGCCTGGCTTTTACCTGCGCGTACTGGAAGAAGGCCAGGTTCAGGCGGGAGATGAAGTCACTCGGGTGGAAATCGGCCCAGAGGCGATGACGGTCTCCGAGGTGGACGCGCTGCTTTACACGCCCAGCCATCCGCGGAGCCAGCTTGAGCGCGCACTGCGCATTCCCGCGCTGAGTCCTGGTTGGCAAGGATCCTTCCGAGCACTTCTCGCACAAGGGGAGAAGGGAACCACGACGGGAAATGCCGGTCTGGACCCTGTCTCCGGACGGACACCAGCATGGCCGGGGTTCCGGCCGCTGAAGGTGGCTCGCAAGGTCCATGAAAGCGGGACTGTGGTTTCATTGATCCTCGAGCCTACGGATGACTCTCATCTGTACGCCGCCATCCCCGGCCAATTCGTCGTGCTGCGCCTCGCGGTTTCGGCCGACGGGCCGGCTGTTATGCGCAGTTACTCTTTGTCGAGTTTACCCGGGGATCGGTGCTATCGGGTAAGCGTAAAGCGGGAACCGCATGGCGAGGCGAGCACGTTTATAGACGAGAGCGTCCAGGTTGGAGATTTCCTGGACGTGAGCACGCCACGGGGCAATTTCATTCTCGGGGACGAGGATCGCCCGATAGTGCTGCTGAGCGCCGGAGTAGGCGTTACGCCCATGATGTCGATGCTTCACGCATTGGCAGCCCGAGCGTCGACGCAAGAAGTTTGGTGGTTCCATGGGGCCCATTGCGGTCGCGAGCATCCTTTCGCCGAAGAGGCCCGAAACCTGCTTGAGGCCTTGACGCGCAGCCATTCCCACATACGCTACAGTTCGCCCGATCGCGAGGACAGGTTAGGTGTCGATTTCGACGCTATCGGACGCTTGGATGTGCGCGCACTCCAAGATCTGGGTGTGCCGCCAGATGCCGACTTCTACATCTGCGGACCATCGGTGTTCATGAGTGGCATGACTGCCGGTCTTGCCACATGCGCCGTCGCCCCTGCAAGAATCCATACCGAAGTGTTTGGCCCAGGTCCTTCGACGACGCCCGGGATAGCCAGCGAGCCATCGCGATCGCCGCATCCGCTGGTTGAAGCTCCCAACGCGGGCCCCCGTGTTTCTTTTGCCCGGAGTGGCTTGAGCGTCCGCTGGGGATCACGGTTTCAGAGCTTACTTGAACTTGCCGAAGCCTGCGACGTGCCCACGCGATGGTCATGCCGAACTGGCGTCTGCCATACTTGCGAGACGGGACTCGTCACTGGGACCGTCACCTATAGCCCCGAGCCAATCGACCCGCCGGCGACGGCCAATGCGCTGATTTGCTGCTCGCAGCCGGATGGGGACGTCGTTCTCGACCTTTGATCTGCCCCGGGGAATTTCGACACCGGAGCTATCGCTCGCAGCATTGGAAATCTCCGCGCGTGGCCACTACGTCGGGAGCGGGCCACCGGTCTGTTCCGCCACCATGAACTGCGCGTAGCAGTCGGGCCAGTTGTCGTCACGCTGGCCGCCAGTCCGCCTTTCATGCTCGACATGTGCCGAAGCCGCCCGCCGCAACGCAGCGGCAAGCTCCGAAAACTCGAGAATGTCGTGTCCTGCGCGTCCTCGCGACCAGGCAATCGGTGCGTGATCTCCTGCAACAGCCACCATTGCCATCGGGATCAGCGAATGTGGCAAAAGACGAATAGCTGCGCGCCTCTGGATCTCGGCCGCCGATAGGTGGCTGGCCTGGGCCGGCCCGATGATACACCTCGCTAGCGTCGACCCCACGCGCCACGAGTTCAGCGCGTGCCGCTTCGATGTCGGGGACGACAAGGTAAATTACCTTCGCGGACCCAGGCTCGGCCGAAGTTAGGCCCTTGCCGAAGTGCACGCAGCACGCTGAGCCCGGAGGGGTGAATTGAACAACGCGGAACGCATTGCCGACGACAAAGTCCGCATCGAGCCTCCAGCCCAGACGGCTGTAGAAACTCTTGGAGCGATCGACGTCGGAGACACCGATGACGATGGCCTCCAGCTTCATCTCGATGGTGGCCCTTTCGCAATTTCAGTCGCAGTTGCAACGCTCATTGCATCATTACTCACGTCAATCTCCTCGGGTTGGGCCTTCGGACACTTTGGACGTGCGAAAACGAAGACCGGTCAACTGCATCAATCGAGCCATGGCGTCGCCGAATGCCATCCTCCGGCCGTCATACCCGCCTAGCCCGGCGGACTGAGCCAACGCCGGTTCGATACGCTGGTCGCGCTCCCATGCTTGCGCCGTGCCTGGAAGCGCACCGACGATTCCGACACGTGCAGTCGCGGCAACCAGCTGGCGCTCCGAGGGAGTCAGCAATCTCGTTCCTGCCACCTCGGGCTCTATCGTTAGGCTCGCTTGAGACACCATCCGACCCCAATGGAGATAAATCCACCGCACGTTGGTATAGGCAACCGCCGGCGACGCCGATTACAGTCGAATCTCGGCAACTCCTGGCGAAGAGGCGCCTTGGACATTAGGGACTCCAAAAGGCCGGTACCCGCACCAATCTGGGCATTTGTCCGGCAGCCCATTCCAAAGTATCGGCGATACCATCGAACAATGGTGAACTCGCAGAAACGTTGATACTTCACACTCCATCTGGACTTGCTCCAGTGAATCCATGGTTGGGTAAACATTGTGGTTACCGATATTGCTGGTAACGCATATCAACAAAGGGAAGGAGTTTATCATGAATATCAGAGGTGTGTGCTTGGGAGCGGCGTTTTCTCTTTCGGCGTCCAGCGGGATTGCTGCTGCGGGGGCTCTTGACGTCATTGACCCAATCAACCAGCTGCAGCCCCTTCATACCGGTTCGATCAGGGAAACGGGACACACAAGTCCCGTCATGAGATCGCGGTTCAGGGCGGCGCTGGCCACTCTCCCGAACACGAAGCGCGAGGCGATGATGAGGGAATGCCAGGACGCTGGAATGACGAAGCCCTATGCGGAGTTCTGCGCCGACTTGAATGCGCTTGCCGGCTCGTGATCTTCCAAGCCAGGGCGCGATCCCTGTTCGAGCCGAACGATGGCGGGCCGAGTGCCCGCCATTTGTTTGCGTGGAGAGTTCCATCCAGTGACATTAGGGATGGGACTGTTTACCTCTGCGTCAGCTGGGTAAACGGGGGCAACTGATCCACGTGGCGTTTGAACACTTCCCCATGCGGTAATCGTCCCATGTGAAGCGTGATCTGGCGCAGACAGTTTGGCTATTGAGCACCGCTGAGCCGCGCAGCCATGTTCACCAGGTCCGCGAGCGAGCGAGCTCTCATCTTACGCATGGCCTGACCGCGGTGTGCTTTCACGGTTATTTCGCTGATGCCCAACTCAAACCCGACCTGCTTGTTCAACAGACCGGAGACGACCAGTGCCATGACCTCCTGTTCGCGACGGCTGAGCGACGCGTGCCGATCCCTGAGCTCGTGCAATTCCGAACCAAGAGCGAGTGAGGTCTTGCTCCATTCCAGCGCTGACTCAACCGCCGCCAGGAGCTCTTCGTCACTAAATGGTTTTGTTAGAAATTCCACCGCACCGGCCTTCATTGCCTTAACGCTCATTGGCACGTCGGCATAGCCTGTGACAAAGATGATCGGCATGTCGGTGCGACCGACAGACAAAAGCTTTTGCAGGTCAAGCCCGCTGAGATTGGGGAGATTGATGTCAAGAATCAAACAGTTTGGAACCAGCGCCGGGGGGCAGTTGAGAAATTGCTCCGCCGAGGCGAACGTCTCCGGCCGCCAGCCTGCGGAGCCGATCAGCGACTCAAGAGATTCACGTACCGAGATGTCGTCGTCAACGACGAACACGACAGGCGTTCCTTGTGACATGGATGCCGACTTTGCCCCAACGCCCAGTTCAGTCGCCAAATTCGGATGCATCGCAGAGTATCCTTCTCGCACATCGTTAACAACCACCGCGTTCAAGGTGCACGTAGTGCCGAGCTAAGCGCCGCCTGAAGGGCTCGGTCGCTGAAAGGCTTGAACAGACACTCAACCGCACCCTGCTCCATCAGACGCGGCCGGACCGTGCTATCCTTCCACGCTGTTATGTACACAATCGGAATTAGCTGTCCGCGACGCGCCAGCTCAAGTTGCAGTTCAGGCCCCGTCATTTCGGGCATCGCTACGTCAAGAATCAGGCACCTGGTCTCATCAACGCTATCCGATATGAGAAACTCATTTGCTGAAGAGAACGTCTTCACGCTGAAACCGAATTCCTTGAGCAAATCTGGCAAAGATTCGCGCACGGACCGGTCATCGTCGACCACAGAAATTAGTACATGCGCAGTCTTCATCTAACCCCCACTGATTTTTTATCATTATGGGCCACATCCATATCTTGCATCAGCAGGGCCGCGGAAAACTCGGGCACGGAAAAAGAAAACGTAACCCCTGGCCCATCATTTGCGGCTGCCCACAGGCGCCCACAGTGACTGTCGATAATGGATCGACTGATGGACAATCCTATTCCCATGCCGTCACTCTTGGTGGTGTAGAAAGCTTCGAAGAGACGGTGGGAGCCGTCTGGACCGAATCCAGTGCCCGTGTCCTGTACCGACAGCCGCACATGACCGTTCGCCTCCGGCTCGGTCCTGATCATGACCTGCCTGGGACGATCTTCGATCTCGCTCATGGCGTCGGCCGCGTTGCGCAACAAGTTCATGATCACCTGCTGGAGTTGGACTCGATCCCCCGCGACATGCGGTAGCCCTTCGGCCAGTTGGGATTGCAGAACCACGCGACTGTCACGAATGTCTCCTGACGACAGTGCCAGCACCTCGCGCACGGCCTCATTCAGATCCACAGCCTCTATTATCGGAGCCCTCTTGCTAAAAAGCGCGCGCAGCCGAGCGATTACATCCGCCGCCAGGTTGCCGTCGCGTATCGTACGACGCGCCGTCTCGAGCGCGCCGTCGATATTCGGCGGATTGGCGGCCAGCATGCGCAGGCACGTGCTAGCGTTGGTGACAATGCCGGATAGCGGCTGATTGACTTCGTGCGCGATTGACGCCGTCAAGGTTCCAAGGCTTGAAACCTTCGATACGTGTGCAAGTTCAGTCCGGGCCTTCCCAAGCGCCTCCTCTGCGCGTCTGTACTCTGTCACGTCTTGAACCGCGGCGAGGCACTCCAGCCGATCGTCTTGGCGACGCACGACGCGGCCGAAGGTGCGCAGGAATTTAACACTATGGTCCGGCATTCGTATTCGGATCTCATAGCCCAGATTACCCTCACCGGCGCGAACCCGTGCCATGTGCGTTGATAGGGATGGAATGTCGTCCGGATGGATTCGGTCGAGAATTTGGTTCATCGTCACTGGATGCGCAGGGTCAAACTCGAAAATGCGATAGAGCTCCTCGGAAAACGCGATTTCATCCGTATCCACACGCCATGAAAACGCTCCGGTCGAACTCAGACGCTGAGCTTCGGAAAGCAATGTCTCGGTCCGCCTGAGTGCGGCCTCGGTCAGCGAGCGCTCGATGGCGATGCTGGCTATCTGCGTGGCATGCGCAATAAGATCTTGCTGGTGTGGTGATGGCGACGAGGGCTTTCGCTGAATGATGCAGAAGGTGGCCAGCACTCGCCCTTCCTTGGAACAAACCGGGGTGCTCCAGACCGACCTATATCCGTGTCGCAGCACATGGGACCTAACTGGCGAGTTATACCAGCGAGGATCCCGCTCAATGTCCTCGGTGACGACCTGTACTTTCTCAACGGCCGCTATGCCGCATGGCAGCAAATCACCGCTCAGAGGCGTACCCGCGATCGGATCGCTGTAGGCTGAAGGCAGGGAAGGAGCCACGGCGTAGGCAATTGTCAGGCTATCCTGATCGAACATGTGAACATCACAGAAGCAGTCAGGGGCAGCCTCTTCGACGAATGTGCACAAGGCGCTTAGAACATCACGCAGTGAACTGCCCGACGCGATCATCTCGAGCAGTCGCTTTTCACCCGCCAGAAAGGCTTCTGCCTGTTTGCGACCATCAATATCGTGGCTCACACCATACCAGCGCATCACTTTGCCGGCGTCGTCCCGGATCGGTATGCGACGCGCCATGTGCCAGCGATACGTACCGTCGGCCGCCTGCACTCGGTACTCTAGCTCGAACGGTTCTCCGGTCGCGATACATTCGAGCCATTTGTTCTCTTCAGCTTCGACGTCCTCTGGATGGATTCTATTTCTCCAACCACCATTTGCGATGTCTTCGGAAGAAAGCCCGGTGAAAACGCGTCCTCGCTTGTTGCTGGAAATTTGTGAGCCATCGGCGCGGAAAGCTCCAACCAGCGCCGGGATACCGTCGATCATCCTTTGAAGCTCGCGCTCAGCATCGATGACCTTCTCCTCGGCGCGCTTGCGTTCGTCGATGTCGGTATCGGCACCGTACCACTTGATAATCTTGCCGTATTCGTCTCTCGACGGGTTGGCGCGGATCAGAAACCAGCGATAGGTTCCGTCAGATCGACGCACTCGTGCTTCGGCTTCGCCTGGTACACCCGCGATCATCAACGCCTGCCATTTGGCGGTCAGTTCATCCAGGTCATCGGGATGCATTATGGCGGTCCATCCCCAGCCCTGTGACTGCTCGGCAGACAGACCGGCGTAGTCAAGGTAATGCTGGCTGAAAAACTCGACATAGCCATCGGGGCGGGTCAACCAAGCGAAGGCCGGAATGGTGTCGACAATCAGCTGCAGATCGTGCCGGCTCGTCGCAAGAGCTTCCTTGCTTTCTCGCAGGGCTTCTTCTGTCCGCCGGCGTTCTTCAATTTCCAGCATCAGAGTTCTATTCGCGGCGACGAGTTCGCTCGTTCGCTCTGTAACCCGCTGGTCGAGCTCTTTGGCGAGGCGGTTCTGATCTCTTGCCTGCCGTGCCCCCTGGAGCGCAATGCTCGCCTGGTTGGCAGCAACACTCAAAAGCAGTTGATCGGACTGGCTGGGAAAATCGGCCTTGGCTGAACCCACAACCAGGACTCCAGCTTCCCCCTCAAGCCCCAGTCGCGCCACCGCCAGAAAAACACCACCCACTCCGACATCCATTCTGGCGCTGGACGGCCAATTCGATTCCGTCTCTCCAAGCAGATGATCGAGGGCTTTGCCTATCTCGCTCATCCCCAATGCACAGGCCTGGCCGACCCGAACGATTTCATTCGGGCATGCGCCATCTGTGTCGAACAGCCGTGCATAAACGAAATCAACGGGCAACATGGCGCTTAGCACGTCAAGCAATGTGCTTGCGATGTGAACAGGATCCTCGCCTACGCAGATCGCTGGGAGAGCTAGCAGGCTTACCAAGTCGTTCATCGAGCGCTTGAGCCGTTGATTTTCCTCCCAGGAGGTCTCCACCGGCGGCTCCATGCTAAAGGTCCATTTCTGGCTGAAGCAGCTGTCCGGCTCTGCGTTGGCTGAGTTCCTGAAGGAAATTTTCCGGCGGTACAAAGAATGGATTGTGCTGCAGTATGCCGCCTATGACGATCATGGGATGCGTCCGCATGATATCGACGACCGCGTCGCCGCCGAACTTCGCAAGATCGTACACACAGATGACCGCGTCCTCGTGACGCGACCATACCTCGTTCACCCGCACTTCGAACTCTACCAGATCGTCAATGTGCGATCTGACCTCACAAGCCCAGTCCATATGGCAGACAATGCGACTAAGTGGAAAATCGCCTCTGACGTTGCCGCTCGCCAGCTGTTCGAAGATCTCCAACATTCGATCCTGATCGAAACGACCGTCCCGAAGGTAGGCTTCGGTATTGGTGCGAAATTCAAGCTGGCCGCTTTGTTCCGCCGCCGTTGTATCAACGCCCGCCGCTGCCAGGCGATGCAAATGCTTGCAGCGCTCGCCCGGATTGACGACGTGGATGACTTTGTCACCGCGCTCGAAGCCATCCTTCATGAAGGGAAGCAACAGCCGAGACGCCTCGTCGTCGCCGTTAAAGAATGCGCAGGCGTGCCGCATTTCGCCAAGTTCGGATCCCGCGAAGGGAATGGCTGGCGTCTTCTTATGCATGTTTGCCTCACGGGACGCAGCTCCGCCCCGTCCCACCATGCACGCGGCCAATACCAAGGTCCATTATGCGTTGGTGTCGGTTTGATGAGGGACATCGGGTTGCGACGGTGTCTCCAGCCGTAGCGGTCGGAACCCGCACCGGGGTACTCATTGTTCCATGGTGTCGCCGATACCTTGGAATAATGGATTTTGATTGTTCTTCCGCTCTTGTTGGCCCTGGGTCTCACGTTAGTGAAGGTTTTCGAAATGCGCTCAGACATTGTTCCAGGGTCCAATTTCCCGGATTACGAGTTGCCGGATCACACGGCCGTACGGCGAAAGCTTTCCGATCTGCAGGGAGAAGACCCAATGGTGGTGGTTCTCGGCAGAGGCGGGTTTTGTCCTCGGGACCGTCGGCAGACCGAAGGGCTCGTACGGCTCTATGGTGAAATGGAAGTCGGATATTGCAGGCTCGTGACCATCACGACGGACAATCTTCTGGAAACGAACGAGTATCGATTGGGGGCTGGCGCCCATTGGCCTTTTCTTTCCGACCCGCGGCGCATCATCCAAAAGGACCTTGATATCGCGGAGTACACGGACCCCCTGCACAATCCTATGATTCCTCACGTGGTCGTCTTGGAGCCTGGCCTGGTCGTCTACAAGATCTACAATGGCTACTGGTTCTTCGGTCGACCCACATTGGAAGAGCTCCGCCAGGACATGCGCGCGGTGACTATGAAATCTCGGATGGATTGGGATATTTCGAAACCCGAACTCAGGTCGGCGTGGCAAATGGGCAAAAGGGAGCTTTTCTATCCCTACCAGAAGCCAAGTTCGAAGATTGCGGCAGAGCATTGAATTGCGTTGAAGGCGAGGCAGCGCGCTTTGGCATGGGCTCGGTCGGCCGACGGTCCTCCGGCCTTCGCCGGGCAGCGGCTGGTACATGCGGGACGAAGCCGCCACCCTATGGAGGTCGCGGCCACCCGCCTCGCGGTAGGAGATCGGAAATCCAACTACCGCTATGATGCGGTGGCTGATTGGCGGGCCCGGGTCACGTTGCGCTCACGTCGGTGATGGCCCCGAGCAAAGGCCTCCCGCGCTTCCTGAGGCAGGTTGTGACCGATGCCGCCACTGATCAGCCGGTGCTCATATTTGCCCCGAGAACATCCGCGCGTAGGCGCTGGCTTCCGGATGCAGCGCACCGTTGGCGTAGTCTTCGAGCGTGATTGTCGACGCGGCGATCACAGGCGCCTGCGCGAGCCGCTGCTCCAGCGCGTCGCATCGCGTTTCGCCGTTCGAAATGACCTGTTGCCAATTGGGTGCAGGCCCGATTGTCGCTCTTCTGCGATCTCAGGGCTGCGTCGGGGTCGGCATTTGCCGAATGCGAAGGTCTGACCCATAGCTGACTTTCGCCTGGACCAGAGCAGCGACTTTTGCGCCGCTCTCCAGTCGCCAATCTTGGCTCACATTCGGGAAAGCGGCCGTTTAGCTGTGTCGGTGGACGATTACGTCCAGAATATTGTGGCCGCTGGCCGCAGAGGGCTCGCCATAAACGCATGTCTTAATTTCCAACGTCATTTTTGGCAAAGCCGATATAGGCATACGGCCCATTCCAGCGCGAAGTGTCGCGTCCAATTAGCAGGCAACGGTCACGCGCGCGCTGGTTTCGAGTGCCATTACACAGAGCTGTGCGCTCGCCACGGCGAGGCCAGTTCAGGCGGGTAGACATGGAACAGAATGACCCTTCCGCGGTTTGCCGGCAGCGTTACAGTGATGGTCGCCGTCCGGTCTCTCTCGCACGTCGGCGAATAGTCGCTTTACGGAGCTGGTCAAGCGCTCTGACGATTTCAGCCTGTTCCTCGGGATCGAACACCCGTAGCACATCAACCATTCAGTCTCACTGGACGGCCCAAGGGAATGGCCGTAGCGTGTTGAAATCCCGGAAACTTCGGCAAACCGATACCAAGGTATAATGCGCGCGAAAGATCGAGTGGCGCATTCTGGGATCGAGGAGATTTTCGATGCTGACAGCAGACGGGCCGTTTGCGCCGACCGACCCGCGCATTGCCGAGGAGATCGAACGACGCGTCGCAGAGCGGACGGCCGAGCTCTCCGCCATCAGTGAGGATTTGCGGCGCCAGCTTTCCGTGCGGCACCGTGACAACGAAAATCCGCACCTCCGGGAAATCTTGCTGAAATCCTTCATCGACGGCATTGGGGCACCGGTCACGCTATGCGCGCCAACCGGCGAAATGGTGGCGGTCAACCGGTTCGGCCAGGAATACCACCGCAAATCCGTCGAAGAGATCATGGACTGGACCTCGGGCGAAATGATATTCGCCGCTGATTTGCCGCGCGTGAAAGCGGCATGGCAGCGATCGATCGAGAGCGGCGAGCCCTATGATGTCGAGGTCCGTGCCCGCCGGGCCCACGAACCCTATCGCTGGATGCGTCTCCATGGATTTCCGGTTCGCGATTCCGATGGCAGCATCCTGCGGTGGTGCGTGCTGCATCTGGATATTCATGACAGCAAGTCGGCCGAAGAAGCTCTCGCGGCCAGCGAGCGCAATCTCAAACTGACCATCAACACGATGCCGGCGATGGCCTGGACCGCCGATACGAGCGGGAATGTCGAGTTCTTCAACGACAATTTCCTGGATTATGTCGGCCTGCCGCTCGACCGCATGCTCGACGACAGCTGGAAGCAGGCCGTACACCCCGACGATGTCGATGATCTGCTTGAGACTTGGAAAGTCGTCATGGCCGCCGGCCGGACCGGCGAGACCGAGGCGCGACTGCGGCGCTTCGACGGCACCTATCGCTGGTTCCTGATGCGGGTCAGCCCCCTGCGCGATGAATCCGGAAAGGTCGTGCGGTGGTACGGCATCAACACCGACGTCGATGCTTGGCGGCAGACCGAACGGCAGCGGCAGCAGGCGGAGGATTCGCTGCGCGCCAGCGAATTGATGCTGCGATCGATGCTGGACAGCATCGCTGCGCCGATCGGCTTCTTCAATTCCGACGGCGAACTGGAGGCGGTCAATCATCTGGTCGGCGATTATTTCGGCAAGAGCTTCGAGGAGGTCTCCCAGTGGGAGAACATCGTGCATCCGGATGATCTGGTCGCCTCGCAGGCCGCCTGGCAGCGGGCGATTGAGACCGGCGCGGCCTATGAGCACGAGGCCCGCATCCGCCGCGCGGACGGCGAGTATCGTTGGAATGACCATCGCGGCTATCCGATGCGGGACGCCGAAGGCCGCATCGTGCGCTGGTGCGTACTGCAGATCGACATTCACGACCGGAAGCAGGCCGAGGCCCGTCTGGCCGCAAGCGAACGGAATCTCGATCAGATCATCAGCGGGATTCCCGGTTTGGCATGGACCGCTCTTCCCGATGGCCATGCAGACTTCTTGAATCAGCATTATCTCGACTATGTCGGACTTTCACTTGAACAGGCGCGGGGCGTCGGCTGGATGCTGGCCCTTCACCCGGACGATCTGGAGCATTTGATCGCCGATTGGCGCGCCATGATGTCGGAGCGTCGTGGCGGAGAGTCCGAGGCGCGAATCCGCCGATATGATGGGGAATATCGGTGCTTCCTGTTTCGCGCCAGCCCGGTGCTGGATGATGCAGGCAACGTCGTACGCTGGTTCGGTGTTAATACAGACATCGAAGACCTGAAGCGCGCCGAAGCGGCCATGCGGGCGAGCGAGCTCAATCTGCGACAATTGACAGAAACCATTCCCCAGATGCTCTGGAGTGCTACGGCGGATGGCTCGATAGACTACTGCAACAAGCGGCTGCTGGAGTTCACCGGCTTCACCCCCGAAGAAGCGATGGGTACCGGCTGGGCGAAGATGCTGCACCCGGACGACGTCGAGCCAACGGTGAGGGCTTGGCTGCACTGCATCGCAACCGGTGATCCCTATCGGGTCGAGGTGCGGACGCTGCGGGCGTCGGATCAGACCTATCGATGGCTGTTGACCAGTGCGCTGCCGCTGCGCGACGCAGACGGCCGCGTCCTCAAATGGCATGGTGCCTGCGCGGACATGCACGACTGGAAACAGGCCCAAGACGAGCTTCGTGATGCCCAGGCCGAGCTCGCGCATATGACGCGGGTAATGACCATGGGCCATCTCACCGCTTCGATCGCCCATGAACTCAATCAGCCGTTGGCCGGCATCATCACCAATGCCAGCACGTGCTTGCGCATGCTGGCAGCCGATCCACCCAACGTGACAGGTGCGCGAGAGACCGCACGACGAACCATACGAGACGGCAACCGGGCTGCGGATGTGATCGCCAGGCTGCGGTCGCTCTTCAGCAAGAAGGACCCGGTCATCGAAGCAGTGGATGTGAACACGGCCACGCAAGAGGTTATAGCGCTGACGTTGACTGAGTTGAAGAAGGCCAACGTGAGCTTGCGCGTGCAACTGGCCGAGGCGCTCCCATCTGTGGAGGGAGACCGTGTCCAGCTTCAGCAGGTGATCATGAACCTGATCTTGAATGCCATGCAGGCCATGGACGGTATCGCCGACCGGTCCAAGGAGCTGGTCGTGGCGACGGAGCGCGACGGTTGCGACGCCGTGCGCGTCGTCGTCCAGGATGCAGGCGTGGGTTTCGAGGCCGCAATCGCCGAGAAGCTCTTCCATCCGTTCTATACGACCAAGAGGCACGGCATGGGAATCGGTCTCTCAGTCAGCCGATCGATTGTCGAGAACCACCAGGGCCGGCTCTGGGCCGAGCGGAATGACGGTCCTGGCGCTACGTTTATTGTCTCAATCCCGTCCGGGGACGCTGGCGACGGTCCGGAGGTGAACGCATGACGCAACGCCGGAGGTTCATCGCAGTGATCGATGACGACGAGTCGGTACGCGAGTCGGTTCCGGACCTGCTGCGCGAGTTCGGCTACGAGGCGGGCGGATTTTCGTCGGCTGAAGAGTTTCTAGCATCCGATAAGCTCAGGCAGGCTGAGTGTCTGGTGCTCGATATCGCGATGCCGGGAATGTCCGGGCTTGATCTCCAGCGCGAACTGAGCCGGCGGCAGCTGCAGATTCCGATCGTTTTCATCACAGCGCATGGCGATGGGTCGGTACGGCTCCGACTTCATGAGCGCGGCGCTGTCGATTGTCTGCTGAAACCGTTCAGCGATACCGCCCTGATGGAGGCGCTGCAGGGCGTGCTTCGATCGAAGTGATTCGCCTGTCTTGTGTCTGCAAGGAAAGGGAGGCTTAAAATGCATGGGCGCGTGGAGATCAACGTGCCGGGTGCAACGGCGGTGGACGGCCATGCCGGATGCTACTCCGACAGTCTATATGGTGGATGATGACATCTCCGTCCGCGAGGCACTGGAGGAGCTAAGCGGGTTGGCGGCCGACCGCCTTCAACCCTCATGTCGGCGGTTCTCACCGCTTGGCTGATAATTTTTTAGGTTATCGGGCCCGTCTGAACATCTGCCTGGCCGGGTCGGCTGAGAATCGCGAATTCATCGGTCCACAGATTAGGGTCATAGCGCTCGACGTCCGGATCGCTGCCGAGGTGGCGGCGGCGCGTCGCCCCCAACGACAGGAGCTTCTTGCGCAGCGTCTCTTCATGAGTTGCGCGGTCTGCCCAGAAAGCGAGGCGGGGAGCTCAGGCAGCGCCGAGGCCCGTGTCCTGGGCATGCTGCACGATCCGCGATTGCAGGCGGTCGGGATGAGCCGTCGCCATGCGGAAGCCACCGGACCGCCGTAATCCTGCATGAACAGGCTGTAACGGGAGAGTCCCAGAACCTCGGTGAAGCGGGTAATGACCTCAGCTAGGTGGTCGAAAGTGTAGCCAAACGCGTTCGGGGCAGGCGCAGCGCTATGGCCGAACCCGGGATAGTCCGGCTCGACCAAATGATAACGGTCCGAGAGTCGCGCAAGCAGCGGCTGATACATGCGCGGCGACGACGGCAATCCGTGGAGGAGCAGGATCACCGGCGCATCGCGGTCTCCTGCTTCGCAGTGGAAGATCGGAAGACCATCGACCGAAAATCGTGCGGTAAATGATCGGATGCGCCATCGGATCACATCCCGCTTACGTCGATGATGGCCTGTGTGAAGGCTTGCGGCGCTTCCTGGGGAAGGTTGTGGCCGATGCCGCCCGCGATCAACCGATGCTCGTACTTGCCGGAGAACATCTTCGCATAAGCGCTGGCTTCCGGATGCGGCGCACCATTGGCGTCGCCTTCGAGCGTGATTGTCGGTACGGAGATAACGGGCGCCTCAGCGAGCCGCTGTTCCAGCGCGTCGTATCGCGCCTCGCCTTCCGCCAGCTCGAGCCGCCAGCGGTAATTGTGCATCACGATATCGACATGATCCGGATTGTCGAAGGACGCGGCACTGCGCTCGAAGGTGGCGTCGTCAAAGTTCCATTGCGGCGAGGCAAGCTGCCAGATCAGCCTTGCGAAATCACGCGTGTATTTCTCGTAGCCCGCCCGGCCACGGTCGGTGGCGAAGTAGTACTGGTACCACCATTGAAGCTCAGCCTTGGGCGGCAGCGGCGACTTGCCGGCCTGCTGGTTGCCGATCAGGTAGCCGCTGACCGAGACCATCGACTTGCAGCGCTCCGGCCACAGCGCGGCAATGATGTTTGCCGTGCGGGCACCCCAGTCGCAGCCGCCTATCGTGGCCTTCCCGATGCCAAGCGCATCCATCAGGGCGATGACGTCGGATGCGATTGCCGCCTGCTGGCCATTGCGCGGCGTTTCGCCTGACTGGAACCGCGTCGTGCCATAGCCACGCAGGTGAGGTACGATCACGCGATATTCCTTGGACGCCAGCAATGGAGCGACGTCGACGTAAGTATGGATATCGTAGGGCCAGCCGTGCAGCAGGATGACAGGCGCGCCGTCGGCTGGTCCCAGTTCGACATAGCCGACATTCAGGACGCCGGCGTCGATCTGCTTCGGTGCGCCAACCAAGTTGGGTGTTGTCTGCATCGCTGACGCGGTCGTCTTGTCGGCTCCGCCGGGTGCGGCCTTCGCGGCCGTGGTCACACCGAGTTCGGCGATCGCGAGGGTCATTGCCGCCGCGCCGATTATGTGGCGACGGCGCTCATCGATCCTGTCGGAAACACTGTTCATGGTGATGCCTCTCCTGTGGCAGGACTAATCTCGATTTTCTTGGCATGCGTGATCAAGATGCGAGCCGCTGGTCGCCATCAATGTCGCATGTCGCGCCGGGGCGCCCCATCACGACGGCTTTCATCGTGATGTCTCCTTAGCGGCCTTCTCGATCAGCCGCGCCACGGCTTCAGGGTGCGACACCATCACCAAATGCGAGGCGCCCTTGATGACCACGGTATCCCGTGAGTGGGCCCGAGCAGCCATGAATGCGGAGGCTTCCGCCGGTATGTTCTTGTCGCCGGCCCCGTAGATGAACCAGGTTGGAAACTCTTTCCACGCCGCTTCAGTTTGGATTTCGTTCAGCGCCGCTTCTTCAATGGGCCTCTGCGCCGCGGCCATCAACTTGGCTTCGGCCTCGGGGACGTCGGCGGCGAACTGCTCGTGGAACCTGTCCTGCCGGATGTAGAGATCCTTGCCTCCGCTGGACAGGCTGACTGGTGGCGAGAGGGCCGGACCGAGCGTGCTGCCGGGATATTGGGCGGCGAGTTGCGCGGCTGTCTCGCCTGCATCCGGCGCGAAGGCGGCGACATAGACCAGCGCCTTGACGTTGGCGTGGCCTTCGGCCGCCTCGCTGATGACCGAGCCGCCGTACGAATGCCCAACGAGAACGACAGGCGATTTGATGGAGCCAAGGATGTCGGCGACGTAGCCGGCGTCGTTTTTGACCCCACGTAGCGGATTGGCGACAGCTACGACGCGATAGCCATCCTTCTCGAGGATTTTGACGACGCCGTTCCAACTCGACGAATCCGCGAACGCACCGTGAACCAGAACGATGGTGGGTTTGTCGGCCTGCGCATATGCATTGCCGAACGAGGCGCTGCCGATCGCCAAGGCTGCGAGCAGTGTTTTCATCTGAATGTCCCTTCATGCTTGAGGTATCGCGCGAACCGCGCGGAGACGTAGCCGTGCCTCCTCGGTGTGGACAAGCCCTGGTGTCCAACCCATGGCCCCAGGGCTTGGCCTATTGCGGCAAGGGCTTCCCGGTCTGCTCCGCCGCCATGTAGGCGGCGTACCAGTCCGGCCAATTCTCATCACGCTGGCCGCCGCTCCGCTGCTCGTGCTCGCCGTGGGCGACCGACGCGCGCCGCATCGCGGCAGCCAGATCCGCTTCAGAGGCGAAGCTTGTCGAATTGCCGTCGATCCGGCCAGGAAGCCGGGCAATGATTTCCTGCAGCACCCAGCCGTTGCCGTCAGGATCGCTGAATGTAGCATACGAGACGTAGCTGCGCCCTTCAGGATCGCGACCGCTGATCGCGGGCTGGCCTGGTCCGGCGCGATGGAACACCTCGCTGACCTCGGCGCCGTGAGCAATGAGGTCGGCACGCGCCGCCTCGATGCCAGAGACGACGAGAAAGAGGCCCTGCGCCGAGCCCGGAGCGGCCGAGGTGATGCCCTTGCCGAAGTGGATCGAGCCTGTTGAGCCGGGCGGAGTGAACTGAACGACCCGGAACACGTCGCCGACCACGAAGTCGGCATCAAGCCTCCAGCCTAAGCCGCCGTAGAAGTTCTTGGCACGATCGACATCGGAGACAGGGACAGCGATCACTTCGAGCTTCATATCGAGGGATCGCGCGCTCGCTGTGCGGTCTGCTGTTTCCAGCATTGTCTCGACCTGCCGCGCTTCAACCGTGGATGACATCGTCGTTCTCCTTCTCTTGGTTTTGTCGCAAGGAGTATGTTGCCGCCCTACGCCGCCTCGGCGGACCGACCTGCGGTCCGGCCCGCCGTTTTGAAATGTGGACGACCTGATGGCTGCCCTTCGGCTTCAGATGGACTGGCGCAGCGGGCGGAAGGCGTCTCTGAGCTCTGCGCTAAACACCGTCGGCTGTTCCCAGGCCGCGAAGTGCCCGCCCTTGGCGAGCCGGTTGTAGTGGATCAGCTTCGGATAGGCTTTTTCAGCCCAGCTTTGCGGCGCCTGATAGATCTCGTCCGGGAAGGCGCTCACGGCAACTGGGATCTTGATGCCGCGCGGATCGAAGAAACCCCCCGTCGGGAAATGTGCATTGTCCCAATAGAGGCGGCCCGACGAGATCGCCGTATTGGTCAACCAGTACAGAGTGACGTTGTCGACGATGTCATCCTTCGTCAGCCCTTCGGCGCTCCCATCAAAGACGCGCGTGATGAGCCTGTAACTGCGAATGTCGTGGTCAAGCATCCAGGCGGCCAGCCCGACAGGCGAATCCACGATGCCGTACAGCGTCTGCGGACGGTTGTTCATCTCGATCGCATATCCCAGCCCGTTTTTGTTGAAGTCGTCGAGCTGGCCGTAAGCGCGCTTCTCGTCCGGCGAAAGGTCGGAGGGCGCAGCAGCCCCTGCCGCCAGTGCCTTGGAGATATCGGCGGGCACCGTTGCGGCCATGTTGGTGTGGATGCCCAGCAATCCCGGTGGCTCCTGCAGAGCCATCTCCTCAGAGACGGCGTTCCCCCAATCGCCGCCCTGCGCCACGTATTTCATGTAACCGAGGCGCTGCATCAGCGTTGCCCATGCCTTGGCGATGCGGACTGGGGTCCATCCCGGCGCGATCGGCTTGCCCGAAAAGCCGTAACCTGGAAGCGAGGGGATCACGACGTGAAACGCATCGCCTTCGGTTCCGCCATGCGCGGTCGGATTGGTAAGCGGCTCGATGATCTTCAGCTGTTCTATGACCGAGCCAGGCCAGCCATGCGTCACGACAATCGGCAGCGCGTTCTCGTGCCTGGAACGCACGTGAATGAAGTGGATGTCCAGCCCGTCGATGTCCGTGATGAACTGCGGAAGCGCGTTGAGCCGGGCTTCCACCTTGCGCCAGTCGTAGTCCTTCGCCCAGTGCTGCGCGAGTTTCTGAATCGTCGCCAGTTGCACGCCCTGCGTATCGTCCGTAACGGTCTCCTTGTCCGGCCAGCGGGTCGCCGTCACCCGCCGGCGCAGATCGTCGAGCTCGCTGTCTCGGAAGTTGACAGTGAAGGGACGGATCAACCTTTCCGCCGCTTGGGATATTCCGGGAAGCATGTTGGCAGCCCCGGCGGCGGCTGCGGCGGCAAGTAGTTCGCGTCGTGTCATAAGGTCCTCCTGTCCAAATTGGTTTTTTCGAATGCTCCTAAGAGATCAACTGTCGGTTAAGGCGAATCCATCACACGATGGTATCGGCGATACTTTTGTACTGCTGGACTGCGGGGCGTCTGCTGTCCTTCGTAAGGACAACACCAGCAGCGAGGCCAGGATGCGAGTTCGCTGGCCAACTGATCCGTGCCGCGTATGACCCGGGTCGGGGTTGCGTCCCTACCAGGCCGCTAAACCGGCGCGGCTGCCAGGCAAGCAGCGAACCGATTCCACGCGATGTCTTGCGGTCGGATGGCTAAGAGCAGCTCCTCGCCAGGGTGATATGAACAACGGCTCACCCAGGCATCGTGGAAATGGCAATCCTCGCTCTTCTGGTCGGAGCTCTGTGTCCCGACGCGCGCCAAGCATTTCTGACCTATGCATCAGGTGAAGTCTGCGTTCAGCTGCGACGGCAAATCCTTGGATCGCTCGATCGAGAAATGCAGGCCGGCGAACGATCCGGACTCAGTGAACCACCATTCCACCGATCCGCCGAGTTCCGCTGCCAGGGTTCGGACCCGCCACCGCTCAGGACGCTCCTGGGAGTGCGACGCCGTCGAGCGGCTGTCTCTTACCAGGCACCGCACACTGCCGCCCCATCCACTCAAAGTAACCGCGATAGCTCCTCGCCGGCCCTTTAGATTGTGTCGCGCTGCGCTGCGTACCAGCTCAGATACGATCAGTCCTACCTGCCGGCAACAGGCAGCGTGCAGCCGTATCTCGTCCGTCTTGACGCTGGGCCGAACCCCCAGGTCCTCCGCCAGCGCAGCACATATACTTCCGACGTGAATACCAAGGTCCATGCTTTCGTCGCTAGCCGGGACCATTGGGTCTCGGCTGGCCGCAGCTTTCGCGCGTATCCGATCCCCCGCCACTGTCAGCGCAAGGGCGGCAAACGCGTGCCCGCGCAACGCCGTCGCTCGCAACTGACGATGTGTGGTGCGCGTACTGGTCATGACAAAAGGCATGACTTGATCCTCCGCGAGATCTGCGCCACCACGAAATGCCGCGCGACGCAACGCAAAGTCAGAACAGAAGTTGTCCTGCTGATCTATTGCTCCAAGGTGTCGCCGATACCTAAGGCGAATACGCTTTGGCCGGAACATCTCGGGCATCTTCACGGCGGGTTTGGCGAGATAATTTCCCAGGTACTACATCGCCGACACGAAAGTATCGACGATACTTAGGTCCAATCGAAGTTCATGAACTTGAACGGTAACTGACTGACGTCCCCAGTTTGTGTTCCAAAGGAGGCCTCAATGGACGCCAAGACAGTCGCATCACAGATCCAATTGGTACGAAAAAGTTCCGCCTATTGGCGCGTCACCTTCAACAACGCTCCGCTCAACGTCATGGGACCGGAGATGGTACGGCAATTCCAGGCGACGATCGGCGCCATCGAGGCCGATGAGAGCGTTAGGGTCGTGGTCTTCGACAGCGCGGTGGAAGACTTTTTCCTGAACCATTCAGACTTCATGGCCCCTCTTGAAGAGATGACGTCGATGCCACCCGGACCGACGGGCCTGCCGCCGTGGCCGGATTTCCTCGTGCGCCTTACGCGTGCCCCTGTGGTTTCGATCGCGCTGATCCGTGGGCGCGCGACTGGCAACGGCAGCGAGCTGCTGCTTTCCTGCGACATGAGCTTCGCCAGCAAGGAGAAGACGATCATCTCGCAGTGGGAAGTCGGCGTGGGCATGGTGGCCGGCGGCGGGCCGATGGCTCGGCTGCCTAACCTTATCGGGCGAAATCGCGCCATGGAGGTGCTGCTGAGCTCGGAGGACATTTCCGCCGACAAGGCGGAAGCCTACGGCTACATCAACCGGGCGCTTCCCGACGCTGAACTCGACGCCTACATTGAAGCGCTCGCCACCCGCATCTCCGGCTTCGACAAGTGGGCCATCGGCCAGACCAAGCGGCTGGTGAATACCAGCTTGCCGCCGGATGTCGAACTCGGCGCCGGATGGGAGGCCTGTATCGCCTCGCTCGGGCGGTCCGCCGCGCAGAATGGCATCAAAGCCCTGACTGCCAAAGGCTTCCAAACGCCCGGCGATGTTGAAAATCGGCTGGGGTTCTACCTCGGCGAACTGGCTCGCTAGGCAATCACCAAACGTTCAGAAAGGATGACTCTCATGGATTTGCTCATGACAGCCAAGAAGCTGGCCGAGCGCGTAGAGGCTGAAGCAATCAAAGCCAAGATTCCGGTAGCCGTCTGCATTGTCGACGTCCATGGCAATCTCGTGCTCCAGCATCGCATGAACGGCGCCCCGCTGTTCTCACTCGAGATATCGGAGCGGAAGGCCTACACCTCGGCCTTGGTGCGGATGCGCACCATTGATCTGCTGACATTGGTGCAGCCTGGTCAATCGCTCTACGTGCTCCCTTCGGTTGGTGGCGGCCGCTTCTGCCCCATGGGTGGCGGCGTCCCGTTGACCGAGAAGGGCGAGGTGTACGCTGGTATCGGCGTCAGCGGCGGAACGGCCGAGGAAGACGTAGCTATCGTTGAAGCTGCTCTGCAGGAGCGCGCCCAGGTGGCTGCTTGATCGAAGAAGGATGAGTCTTGCTCGCCGGCCGCCCGGCGGGCAGACGCGACCCTGTGTGGCTTTTTGGCGGCTAGGCCGTGAAGTTCATAATCATTCGCTGTTCTACGCCCTGCACGTCTGGATTTTGATGGAGACAGGTTTCGTGAAACTCCACTGGCCGCCCACGATCTGCAACATCACCGATCATCTTGCAGTCAGGGGCGCGAACATCTCCATCGACGGCGAGTGCGTCGATTTGAGGCCGAGGCAGCCATGAGCCGAGTTCGCAGGATCGCAATCGTCATCGTTGTCCTTTTCGTGACATCGCTGGCGGCTTCGTGGGGCTGGCAGTGGTTCACAATAGGCCGCTTCGAGGAAACGACTGACAACGCATATCTGCGTGGAGACATCACCAGTATCGCTCCGAAGCTCGCCGGCTATGTGGTGGAGGTCGACGTAGACGACAACGCGAGTGTTTTGAAGGGCGCTGTCCTGTTTCGAGTCGACGACAATGATTATAGGGCCAAGGTGGAGCAGGCGAAGGCCAACGCCGCCGCCAGGAAGGCGGAAGTTGACAACATCGTGGCGACCTCTGCATTGCAGAAGGCCTTGATCGTGCAGGCCGACGCGCAGAGGCAATCAGCTGCAGCCGATCTGCAGTTTGCGCGCTCCAACCTTGACCGCTACGTCACCCTGCAGAGGAACGGGACCGCGAGCGATCAGAAACTGGAAGATGCGCATGCCGCTTATGACAAAGCAAAAGCATCGGTGGATGGCGCAGACGCCAATGTTTTGGCTCAAAGGCTGAAGTTAGACGTACTGGGTGCACAGTTGGCCAGCGCGGAAGCAGCCCAATCACAGGCGCAGGCTGCGCTCGACCTAGCTATGCTCGACCTGTCCAACACGGTGGTGAAGGCCCCGATCGACGGAATTGTTGGCAATCGTCAGATACGTGTCGGGCGGTATGTCACTGCGGGTACTGCGGCGTTGGATATTGTTCCTGTAAAAGACGTTTGGATTGTCGCGAATTTCAAGGAAACGCAGCTAGAGCAGGTAAACATAGGGCAGCGGGTACGTGTGACTGTCGACGAGTATCCAGACCTCGAAATTGACGGCGTCGTCGACAGCTTCTCTCCCGGCAGTGGTGCGGCATTTAGCCTGCTCCCGCCAGACAACGCCACGGGAAATTTTATCCGCGTCGTTCAGCGCGTGCCGGTCAAGATCAGGATAATGCGCAACCCCTTGCCCGGCCGCCTGGTTCCTGGCCTTTCGGCTCGTGTTGCTATCGCCGTCAGCGCCGGAGACGCTTGGGCGGCGGCGCTGAAACCACAGACCGGCGGAATCGCGAACGGACAACCAATACAGTGACCCACCCTGTCGAAAAGCGGTCGGCGCAGCACCTTTTCGACGCGCGGCTGCGCGCTTTATTCGTAACAGGCGCTGTTGTACTGGCCGCGCTCATGGATGCGGTCGCATCCACTGCTCTGTCCATCGGTCGGATCGGCCTGCTTGGCGACATCCACGCAACGCCGGACGGACTGGCGATGATCGATATTGTTTTCATCGCCGCTAAGCTGACTTCCTTCCTTGTCGCTCCACTCCTTGTCAGAGCGGTCAGGCCTACTGCCTGCTTGCGCGCGGGGGCTGTCATCCTTCTTCTGGCCTCGGCTGCAATGACATTGTCGGCCGATCTCGTCTGGATTTGCGTCTGCCGCGTTGCCCAGGGGCTGGCCGGTGGCACAATCCTGGTCGCCGGCCAGACCTTATTGTTTTTCCGGTTTCCGCATCGACACCAGCCGGTCGTTCAGGCTGTTTTTGCTACAGGTGCCGTGATGGCTCCGACGACAGTCACGCCTGCTCTCCAGGGTTGGCTCGTCGACCATCTCACCTGGGACTGGATATTTCTTGCCAACATTCCGCTGGGCCTCGCCTCCCTTATCCTGCTGGCAGCGGAGGGTGACGCGACATTTTGGCGAGATGCCAAGCTTCCTATCCGCAGGGTAATTTTACTTGGTATCGGTACCACGCTTTTGACCTACGTCCTGCTGCAGGGCAGCAGGTTCAATTGGTTCGATGACACCGACATTGCTGTCCTTGCCGCGCTCGGTGTCATGTCTGTCGGCCTTCTGGCTATCTGCGAAATCGGGTTCCGTCCACGAGGCTCTTTGTTGCCGATCTCGCCACTTGGCGATCCGGACTTCCGCTTCGGACTTCTCGCCAGCCTGCTTGCTGGCTTTGCCCTTTCTGGCAGCGCCTATCTCATTCCCACTTTTGCCCTGACCGTCCTCGATTTCACCGCCACGGGCGCGGGAGTGCTTCTCCTGCCTAGCGGAGCCGCGCTTGCGCTGGCACTTCTGCTGTCGGGCCTTCTCATCGAAAAGGCGGGGATACGTGCGATCATGCTTGCTCCATTCGGAATTTTGCTCTTCGCCGGAGCCATGTGGCTGCTGTCTGGTTCGACGAGCGGCAGCGGTTCGGCGGACCTGGCCGTTCCGTTGCTCCTGCGCGGATTCGGTCTTGGTCTTCTGTTCATGGCGTTGACGCTGATCACCCTCCAGGGGCTTGCGGCCGGCGCGCTTCCGTTCGGCATTGGCCTGTTCAATTTTGGCAAGCAGGTTGGTGGTTTGGCCGGCACGGCCCTTCTGCAAACATATATTGATCACCAGAATGCCTATAACCGAACGATACTGGCTGCCCACGTTGTCAGTGGCGATCCCGCGGCTGACCAGCGCTTGAGGGCTGCTGCGAGCGCTTTGGCGTCAAACGGTATCGACAGCACTGCAGCGACAAAGGCCGCGGTCTTATTGTTGCAGCACGCGCTCGACAAGCAGGCCGCCGTTATCTCTTTCGATGAAGCTTTCTTTGCTTTCGTCCTGCTGTTCGCGGTCGTGGCGCCGTTTCTCATTCTGGCCAAGCGATTGCTCAGCCTCGGAGCCGTCAGGCGCAACCGGACAGCCGCGCATAAGCAAGCCATGCTTCGGTGATGCCATATCTACTGCGAAATTCCGGTTTCACACATTCATGGCATCCCGAGCGAAACTCAGAGTTTTGCGATCCTTTCCGCTCCACCTCCGGCGAGACACGGCGTCTTCTAAATTAGCTTTACTCTATCGAGCGCCTCTACCGAGAGCGGCTTCGCTAATCGGCTTGAATAGACATGCAACCGCGTCCCGACCACCCTAACGGGCGGATCGACTCGTCGCGATGTGCCGTAATGAACACCACCGAAATGTCGTGGCAGTGACGCCTGAGCTCGGTTCTCAGTTCGGGCCCCGTCATATCGGGCATTGCGATGTCGAGGATTAGGCATCGCGTCTTTCGAGGTCTTTCGAGCGGAGAAATGCCTGTGCGGAGGGAAAGGCCTGAACGGGGTAACCGAGCACTTTCAGCAGATCAGGCAAAGACTCGCGCACAGACTCGTCATCGTCGATGATTGTCACGAGGGGGCGCTTAGGCATTGGGGCTTCCTTCGTGGGATGCCTTCGCACCTTGTGGCGTGTGCCCCGCGGGCTCGGTTGGAACAACCTGCACCGCAGGCTGCGGGATCGCGAACGAGAAGCTCGCCCCAGTGTCGGCGTTTCGGCTTGCCCAGATGCGGCCGCGGTGATGCTCGATGATTGACCGACTGACAGATAGACCGATGCCCATGCCGGTCGGCTTGGTCGTATAGAACGCGTCAAAGAGTCTATTGATACTCTCCGGGTCGATACCTACGCCGTTGTCCTTTACCGTCAGTTTCACTTGACCGTCTTCGTCCATTCCCGTGCTGAGTGTGACGCGCCTCGGTAGATCCTCGATCTCGCTCACAGCATCAGCCGCGTTAAGAAGAAGGTTCAACACGACCTGCTGAAGCTGCACACGGTCGCCAACGATCTTCGGCAGGTCAGGCGCGAGATCAACCTCGAGGTCCACCCGTCCTCGCCGCAACTCTATGGTCGTCAGGGCGAGCAAATCTCGCACAGCCTCGTTGAGGTCGACTGACTCGGTGGTCTCACTTTTTTTGCTGAACAAGGCGCGCAGCTTGCTGACGACTTCGGCGGCGCGATTGCCATCGCGAATTGTGCGCCGCGCGGTTTCGCGCGCGCCCTCGATGTCTGGCGGATTGGACGCGAGCATGCGCAGTCCGGTGCTGGCGTTAGTAATGATACCCGAAAGCGGCTGGTTAACTTCATGAGCGATCGACGCCGTCATCGCCCCAAGGGTGCTGACCCTCGAGACGTACGCCAATTCTGTGCGCAGCTCGTTGACAGCCTCCTCGGCCAATCTCCGCTCTGTAATGTCCTGCATGGTGCCAACGAAGATCTTCTGCCCGTCAACTTGAGTGTCCGGGCGCGATTCTGTGCGCAGGTATTTGACGCGGCCGTCGGGCATGCGGAGTCGAATGTCGTAATCGTGATCCACAATACCGGCCTGCGCCTCTGCAAGCTTAGTCGTCAGCAGCGGGATGTCGTCGGGATGGACCCGGGTGGCGATCTGCTCAACCGTAATCGGCACGCTCGAATCGAGCTCGAAAATCCGGTAGAGTTCTTCCGAAAAGAACGTGATCTCCCTTGTCGCTAAGATCCACACGAAACTTCCGGTGGAGCTCACGCGCTGCGCATGCGCGAGCGAGGCTTCGCTTTTCACCAACTCGTCTTCGGCGCGTTTGCGATCCTCGATGTCAGTATTGATGCCGTACCACCTGACGACGGCTCCGGTTTCGTCGCGTAGTGGGCTCGCTCGGAAGATGAACCACCTGTATTTGGCGTCGGCACCGCATAGCCGCGTCTCGCACTCGGCGCTCGAGCCGGTCTCCCGGGCTTTCTCCCATGCGGCACCCAATCGCTGCAAATCCTCTGGATGCACTCCCGACGTCCAGCCCCAGTCCGCTAAGTCGTCGAGCGATCGCCCAACATAGTCGAGATAGTGCTGATTGAAGAAGTCGGCCGCGCCGTCTGGATGTGCTGACCAGGCCAATGCCGGGATGGCATCGACGGTGACTTGCAGGTTGCGCTCGCTGGCCGCGAGGGCTTGCTCAGCATGCTTGCGATCGTCGATGTCATTCATCAGGCAGTACCAGCGGATGATGCGTCCATCGGCATCTTTGGCTGGGAGACCACGGACCTGGAACCAGCGATACGCCCCGTCGAAGCGCCGCAGTCGCGTTTCCGTGTCGATCGGACGTCCTGAATGGAAAGATCCCCTCAGGACTTCGACGTGGTGTTCGACATCGGCGGGATGGACCGTGCCGTTCGTCGGCCAATTCGAAAATTCCTCGAGCGTCTGGCCGAGATATTCAAGGAACTGAGCATTGACGTCTTCGGCGGCACCGCTCGGCGCGAAGGTGGCGATCAGGCCGGGGGTGGTGTTCACCACTAGCCGGAGTTGACCCTCGCTTTCGCGCAGCGCTAGCTCCGCCTTTTTCTGATCATCGATGTCGGTCAGCACCCCATACCAGCGGAGGATGCGGCCATCGGCGTCTCGCAACGGATTGTTGCGGACCTGGAACCATCGATAGACGCCATCGAACCGTCGTATCCGAGTTTCGAACCGGCTTTCTCGATCCAGGGTCATGAACGTTCGGAAGTACTTCAACGTCCCACCGAAGTCGTCGGGATGGACCATATCGGTCGTCGTCCATTGCTTCAGTATCTCAAGCGTGCGCCCGAGATATCCCAGAAGCCGTTTGTTTGCGTCCGTGATTCCGGTCTCTGGAGAGACTACGATAATGCCCGCTGGAAGGGTGTCGAGCGTCAGGCGCAGCTCACTTTCACTGGCCCGAAGCGCGTCCTCCGCAAACCGTCGCTTGGCCACTTCGCGATGGAGTGCTTCGTTAGCGCGAGCGAGCTCCGCCGTAAGTTGAGGTATGTCCATTTCCATTTGGCCGCCTGTCTCCCGTCGAAGCCTTCGGCCGCGTAGGATTCCAGGCTGCTCCTGGGCGGCAGTCGCCACAAATGCCGACCCCGGCATGACCGGCCAATTCGGTACACCCGCCAGCAGCGCTAGGCAACTTCAGGAAGCTCCCGCCTTGAGCAGACCAAATCAAATTACATTGGTGGCACTCGTCGCACGACCGTCGGTCGCTGGACCCGAGGTGCTCGAACACGGTATGGCCCAACCGGCACGGCAGAGTTAGCAGAGCGCAAGACTACTGCTTCCTCCGCGGGCCCGGCTCACCAACGACCGCTCTCACGCGGCGCTTGAACGGATCGGACGGCGGGGATGCGGCGCAAGTCAAATCCACACTAGCCGCGACCTGCGGCACCATTTACTCCACACTCGGACGGGATGGGCCCTCTCCACCACCGCTGGCGAATATATTCATTTCCGCTCTGACAACTCCTCGCTTTCCACCGTCACTTCCGTCAAACCACCGGTGTCGACATCAAAAATAAAGCCGCGCACGGGAACGTCTTTAGCAATCCATGGGTGCGACCTAATTTTCGTTATTTGCTCTTTCGTGTGGTTTTCAGGATCTTTATATGAGAAGAATCGCATAGGGGCCGGCGTTGCGTCGCCAGTCTGCGCGCTGAACTTTGTGTTCAAATCCTCGTCTGTAAAGCTCGTGAATCCACAGCCCGTGTGGTTGAGCAGCATAATCTCTGCTGAGCCCAGTACCCGGGTGGACACAATAAGTTCCCCCATCACATCATCTGTTACAGCCGGACCGCCAGTGCGAATTACGTCCATGTCGGCATTGTTCAAACCTAAGATTCCCTCTAGATCAGAGAGCCGCGGATCCATGCAGGTTACGACGGCAATCTTGGGCCGAGGGTGCGCCCCCAGCTTTGAATCATACCCCTGAGCATACCGCTCATTGGCCTCTAGAGCCTTATCGATGAGACTCATGATCTTCTCCTTGTTTAGCAATCCGCTTCAATTGCGGCAGTCATAGTCCGCTGGAGAGCTGCCGCTGTCGATGAGACCAAGGTGTCGGGTGGACCGACAAATTGCCGACTGAATGTCGGCCATTTCCGACCAACGGGCAGAAGCCAGGAAGCGGACATCGCCGGCCGACAACGACACAGGCCGAGTCGGCAGCAACTCCTCTTTCCTTTGGGCCGCTGAAGCGTACCGGCGGAGTTTTGGTGCCTTTTCACGGCTCGTACTTCGGCGCCACGTGAAGAACGTTCGAACTCACACGTGGGAATTCGAACTCACACGTAGAACTTGAACGGTTGGCGTTCCTCTCCCTTCGCCGAGCCCATCGTGAGGACGTCTCCAACAATCCGTGCGAATCGCACGGTGACGGGCAGGCCATCATTGAAGTTGCACGAGTTGTAGTTGATCTTGGTGAGACCCATAATGTCTCCCAAGACCGCGCGGATCTCGGACTTCTCGTTCTTGTTGCGCATCACTGTGATGTGCAGCGGATTGGGTGTTTCCGGCCCGATATAGGTGTCGAGCTGCGGTACGTAGCCCGTCGTCCAGAGATAGGCCGTCTGATCATCGAGCAGGAGGGCGGTCCCACGCAGCACAGGATAGTCGCCATCCCGAAAGAGCTTCGCAACTTCCGCCCGCCGTGCCCTTGCTGCGGCGGACGCATGATCGAGGTTGCGCACGGCTCAGCCATCGGGCGAGGTCTCTCCCGGTTTGAACAGCCCAAGCTTGTCAAGCGGGCTCGTGACCGTGCGCACCGTCCGGGTCGCGACCTTAGCGTAGAGGGCGGTGTTGTTAAGCTTGGCGTGCCCGAGCAGGACCTGAATGATACGGATGTCGGTGCCGTCCTCCAGCAGGTGGGTGGCGAAGCTGTGGCGCAGCGTGTGCGGCCCGACCCGCTTGGCCATGTCGGCGGCATGTGCCGCCTCGACGACGATGCGATAGGGCTGACGCGTGCTGATCGGCTTCATCGCGTGCTGCCCCGGGAACAGCCAGCCGTCGCGGTGCGTCACGCCCTGCTGCCGCCCAACCTTCCACCACTCATGCAGAAGCGTGAGCAGATCCTCCGACAGCATGGCGTTGCGATACCGCCCGCCCTTGCCGCGCTCGACGCGCAGCAGCATGCGCTCGCTGTCGACGTCGGCGACCTTCAGCATCGACACCTCCGCTACACGTAGGCCGGCGCCATAGGCGACCGAGAGCGCCGCCTGGTGCTTGAGGCAGGTGGTGGCGTTGAGCAGCCGGGCAACCTCATCGCGGCTCAGCACCACGGGCAGGTTACGCGGATGCGCAAGCCGGACGAGCCTGCGCGCCAGGTCTGGGCGGTCGAGCGTCTGGGTGAAGAAGAAGCGTAGCGCCGACACAATGCTGTTCATCGTCGGCACGGGGACGCCATCCTCCTGCTGCTCGATCTGGAACCGGCGCAGGTCGTCGGCGTCGCCGTGCCCGGTGAACGCCCGAGGAATGTCGCCGGGCGTCCGATGTTGCGCTGCTTCTCCCGCGAGAAACGCCGCATGTTCATGTCGTCGATCAGCCGCTGGCGCAGTGGGCTGATCGGTGCATCGAGAGCGGGGTGGGTCATGGTCAGGCTCCTTGTTGAAGAAGCCCGTCATGCTCTGCCGCTGCCGGACGACGCTCAATGCGAGCGCGACGCCCGGCCCGTAACCGCTACCTCAAGCGTAGGCGCCCTCCCGCGCAGCGGGTTCGTTCTCCGGCCCCAGAGCGGTGACCCGCACCGTTTCTCCTTCGGCCAATCAAGGCCGAGGAGAACTCAAATGGGCCATTCTCAGTTCGATGATGCTAGCCGCGAGCGCGCAGCTTGGAATACTGGAAAGAAGGTGGGAACCAAGCGTCCGCTCACGCAGAAACAGATCTGGGCCGTCCGCTTCTTCCTCGATCGCGAGCGCCGCATTCGTGACCGTGCGCTGTTCGATCTTGCGATCGACAGCAAGCTTCGCGGCTGCGACCTGGTCAAGATCAGGATTCGTGATCTGGTCGCGGGGCCGGAAATTAGGACCCGCGCGATAGTAGTTCAGCAAAAGACGGGCCGTCCAGTCCAGTTCGAGATTACCGGCGACGTGCGAGCCAGCCTTCTGGCTTGGCTTGAAAGGCGTGGCGGCAAGATCGACGACTATGCATTCCCGAGCCGGATCAATCACGCCCGCCACATGAGCACGAGGCAGTATGCCCGCTTGGTTGACGAGTGGGTGACGGCGATCGGTCTGCGTCCAGAGGAGTATGGCACCCACTCACTGCGTCGCACGAAGGCATCTATGATCTACAAGGCGACAGGAAATCTTCGAGCCATCCAAATCCTGCTTGGGCATTCCAAGCTCGAGAACACCGTTCGGTACCTTGGCGTAGATGTGGAAGACGCACTGCTCTTAGCAGAGCGAACTGAAATCTGACATTTGGGCGGTCACCCGATGCACCACGGATGACCGCTTCAGCCTCCCGGATACGTTCTTGTTCTGGCTGTCCCGGGGTGGATTGCTGACCGACCGCTTTTGGCCATCAGTATTGGGAAGCGGCCATTCAGGTGACCGTCGTACATCGACGGCAACAGCCCTATCGGCCGTACAAGCAATCCTAATCGCGCCAGAAACAGATGTTCTGCGGCGCCAAGCCAATGCGCACGCACTGCGCCACAGAATGGCAAGCGCGCCTCGTTTTGCACAACCGACGGTGGTCGCTTGCGGTACATGGGCGATGTACGGAAGTGTATCATGAAAAGAGTTGGTGAATCTGCCTCATGTTATGCTACAAGCCGTGCCCCTCTGACTGGAGAAAAGGAATGTGGGCGTACGTAGATGAGACAGGCAACACGCTGAATAACCTCTTCGACGAAGAGCAGCCGTTGTTTATCACCGCAGCCTTCATGACGAAGACAAATTTCGATCTCTTGCGAAGGCGAGCATCGCTGCCATTGCCAAGAAGGTTGGTACGAACGCCTTGCATGCGAACGTCCTCGGTGTAGCCAAGATCGAACAGATCGCGCCCGACCTCCTGAAGCTCCTGAAAAAGACGGACTGCCGCTTCTTCGTCTCCCGCGTCGAGAAGAAGTACCTCGCCGCCTGCAAGGTGATCGACGTCTATTTCGATCAGGGTGAGAACAAGGCGGTGCCGTGGTCGGCTTACTGGCTCCGCCATCTGCGCCTTCTGCTTACGTTCAAGATGGCGAGCTTCGTCATTACGCCGGAAATCGCGTCGATCGTTTGGGACTGCGTGACGGCCAAAAGTGAGTTTACCTCGAAGAAGCACTTCGTTCAGGGCGCAGAAGCTATGCTGGATAATGTTCAGTTCGTACCTGATGCCCGCAGCCGCGAGATCATCACTGACGCGCTTGAGTGGGCGATCGCCAATCCGGAGGAGTTCTCGACCCGTATGTCAGAGAAGGCTCGGCGGTATCAGCATTCGCCGAATTTCGTAGCGTTCACGAGCCTGCTGGAGGGTCTGCAGAATGCGTCGGAGCGTTGGAAGCGGCCTGTTCGCGAGATCGTCCACGACAAGCAGGCTGAGGTCGAAGAGGTGTTTGCGACCTGGCATGCGACCGTCTCCAAGCCCGAGCTTGCGAATACAGAGGGACTTTTATGGCCAGGCGAAAGCAAGCCGTTGATGGTCCAGAAGGTGACCGGGAGCACGTTCCGGACGGCCACTGAAGAGGAGAGTGCAGGTCTGCAGGTGGTCGATGTCGTTCTGTGGTGCTTCAAGCGCGTCTTTAGCGGAAAGGAAATCGGACAGGACACTGCAAAACTGGTGAACTGGGTTATGCAGCGCGCTTACCAGAACGATTTCTCGTTCGAAGGCGTCGGTAGGCAGGTTGAAGCCGAGCTCGGCAAAATTATGGATGCCGACATGCCTGAGGAGCAACTCGCTGAAGGGCGCAAGCTGTCGGCGGACATGGAAGCACAGCGTCAGGCTCTCGTCGCCGCTCACGCCATCGAGAAGGCAGGGAGGCGAACTGAGGGTGTGGTCACTTGACGGCAAATAGTTGTGGCCGGTCACCCGATTACGCCGACAGTCGGGCGTATCGGGAACGGCGGCTTTCGCGAAACCGTCGATGACCTTGGAACGACCGCAATGGGGTCGTCAGTCGAATGACCGCTTTACCGGATTCCTCGGCCAAAACCGGACTGTCGGCAAGCGGCCCCAGTCACGCCATCGAGGCGGCACTATGATCGCGGCTGCGACGACGATCAAGCCGCGGTCCGGATCTCCACGGCTTGCTTCCAATGTGTTGATGACCCTTGCCGACATTCCGGTGGCTCACCCGTAGGCGACCGGATTGCGCTCAGCATCGGTCGCTGCGCCTTGCACTAGACTGGCTGTGGTTCCTTTGATGCTTGCCCCGCCCTTTCGGGCGAAGGCAAAAAACAGTGGGTGCCTCGATCTCGTGAATTAACGAGAGTCAAGCCGCTTCAGGCACCTTGGTGTCGGACATGCGATAGCGAAACTTGGTGTCCGTGAGTCCGGCCGCATCCGAAAGCGTTGCTGCAAGAAGTTGGGCGATGATGATATCCACGATCGCCTGCGCTATCAGATTGTCGCATCGCGGCACCTTGATGACCGTCAAAAGCCTGCCGTCATCGATTCCCTCTGCCGTCGTGACGAGAAGCGCGGGGCAGCCGATGCTTTCCAGATATTGCGCCAATTCGACCTCGCGCCCCCCACCAAACAGAACCACCGCAGTGGTCTCGTCCATCGACTCCATCGGTCCATGCAGGTAGTGGCGGGTATCGTAGGCCGAGGCTGGGATCCGCGATGCCTCGCGAATCAAAAGCGAAGCCTCATCGGCCGTGCCGAGCGAGGCACCGGCGCCGACGCAGTCAATGGCGCGACGGGCAGACAACAGCTTCCCCAGTCGATCCATCTTCGCGGCCGCGGCGCTCAAAAGCTGGCCGACAAGGGACGGAATCTCAGCGAAGGCGTCATCACGCACGCCCATGAGTTTCTGCACTGCCATACCAGCGGCCAGCAACGTGGCGGTGTAGCCGGTGCTCGATGGTGTGGCATCAGAGCCGTTCGCCAGCCGTAAATGCAGGTTCGCTGCGCGCGCCAGGGGACTCTCGGGATTGTTGGTGATGGCCAGGCGGCGGGCCCCTGGCAGCTTTTCCAGCGCGGCGACCGTCTCGACGCTGCGGCCACGATGGGACAGGCCGATCAACGCATCACAAAGGTCGTTGCCTTTGGCCATGTCCACCGAGCGAATCGCGAATGCGCGTCGGTTGCGTGTCTGAAGCTCGGCTGCCACGACGACGGCCGCAGCATAGCTTGCGCCTATGCCGGTCACGCCGATGACCGTCCGATCCAAGGACGACATGTCTATCTCTGCTAGCTCGTCGCGCACGGCGGCATAAGTATCGGCAAGGGCTTCGGGCTGGCGAGCGATGGTGGAACGATAACTCACAGTTTTTCCTTTCTTGGTCACAAAAATACCGGTGCGGAGGCTATTCCGCGCGCGGAAGGTATCTCGATCAGGCAGCTGGCGAGACGACAGGCGCCCTCGACGGGTTGCCCGGTGAACAGATGCGGCGCTATGCGCCCTGCGGAAGCCTCGGCCAATCCTTCCGCGAAGGCATTCCACAACAGGGGCTGCCCCGCGATAACGCTACCTCCGGCCACCGCATGAACGGCACCCGCGCCGCGAACATCCAGTAGCGCGGCCATATGAGCGAGAGCCCGCCCACCTTCGCGGATGACGCCCGCGGCAAGGGCCGATCCCGCTTCCGCCGCCTGGAAGATTACTGCGGCATGGCTTCCCACTGCCGTCGCCGACCGCATTTCCGACAGAGAGCTGCCCAGACGCGGAAGCGAAGGAACCCGCAACGCGTCGAAAATTGCCTCGACCAGAGGCTCACCGCGGCCGCCGCCAGCATCGAAATGGTGTGCAACGGCGCGCACGGCCTCCCGCACAAGACCGGCGGCGCTGCCCTCATCACCGACGATCCAGCCCCACCCTCCGGCAACCAACATGCGATCGGGCGCGGGCCGACAAACCGCGATCGAACCTGTGCCAGCCACCACGCCGATCTGCCCGGTGAGGCCGAGCGCAAGGGGCATCAGCTCGGCGTCGTTGACCACTGCGACCGGGGTGTTGGTGCGCGTCGACAAGGCTGCATGAAACGCCTGGCATTCCGCCGCGTCGTCGCAGCCATGGGCGCCAATGCCTATCGCGCCAAGCGGAGTGCCCTCGGCCAGACCCGCCGCCAAATCCAGTAGCCGCTCGGCATCGCGATCCCAGTTGCGCACCCGCCAGTCGCCGGTCGGCAGCACCATGTCGCGTGCCGCGCCGCCTGCCGTGGATTTGACCCGCAGATGGGTCTTGGTGCCCCCAATATCGATTCCGACGATCACGGCAGTCTCATCCTTGGACCGGTTCATCCGCGAGATCCATTCCCACCCCGAATGCGTCGGCCGTCCGACGTGAAGACAAGTGCATGACGAAGGTCGGCTTTGGCCCGCAAGGTTCCGTTGATCGACGCGCTGCCCCGTGCAGCCCGCACGACCACCGGGGTTCCATCGCCCAAGTCCATGTGGACGTAGCTCTCCGAACCGACTTCCTCGACCAGCTTGACCTTGCCTTCCAGCTCAAGACCGCCTTCATCGGCGCGCTCAGGCACGGCCAAGAAATGCTCGGGGCGCAAGCCCAGTTCGACCCGGCCCGCGAGCTCAGGCACCGAAAGGGGAAGAATCACCTCAATCGAGTTGGTAACGGCAAGGCGCAAGCTGCCGGGTGCCGCGTCGACAACGCGGGCGGGCAGAAAGTTCATTTTGGGCGAGCCGATGAAACCAGCGACGAACCGGTTGTCCGGGTCGTCATAGAGGTCAAGCGGCTTGCCCGCCTGCTGGACTCGGCCGCCATTCATCACCACCATCCTGTCGGCCAGCGTCATGGCCTCCACCTGATCGTGCGTGACATAGATCATCGTCGTGCCGAGGCGCTTGTGCAGATCCATCAGTTCCGCGCGCATCTGCACGCGCAATTCGGCGTCGAGGTTGGACAGCGGTTCATCGAACAGGAACACCCGCGGTTCGCGGACGATAGCGCGGCCGATGGCGACGCGCTGCTTCTGGCCGCCCGACAGCTGCGCAGGCTTGCGCTCCAGAAGCGTGTCCAGGCGCAGAATCGCCGCCGCACGGCGTACCTTCGCTGCGATCTCGTCGCGCGGTCGATGGGCCATGCGCAAACCGAACGAAATATTCTGGAAGACCGTCATATGCGGGTAGAGCGCATAGGACTGGAACACCATCGCCGCGCCGCGCTGCGCGGGCTCCACATCGTTGATGATCTCGCCTTCGATCGAGATCGTGCCGGATGTCACCGTCTCCAGCCCGGAGATCATGCGCAGAAGCGTCGACTTTCCACAGCCCGAAGGCCCCACGAAAACCACGAACTCCCCGCGTTCTATCGAAAGGTTCACGTCCTCCAGGACACTGTGCGCGTCGAACGACTTCGAGACCGAGGAGATATCCAAAAATGCCATGGGTCGTTCTCCGCTCAGCCCTTGGTTCCTGACATCGCGATTCCTTCGACGATCTTGCGCTGGAAGATCAGGAAGAAGAGCAGCGGCGGGATTGCGGCAAGAAGATTCGCGGTCATCACCATGTCGACCGTCTGGTGCGACAGTGGCGAGTTGAACAGGCCCACCACCTGGCCCACCGTGTAAATTTCCGGCTTCGTCCCGACGATCAGGGGCCACATATAGTTTCCCCAGGTCTGCATGAAGGTGAGGATCGCCAGGGTGACGAGGGCATTGCGGCACAAGGGCAACGCGACGTGCCAATAGATCTGAACATGGCTGGCGCCGTCGAGCCGCGCCGCTTCGATCATGTCCTTGGGGACGGCGCGCATGAACTGCACAAGCATGAACAAGCCGAATGCCGAGGCAAGGCCAGGTACCACCAGACCCCGCATCGTGTTCAGCCATCCGAGCTGCGAGGTCAGCAGATAGGTCGGGATGATTGTGACCGCGGTCGGCACCATAAGCGACAGCATGACGACGCCGAACAAAAGGCCGCGCCCCGGAAATTCGAACAACGCAAACTCGAACGCGGCCAACGAGCCGATAAGCAGCACGCCCGCAATCGTCAGCAGCGCGTATAACAGCGAGATGCAATAGGCGTGGAGGTAGTCCGTCTCGGTGAAAATCAGCCTTATCTTCTCGACGCCGGCCGGAATCGAGGTCGGCCACAGGCGCGGATTGATCGATACCGGCTCGCCCGGCAGGGCAAAGACCACATTGATCATCCACCAGATCGGAAATAGCGCTATGGCAGTCACGACCAGGGCGAGCGCCCATTTCAAAACGGTCCAGACCGAGATGTGGCGGTTGAACAGAGCGGTCATGCCCACCCCTTCAAGCGGCGCAGACCGAACATGGCGGCCGTCACCAAGACAATGGCGAGGGTCAGCAGGAAACCGTAGGCCGCGGCTTCGCCAAAGCGAACGCCCCCGAAAGCGCGGCCCATCATGTCCATCACCGGAAAGAGCAGCGCGTTGCGACGCCCGCCATAGCTGGTGAAGGACGATCCCGTCAGCAGCCACGGCTTGTCGAAGACCTGCATGGCTGAGATCAGGCCGTAGGTCACGACGAAGAACAGCACCGGTCTCAGCATCGGAATGGTGATGTGGACGATCTGTTGGCGTTTGTTGGCACCGTCGAGGCGTGCGGCCTCGTAGAGCTCGGCTGGGATTTCCTTTAGTCCGGCCAGGATGATGACCATATTGAAGCCCGCCGATACCCAAACATCCACGGCAATCAGGGCGTAAAGCATGGTGCTGGTGTCATTGAGGAAGTTGACTGATTGCCCGCCAAACCAGCCGACGATCATGTTGAGCAGCCCGAAGTTCGGCGCATAGATCCAGCGCCAGATAGTGGCGGCCAAGAACGCTGGCAGCACCACCGGCATGAAAAAGGCGTTGCGGAAGAAATTGGCCCAGCGTCCGACGAAACTGTCCACCAGAAGCGCAAGGCCTAGCGCCACCAAAACGCCCAGCGGGACGGTGATGGCGACATAGGTCAGGAGGTTGCGCATCGCCGTTGCGAAATCGCGTGAGAGTACGATCTTCTGGTAGTTGGCGAAGCCGAGATACTCCGGCTTCGCCACCCCGTTCCAGGCGTGAAAACTGTAGTAGAGGCCGCTGAGGATCGGATAAAGGAAGAACACCGCAAATAGGATCATGAATGGCGCGATCATGAGGTAGTGCGGCAGGAGGCGGCGAAGGGACATGGGCGCTCCGTTTGAGCCTGCAGCCGGACCGATCCAGCCGCAGGCGCTTTACGCGTGAGGCGCTTTTACTGGGCCAGACAGTCGTTCAACTGCGAGACCAGCTCTTTCGCGCCCTCCTCCGGAGTGTACTGGCCGTCCGCCGTGGCGGAGGCCATGTCGATCACCTCCGAGTTGTAGCAGCTCGGGACCGAGCCGACGAAATAGGGCGCCGCCACATCCATCGCGCCGTGGGCGGCATCGACCGAAACTTTGATCAGCGGGAGTGCCGCGACCTCTGGATCGGCCATTGCGGCCGCGTTGGCGTTATAGCGTGACAGAAGCTTCGCCCAGCGGGCCATCTGCGCCTTCTCCGTGAGATAGGCGGCGAATTCAAAAGCTAGGTCCGCGTGAGGGCCTGGTGCGACGCCGACCATCTCGTAGCTGCGGATGCCGCCGGTCTTGCCAGGTTCGTCACCAGGAATCAGCGTGAAGTCGTATTTAAGCCCGCTGGCCTTGGCTGCCTGCTCATAAGTCGGGTTTACCCACGGCCCGACGGTATGAAACGCGATTTGGTTCGAGATGAACAGGTCCTTCGTAGCCTGGTCGTTGCGGCTGGTTCCGCTGCTGAGCGGCTTCATGTCGACAAATTTCTTCAAGACCTTGGCCATGATCGCCGGATCTATCTTGGTCTTCTTGTTCGCCCAGTCAAATCCCCAGCTCTCTGTTGAACCTGAAGTCGCATAGATTTCGGCGATCGAATTGAAGACCAGCGTTTCGTCCGGAATGGCATACATTCCAGCATCCTTGACTTTTTTCATCTGGGCGAACCATTCGTCCCAGGTAGCCGGAGGCTTGCTCGTGTCGACGCCAGCTTTTTCCAAGACCGTCAGGTTGCGAAACAACAGAGAACCGAAGCCCGTATAAGGAAGGCAGTAAAGCTCGTCCGGCTTTGGCATGCAGCCCTTCAACGCATCCCGATCGAATTGAGCCCGGAAGCTCTCGGGCATAGCCATCCATTTCGAATAGATGTTCTCCAGGGCATGCACTTCTACCAGCTGAGCGCCCACCGACTGAGCGTTCATGAACACATCCGGCAAGTTTCCGCTCGCGGCACCGGCGACCTGGCCCGCCGTCAGATCGTCGTCGCCCTTGGCGACGATATTGATTGTCACACCGGGATGCCTGGCAGTGAATTCCTTGATGAACTCCTGCTGGAGCGCCAGTGCCTCGCCTTCCCCAAAGTCGGAATAGACCCAGTACTGAAGCGTAACGTCCTCCGCCGCCGCTCCACCGGCGGTTCCGATCGCGGCCAGCGCCGCCAGTCCGGCAAGGCCGAACCGAAATTTGCTCAGCGTGCTCAATGTTTCCTCCCGTTGATGCCTCACAACTGCAAAACGGACAGTCCCTGCTTTGTTAGGCACCTTAACTAACAAAAAAGGAAGAGCCGCCGTCAAGCCTTTTATTGCGACAGCGCGAATGAAATAGCGGCCGTGTTGGCTATTCGCCCAGGACCAGAGGCAAGGCGGTCTCGATGGCTAGGCGTTCGATGCCCAGAACCGTCGCGTCTGCGGCCAGATGCGTGCTGCGGATTTCGACCGGGTAGGAAAGGCGGTTCGCCGTTTCGCGCACCTCCGGCAAGAGAAGGGGCGACGCTCCAAGGCCGCCACCCAGGACCACCAGACCGGGATCGACCACGCTGACGCAGGCGGCGACCAGCGCCCCTATATCCGAGGCGTGGCGGGCAACGTGACGCTGTGCGTCCGGGTGGCCCGCTTCGGCAAGCTTGAGCAATTCCTCGGTGTCTCGCGGAGACGGTCCAGCCGCTGTGGTCCAGTCCGACTGTACGCGCGAGATGAAGGCCTGGGTACCGAGATAGTGCTCGACCTCGCCCGGCAGCGGCTCCGCGCCCGGTGCAAAAGGGAAACTCAGATGGCCGATCTCCCCTGCGGCGCCATTGCGCCCCCGTATCAGTTGATCGTTCAGGATGAGGCCCATGCCGATCTTCAATCCGATCTGCACATAGGCAAAGTTGGCAATGCCGCGCGCAGCCCCATAATGCTGCTCGGCCACTGCGGCACAGTTGACGTTGTTTTCTAAGACGAGCGCTACACCGGCGGGAGGGTTGAATGCACGAAACACGACGTCTTGCCGGCTGGCCTCGACGTCGCCGTCCGGGCCCACGACACGCGTAGGCACCGCGAGCCCGAGCGCGCGCAGCGGTCCCCAATTTCGTTTGGTCGAAGCCCGAATGGCAGTGAATTCGGATGCGACGGCGCGGCTGACCTCTTCGTTGATCGTCAGCTGGCTCTCAGGATAGCGCAGAATGCGGTTCGCCAGTTGCCTGCGGTCGAGCGTGGAGACACGAAGCCGCACATGTGTCGCACCTGCATCAACCGCGATGACATGCCCGGCACCAGGCCCGACTTTGTATTGGGCCGCGCTGCGCCCCAGTGGCCCCTTGATCGCGCCGACCATTTCGACGTAGCCGAGTCGCTCGAGTTCAGCAATCGCAGCCGACATTGTCGGCCGCGAGAGGCCAAGCGCCATTCCGATCTGCGGCCTGGTCGAAGGGCCGTCCTCCACCAGGCGTCGGAACACCGCTCGAGCGCTTCCTGTCAAGAACGGTCCGTTTTTGTCGGACACTGTTTGCTCCGAGGGATGGATCCTCGTCGTTTGATACGAGTTTGCACGATTCAAATCGAGTGGGGTGCTCATTTGGCACATTCGTACTTGATGCAATCGATCATCTCGGAGCCATCTTCTGAGATTAATTTTCTTAGAACCTCACAGACAGGCTCGGCAATCCTCTCTGCCAACGCGGGTACAGGGGCTAGATGCCGAACTGCGGAATGGTATTGGACTGACGCCCTGTGCCTCGTTGGCCCTTCAGTTTCAATACAGAACTTCAATGCGAGAACGGTTGGATCGGGACGAGAGTGGCCTGACCGCTATCGGCCCCATTGTGGAGATTTGGAGAGCAAGCGGCGGCGGTGCCATTTGGGTCGTGCTGACATCCACAACCCTTGAGCGATCGCAGTCCGCGAGTTAAATCGACATGCCTCGCAACGTGCAAATTCCCAAGCAAGCCAAATTACTTGGTGTAAAACCACACATTGCATAAAGCACTCACAATGTGCGGAAACCGAGTAAAATCGTAGGAAAAACAACCAACCGACCGCAGCACAATGTGCACCCTTTTATCTTGCCATCCTAATCGGTTGCGCTTCAGGTGATCTTTTCGACATCGTCGTTCCTCTCCTTTTGTGCGATAATATACGGATTTATTCTCTATGATACGATATCGCGTTCTGGCGTCGATTTCCGATGCGCCGTGCAATCTTCCGCGCTCTGCGACGGGGTTAATCGGCTGCACGAAAGCAGCGCTCGAACCGTCGTGGCGCACTTTTCCATCGGACCGACGGAGCATCGTCACAGGCAATCGAGCGCGGTCCGGGCGTCTGTCGATCGGCGCGGCCGCAGGCAATGTGTGGCCCGCCCCGTCTGCAAGCGGAATGTTTTGAGTGGAACAACCGGTCTGCATCAATGTATCCGGCCTCGACGCTTCAGGCGTCCTGCCAAGATGGAGATTCGCGCGCCCGGCTCCTAACAAGATACACGACCTCGAAAGGGCCGCTGCCTGCCGACAGGTTTGCCTAACGCCGATCAACCGTTGGGCCATCTCTGTGTACATCCTCCCGCAGACTTCATGCGGCCGAGCAGTTGCCGGGACGCGCCCGCTCGACCAAACTCGTTACCCTTGGAGGCCATCACGGCTTCATAGGGGCGCTGGTTTGACATCACGGCCCAGGCGATCCGGGCCAGCTTGTTGGCGAGCGCAACGACCACCACGTTGCGTTTGGCGCGCTGCAGTAGCGCTTGCAGCCAGGCGCCGAGCTGGGTGTCCATTTGCGCCAGATATGGCAGTGCCGCTCGCGCGCCATGGATCAACAGCACGCGCATGTAGGTGCTCCCGCGCTTGCTTATCCCCGCCAGCCGCGGCTTGCCGCCGGTCGTGATCTGACGTGGAACAAGCCCCAGCCAGGCAGCGAAGTCACGCCCCTTGGCAAACGCCGACACGTCGCCGACCGCTGCGGCCAGCGCCGTTGCGTTGAGAGCGCCAATGCCTGGCACGCTGCGCAGGAGACGGGCTCGTTCATCGCTTTTGGCGAGCGCTTCAAACTCCTGGTCGAGCTGCTTGATCCGATGATCGAGCGCGTGCAGTTCATCGACCATCTCGTGAACGAGTTGCTGCATCCTGGCGGTCAGGGTCGTGTTGTTCGGCAGGTTCTCGCGCAGCCACAGGTTCAGCTTTGGGCGCCCCTTGGCGATGACGATGCCGCGATCGAACAGCACACCGCGCAGTTGATTGATCAGGGCCGTCCGGGTGCCGACCAGTCGCTCGCGCGCACGGTGCAAAGTCTGCACATCGAGTTGCTCTTCCGACTTGACCGGTACGAAGCGCATGGTCGGTCGTGTCGCCGCCTCGGCGATTGCCTCGGCATCGCGATCGTCGTTCTTGTGCGACTTCACGTACGGTTTCACATACTCCGCGGCATCAGCCGGACATCGTATCCGAGCGAGGCAAACTGACGAGCGAGGTGATGAGCGCCGCAGCACGCCTCCATGCCAATGATGCAGCGCGGTTGCCTTTGGACGAATGCAGCAAGGGATAGCCGGCGCATCCGACGGCGCAAAACAACCGCTCCTTCGCGGTAAGGCCGACCAGGCTGCAGAGCGTCTTTCCAAGATCGATTCCGAGTACGGCGATATTCATCTTCTATCCTCCTTCTGACACGGACTGACAGTTTGTCCGGAACCGGAGGGGCGGGCCATCCCATAAGATAACGTGCGTTCCGTCGTTCCTGGTCTGCATCGGTCCTCATCGGCCGGGGCGGATCCCTTGTGTCAGATGGCGCCGTCAGCGTGCCGGCGCCATGCGTTTGAACTGCCGTCTCACCGTTCATCGATGCGCTCCGAGCAGCCGCCGATCCTTGAGATGAGCGCGCTGGGCAGCATCGTTTCGGCTCGCCGCCGGATCGCCGACGTAGAACGTGCCGTCGTTCCACATGGCATGCATGATCACCGCCAGCTTGCGAGCCACGGCGACACAGGCCTTGCGGTGGCAGGAGCGTTTGGCGATCGCCTGGCCCCAGCTCTTGACCTTGTCTCTGCCCTTGAAGCGCGTCATCAACCCCGACGCCGCCTCGTAGAGCGACCGGCGCACGTCCGCGTCGCCGGCCTTCGAGATGCGGCCCTGAACGTGCATCGAGGTGCCCGACTGCCAGCGCCGCGAGGTCAGCCCGAAGTAGGCCGCGACGTCGCGTGAGCGGCGAAAGCGTGACGGATCGTCGATCGCCGTCATGAACGAAGGTGCTGTCACCGGGCCGACTCCGGGGATTGCCATGAAGCGTCGGCACAGTTCGCTGCGTGCCACCATCTTGACGACGAGATCGTGCAGCCGGCAATACTGCCTCCACAGCGCAGCGCGCGCCGACAGCATGGCGTCCATCAGCTCGGACGACAGTGGATCGTCCGCCACCGCGGTGCGCACCGCCTGCTCGAAAGCTCCTCGCCCACCTTGCCCAAGCGGATGCCGAACGCCTTCAGTGAATGGCGTATGGCGTTCTCCAGGTCGAGGAACTTGGCCTTCAGATTGCGGCGATGCGTCAACAGAAGCTTCGTCCGGTGGCAGCTTTGCGACTTAATATGGGCCTGCCGAAACCAGCCGGTGCGCATGATATGGGCGATGCCGAGCGCATCGGCCTTGTCAGTCTTGTTGCGTTGCGCCGACAGAGCGGCGCGCACGTGCTGCGTCTCCAGGCAGACGGCAGGCAGGCCGAGTTTCTTGAGCTCGGGATGCAGCCAGGGCGACAGCGAGCCGGCCTCGTGGCCGACGCGGCGCAGGCGCGGCAGAAACGGCTTCCGCACTGCAAACAGCGCATCGGGATCTGTCACCGCCGTCGTCTCAAGATGCACAGCGCCGTGATCGTCGACGACGCACACCGCTGTCTCGTCCATCGCTACGTCCGCAAAAGAATTCCATCGTTCGCCTGCGTTGCTTCACAGGCGCACAGGGCGCGGATGCCCGGATCCTGCCTGGGATGCCAGGCGTGGTGATACCGTTCGGCTTTGATTTTACCGTGTTCACCGAAGCGACAGGCTTTGCGACGGATGACCTTTTCCAAGGGGTGCTCAGCTTCGACTACGAATACCGCTTCATTAGGGGGCGCCCAGATCCGACGAACGCGCTCCACGCACAACTCCTAAGCTTTATGGCAATAGCTCCGACCGCACGCGTTGAAGGCGAAGGAACTTTTTCGATCAGGACCAAGCCCTTCGACACACAAGCCGGAATCTAATCACAGCAACCCTGCAGTCTTAATCAGCGCCCGACATCCCTCGTGCGAGATCAACGCGCGTCAGCGGCTGACGAACGGAAAGTGGAAGGCCTTCCGTTCATAGTTGACTTCCCGAAACGCGATCTTGAGCTTGGCTGCCGTAGACCTGATCTCCATCACCCGATCAGGATCCGGCGGGCGGTCCTTCACATCAAAGTTGTCGCCAGTGGTCGCCAGCCTAAAATTCAAGAATGGGGAATTCACTCGCGTACGCGAGTTCCCGACCCGCTCCGTGACGAAATTCGCGAAGACGTTGATGTCATGGAGCAAGCAGACGGTATATCCAACGTCAGCCGACACAGGATCGCCTGGCGCCATCCACACGGAGGACGCTTTCTCTGCGCATTCGGCGGTCATTTTCTCCAGCTCGGCCAGCGTAGCGTCGATCGTCTGCGTGTTCGACGTGAAGCGCTGTTGAATGGCTAAGCCAGCCAACCCGATCAAGCCGGACGAAATGCCACCAAGGATCGAGATTACAAAAGTCTCAACCCCGTCCGCCATTGGCTGCTTTTCTGACGTGCAAATCGATGTCTGAAATGTACACGGCAAAATCAGGCGAGGCGCGTAGCTCGACCCGTCTTCCGAACTCCTCGGTCGTCATTTTTAGCTCCCGTACCAATCCACCAAACGCTTCCTCTAGAAAGGACGATGGGTAGCCACGCGTGCCATCCATTTCGATGATGACGCGGTCGTTCTTGGCCAAGGTCGGGATCAGCAATTCCTGACGAAACTTCTGCCCCGAGGCAGGCCCGTCCGTGTAGTAGCGCCCCCCAGGGGTTCTGGAAAAATCGCGAAGTATGTTGATCGTCTGCACCCGATTCCTCAGCGCCACGGTCATTTTGTTATACTCCACTCGATCAACGTTCCTCCCAGGGCAACCCTGTGGTTCGTCGTGGAAATCCTCCCTGTTAGGCTATCATATATAGCTTCACCAGTCCCGCTTATAATTCGCAGGTAACCCCGATGGTGATCGAGAATCCGCATCATGGTAGGAAGGCCATTGCCGCGGCCTTGTATCATCGTTCGCGTTCGCCCGTATTCCATCGCCGCCATTATCATTTGCGCGTCGTCGCTCTTCCCTCCTACGGAACTGGTGATGGTCGTCAAAATCCCACGCACCCCTTCCCAGATGGTGGCCCTGGGCAACGTATGCGGAATACCCACGCCCATGTCATACACTGCCGCTGTAAGTGACTTTGACGATCGGTCGTACGACCCTGACATGAACCACGTGCCTGCAGGAACGCCGAACCACACGTCCGGTTCCGAATAGGCGTGCTGCTTCGAGTTCTTCAACGCTTCAATCAGGCCGTCATATATGAAATTGTCCGCATGGATTGGCCCGGATATCTCAGCGAGGTGTTCGAGCAGGTCGTCGCATTTCGCGCCGACCACGTCGGTGTCCGTTCGGTACTTGAGCATCTGCAGTTGTGGATGCTGAGGCTGCGCACGAACCACGGGCATGTCTGGAGTTTCAAGGAAATCGAATAGCCCAAGGCTCCGGAATAGCGCATCGATGCCAGGATCCCAGAGACTGTGCCGAATGATGCGAAGCTTCTTCCCGAGAAATTGCTGCCAGCGGTAAAGCTCGGCTGCCAAAACGAGCGCTGCGCTAGGCGAGGCATGTTTGAACGCCTCAAAGGCAACAGCTCTTGGGAGCTCGGTCGGTATTTTGTCCCGATAGATCTGATATCGCAGATGGGTAAAAAATGATGCGACTTGCTCGTAGTTCGCTCTCAGTGAGAAATTGGCAGGTGGCCTGATGTACAAAAACGGCTTGCGCCGGCTTCCTCTTTTGATTTCCATCTTTGGCGTCGGGACGTCCGCCGGCGGGCGGGGCAGTCTCGGTTTGGCGTCCGGAGCCTGCAACCCTGCACTCTTTGTTTCGAGGGGCGGCTGGGCGCCTGGCAGCCGTTCCCTTCTGCGCCGTTCCTCGTTGGCTGCCCGAAGGACGTGCCAAGTCCTCCAAGACTCGTTAGGTTTCTTCATTTGTACCGCTGCCTCCCCCTGCAGTGATGCGAGCGCGCTCATTGAAAAGTCAAGTATCCGGTCATCCAACCTCAAAATGTGGATAATTGGGGAAGGCGTGTTTTAGAATTGACTAAATCCTCTAGACTTGAAACCGCACTCTTTCGGCTTGGGGATGCACGTTTTGGGGAAGACCTATCGACATCGTTCCGACCGGCTGACGAGAGGCGCGGCGTCATAATGCTGATTTTCTCAAGGCGCACATTGCAGAAGTTGATCTACGCGGCTGCTCCGCACGTGCCTGCTGACCAACTTAGAAAACTGGCAACGAACGTCGATACCGCCAACAGAAATGGCATTCCGGAGGTCTGGGAGCTCTATCTTTTCGTTGGCCATCTCCTGGCCCACAACGCCAAGCACGAAACCGTCCTTCCGGATGGCAAAAAGCCAGATATTTTCCTTCCTGACCAATCTATTTACATTGATGTAAAGGCTGTCTCTGACGATCACTCGCACGACCTCTACCCAGTCCATTTTTTCATGAATGCACTAAGCCAACAAATCGTTCGCCGGCTGGCCGTGCTTGGTGACTTCACCGTCAAATTCGGGTCGCGCAAAGCTAAGATCGACGGCGACTATGTGCATGTACCTGTTCTTCCTCCCAAGAACGACATTTCGAAAGTGACAAAGACCATCGCCCACGATTTGCTTAGGATCGGTGGTGATTTCACCTCTCCGTTCACCCACGCGGTATCCTTTGATGGTGTGACAACCACAGTCACCTTCGAGCCACCTCGATACAAGGATATGCCGCTGGTCGGCTCGAACTTCCCGTCTTTCACCACGCATCGACGGCATGACCGCGACGTAGATTCTGTGGCCAAGAGCGCACTGGACAAAGGCAGCACCCAGCTCGCTTCCGCGCCGGCCGGCTCGATCAGAGGGGTTTACCTTTGCGACGGAGGATCGGATCTCTGGACGAAAGGCTCGGCCTATAAAACCTTCCCGATCCACGACATCGCGAAGCGCTACATGACAAAGAGCGCCAAGCTCGATTTCATCGTCCTATTCACGGTTCAGAAAGACGATCGCCCAAGGCACCCCACCGGGTCAGGGTTTGTACTGCCGCCTCATTCCCTGCGTCTGGACAGGGACCCTGGCTATACCGTCAGCTACAGCGTAATCGCTAGGGCTAAGCCAACTCAACATCTGGTCGAAATTCTTGTCCGCGAGGCGCTAGCTCGATCGGACCCTCCACAACAGAACATCGAATCCGCCTATTCAAATCGAATGAGAACAGGCAACAATTCAGGCTTTCGGGGTGCAATGACGATCTTCGGAAACGACAAAATAAGGATACCCGCGCGCTCGTGGCCCAGATCCTCGCTGATGTTGCTGTGACGGAGATTCTGGATGGCAGAAAGAGCCGTCCTCCCAGGGTCTCTGAGATGTTTGCTCAGTTTGTTGCGGAAGGCAGAACAATAACAAAAATCGAATTCATCGATGGGCAGCCGGAAGACGATGACTGGGTCGATATTACTTTTGGACCGAGTGATCCCGCCGTCTCACCGCTTCGCGTAAGCCGCCAACCGCGTTGACATGGGATCTACAGCTGACCGGATAGATGGGAAGGTTGTCAGAGGCCTTCTGCTTCCAAAAGTGCTGTTCTCAAGTTGGATATGGACGCCTTCTTAGCTCTCTCACTGCAGGTTCTGAAGGCGCTTCTTACGCCCTCAGATGGACCGTACACAGCTCGAACCACGCTGCTGCCAAAGCGACATTCCGAGACATCGCGACGGCCTCGCAATTCCTTTCAGTGCATCTTCGACTACCGTTTTCGCTTGCGTCTTCGCAAGCCCGTGCGCGATTGCAAGACGCTCTACCAGATCGTTGGTATTTACTGGCGTGTCTATCCCTTCGTTTGTTAATTGGAACGCTGTTCTGTTGCACGATAATTCGGAGGTTGGGAGTACCGGTCTTCAACAAATCTAATGCGCCCCCAGCCATACCCATTGCGCCACTTGGTATCTGCCGCGCCCTAAGTGCCCTGGCACTGTTGAAGGCGAGCGATCGGTAACGGTCGACCATAAAAACAATCGCTTACCTTTAGAGACAGGGTAACTCGCCCAACCGCTCGCTGTAGAGCATCGACCAGCCCCTGTCGCGTTTACTCTTAATAGCTCTTCCTCTTGCACAAATATTCTCTTTAAGAGATGCTTAGCCCTAAGCCGTGGGAGGGCTGGGGGTATGAGAGTAAAGGTGTTGATGGCACTTTGTGCCAGCGCCGTGCTGTGCGGCTGTCAGACTAGCAATCAAGCGGACTACGTTCAGATAGGGTTTGGGCCGAGTTTCGACGTCGCCCATGCTCAATGCGAATTGCAAAAACGGTCAGCCGACCAAGGCTATATTGCGATTGGGTCGCCGGCTTTTGTCGCTGGCGCGGGCATAGGCAACGCGCTGGGCAACGCTATCGCCGAAGATCAGTTCATGAGGAACTGTCTCATCATCAGCGGCTGGAAACGAGCGCCGCATGGCCAAGCCCCCGCGGCAGCAGCAGCCGTTGCGGCTGGAACCACGCCGACACCCTATGGCGTCGCGCGCGCGCCCGGCAGTTGGATCAACACTGCTCTGCTGGACTGGTCAGATGCCAACAAGAAGTGCGTCGCCGGGGACAAGGCTGCCTGTGCCACGCGGGCGCAGCTTGGCACACGCCTGAGAGCGGCCGGCATCAATCCGGCAGCGTCTTAAGGGGCTGCGTCGTCGTGGCCGCAAGGCGGGTCAGGGGATTGGCGTGGCTCGCTTTGTTGGGTCTGGTGGCTTGGCATTGGCCTTCTGATCGGCAGACGCCGATGAGGCCAAGCGGCCAGACCGTGACCGCCAATGAACGCCTACTTGTCAAATCAACTCCAACGAGTACCCCAACTCCTAACGCGTATCCGTCATCGCGGCCTTCAATCGCCAGATCCGAACCGCAGCCCGAGCCCAAGATCGCAACGCTTGCGGGTCCCGCCACAGCGATCGACGGTGACACGATAGAGATTGGAGGCAGACGCGTCCGTCTCAACGGCATAGACGCTCCGGAATATGCTCAGCAGTGTGAAGACGCGAAGCACTTCAACTACTCGTGCGGATGGCAGATCACATCAAGCCTGCAGAAGTTCTTGGCCAAATCGAAGCCTACAATGTGTGAGTTTGTGACCTGGGATCAATACGGCCGGTTTGTCGGGAAGTGTGCGAGGGCGGATGGCGCCGACGTCGCCGATTGGCTCGTCAAGAACGGTCTCGCGCTCGACTGGCCTAAATACAGCTATGGCGCCTATGCCCATCAGCAGGCAGCGGCGAAAGCAGCCAAGCTTGGGCTATGGAAAGGCTTTTTCGACGAACCATGGACCTGGCGCGCCAAGCAGGTTGAGCAATCAGCCGCAAAGCAGCGATTGGCCATAACGAATTCGCAGGCGGAGTCGTCGAGCTACTCCTGCCAGCCACGGCGAACCTGTTCTCAGATCAGTTCCTGCGACGAAGCGAACTGGTACCTTGCCAACTGTTCTTGGGGCGGCAAGCTCGATCGCGACAAGGACGGTATTCCATGCGAGAGCCAATGCTGACCGACGGAGCGCTCACAGCCGTTTTTGCGGCGGTATTTTCGCTTCTGCCAGGGGCTGCGTTTGCAGGTCGAGCGTCTGACCTTGTTGAGAGTATTCCGGAGCCCAATCGACTAACCGCGTTTCAATCGATCATTTCGAACGCCTACAACTGCACAGGCGCGAGCAAGATGATCTTCATGGGAGAATCGGAAGAGGCCGGCTACTGGACCGTCCGCTGCAGCGAGGCGGACTATATGGTCGAGGTCAAGAATGCAGGGGAGCTCGAAACCAAGGTGCTTCAATGCTCTCTCGCAGAGGCGCTCGGTTTGCGCTGCTGGCGGCCATTCTAGAAGGTTGCTCGCGTGGACAAACTAAACATAGGCGCTGATAAGGCGCCACGCAGGTGGCTCACGCAGCCCAGCTGCCGCAACCTGGCGCTTTCAATAATCAATTCGTCCAGGTCGGAATCGGAGAGGCGGTGGCAGCCAGTTTTCTAATAGTCTGAAATTGACACTGAAGCGGTCTTGCTGTGATTGAAAAATTATTGACAGACTGCGATCACGGCGTCGGCGTCAATATTCTTCCAAAGACCATTCGTGCCAGACGCAGCAACGTCTTTGTCTTGGGCTCGCTGGGTTATTCACCGTATTCGAAGATACGCAGCATCTGACGGTAAATTTTGCTGCAATTGCTGGCGTCGCGTGTCAAGATGGGTTTGTAACGGGTGGGGTTTGCATATGTACACGGCAATGAGCCAGAAACTGGCGAGCTATGGCCAGTGGACGTATCGCGGCGCGTGGGCACTTGAAATCGTTGCGGCGATTATCGGTCTAGCAACCGGCGTCGCTCTGAGTTACCGCGGCTTTGTTGCCAATGAGGCGGCGGACTCAATGGACCTTGTCCTTGCAAGTGCCCCGTTCTTTATGATCTCGATTGCTGAGCTAACAAAAATCCCAATCGCCACACTTCTGTTCGGCGCCTCGTGGTTTTGGAAACCGGTGATCCTGGCGTTTCTACTCGTATTGGCCGGCATCACGTTTGAGACAGTCCTTCTTGGATTGGAGCGTGCCAGCACGATGCGCGAGGTGCAATACGCCAACTTCGCCAACCAAACGAAAGCGTTCCAGCAAGAGCTTCAGAATCTCAAGGCTGCAGCCGAAAGCTTGCGAAACACCGACGACGAGGCAAAGGCCCGAAGCGATCTCGAACAGCTCAGTGGATTGGCTGATGCCGAGCGCGACAAATTGCGTGCACGCATAACAGAGGTTGACGAAGAGCTGCAAGCCGCAACCACCCTTTCACCGGCCGCGGCGCAGGCCAAAGTGTCTCTCGAGGAGAAACAAGCAGCGCTGGGCGCGCTCGTGGATCGGCGCGATCGAGAGATAAAGGACGCCGTTGAGCAATTCGAAGGACAGCGGGATAGCTACGTTGATCGCATAAAAAGCGCACGCGAAAAAGGCGACCTTGCGTCAGTCCAGCGCAACGAAGAAGGGCTGAACAAGCTGACTAACCCGCGGCCCAAAAAGGAAGCCGAGTTCGCGCCGAAATTGGCAGAACTTGAGGCTGCAGTCGCTGCGGCCCGCGCTGAATATGAGAGGTTGCGAAAAAATAGTCCTGCTATGACCCCAGAGGACAAACAGCGTCTTGAGGCTAGGCGCAACGATCTGGAGAAACTTTACGACGACACCGCTGCCGATTGGGATCGAAAGCTTAATGAAGCACGTACTGCGTTAGCAACCGCTCAGGAAGCGGCAACTCGCAAGTCGGAGACGCTCGGGAACAATCAGAAGCGGCAAGACGCGATCATGGCGGAACTGAACCGGTTGGAAAAAGAACGCCTCCCGGTCGCTCGAAACGACCAGATACGCAGGCTGGCAGCTCGTTGGTATGGGGTGAAGCCGGAGGACGTCACAGACGCTCAGGCCGGCACGGTGTCGACCATCTGGTTCGCCTCGCTTGCATTCATCGCCGCGTTGGCGGGGCCGATCACAGCGATGGTTGCGCTGGCCCTGCAACGCATCGGCGCGCAGCCCGAAGTCCAGCGTGATAGCAAATTCTCGCGTTTGCTACGCCGCATGTTGCTCCGCTGGCGGTGGCGCCGTGTCCGGAAGGTACCGGTGCAGGTGCCGGTCGACAGAGAAGTCGAAAAGCGCATCGAGGTTCCGGTCGAAGTAGAGAAAGTCGTCAAAGAGATCCTTTATGTCCCGATTCTTACTGACGACCCGGAGGCGTTACGCCGGGCCTTGGATCGGGAACTGCCCCCGGAAGTAGTCGATCTGGTGAAGGTTTCTGCAAAAGGGCAATACGATCGAATGGAGAAAGAGAGACCTTGACGCGCCGACAACAGGGGCGAAAGGGGGTAGCAAACGTGCTCGTACGACATAACACCAAGCTTCTCGAACAGGCGGTCGATCTGCAAATCAAACGGTCGGCTATTCCGACCCTGCAGGCGGAAGCCGATGCGCACGACAAGATCGCTCGTGCCAATGCATTTCGGCGACTGGCTAGCGGCGCTGCTATCGCTATTGCCGCCGTTGGGATTGGCATTGGTGTATGGCTGATCTTTGCTCGCGACCGAACGGTGATCCAGTCGGACCCCCCGGTCGCCCAAAACGAGCCATCAAGCCCCAAAGAGATCCAGCCAAAAGAGACGAAAAAGTCAGAAGAAAAAATTTCAAGAGACGAGACAGTCGCGGAGGAAGGAAAGACGGAAAAGCCGAAATCGCCGTCGAAAGAGCAGTCACGGCTTCCTACGGATCCCTCCAATCCAGATACATTCGATTTTGTGAAGTTCGCATATCGCCATGTGACTTACGCTGGTAGCACCTGGAAACTCGAGTCGGGCCATCATTTTGATAGCGAAAAAGATCCCACTTGGGATACGGCTTGGTGTTATACGCGAAAACTGGCAAACACCGGAGTTGAAGTCCAGGTAAGCCTTGTCGACAGACTCTCGCCTACGTCGAGGCCCCAGGCACCGGTGTCATCTAGCGAGACACTTGCATCGGTGGGCCTTGATGACAATTCCGCGCGAGAGCTCGCCAGCCGCTGCCTCTGGCTCGACGAGGCCAGTTTCTCGCCAAGCGATTTCGACATGGACCAGCAGCGGAAAGAAGCAGCAGCCGCGGCCGACGAACTGTCTGTGCAGGACGGATGGGACGCAATCGGAAACGATTTGCCGGGTATGCCCGCCTGGAATGTCTCTCTTGAACAGTGTCAGGCCCAATGCCAAGCGGATCACCGCTGCTTGGCACTCACCTACGATAAGAAGCACGCCGCCTGTTTCATGAAAAATAACGGGTCGGTTCTGGTGAGGAGTCCGGACGCAGTGATGGCGGCGAAGGGAGCCATTAAGGCGAATCTTCAGTACTCTAGTCTTGTTTTCGCCAAAGACACAGTCGTCGTTGGAGGGGCTTACGCGAATGTTCGAAGCAGCTATCCCGACTGTGTGATGGCCTGCGCGGCTGATCAGAGATGTCTCGGCTTCAATTTTGATAGTCCGAACAACATGTGCGCCATGCTCGACACGTTGACATCGTCGTCTGCATTCAAGGGCGTGGCGTCTGGCGTTAAAGCCACCCGAAATTGAATTGGCGCCGACCGACATCGCGTGCCGAGTCATACTACGGGCCAGGAGAATGACCGACCTACGGCGCAAGGTGGCTTCCGGTGAGAACCGGGAGTCACCTGTCTAGGGCGGCATTGGGATCGGCCGTCGGTCCCCCGAGTTGAGCCTTAACAAGTGATGGCTTTCAGACTTGCGGCCCGCAAATGACCAGCTTGCCATCCAAACAGCAGTAGCATGATCCGGCCGTGCTGGGCGCCGGCCGCCACATCTTCGACCAAGGCGGTTTCGCCCGGCTGAAGCTGCTCGGCTCGAAGGCCCATGCCAGCGGCCTGGTGGTAAGCCGCTACGCGCCGGCAAGGTGATCGGCCTCATTGACGAAGGCTGCGCTGCTTTGCACTCCGGCTGCGCGACGCCCACGGCCAACTGTGGGTCAGGCGTAAACGCAAAAACCGCCCCGATTAGACCGGGACGGTAATTGATTTATGATAAAATTGGTTGCGGGGACACGCACACCCGGCGCGAGCATCGCTCGGACTCAAAGCTTGCACGCCACCTGTGGCACGGCTCCGGCCTGAAGGTTTCCCTTCCAGAGACAATCTTGGCGCGACGCTCGAGTTACCCGAACGACCACGTCGCCGGCGTCGACCCTGTATCGGCCCTCATTATTGACCCGAACCGGGTCCCCGTTGATCTGGACAAGGTAGTCAACCGGTGGAACCGGGTCGACTACGATCGTTATGGAGGGCATCCTTTCGATCTGCAACGAGACGAGCTCTGGTTTGAGTGTGCTGGCGACAGTGGCGAATCGGTTGGAATCGTACCAGGCAAATCGCACTTCGCCTTCGCTATCATTCCCCGCGGCTTTACGGAAAAGTCGCCAGCGTCCTGGATTGCTTCCGCGACCTTCGAAGTGCTCTTCACATCCATACCGGCGTAGGTCGCTGTCGCACTGAAGTTCGTCGCGATAGCCCTCAGGACCGCCTTGCGTGCTGACGGCGCCACCACCTCGCCGGTTCGCATTTCCCATGCCGTGATCTGGGCCTCGTAGCTAAATTCTTCCATCAGATCCGCCGCCCCAAAGGCGGGCGCAAGGCATGTAAAAACCAAGCATACAGCTGTCGCGAATCTTGCTCTTGTCATCAGAGTGTCAGGTCGCCGTAGAGAACGCGGCGCACATGACCGACTTCGAAGCGGCGAAAGTCGCCGATTTGATTTGCGATTTCTATTACGAGATCACATAGCTTCGGTGCGTGCTTAGCCGCCCCGCAGCACGCGCCAGATATCGGACCAATAGGCCGTGATCAGGGAAGCCAGAGCCGCAGCCGGCAATCGGATCGCCAGCATCGCGAGCAGTTGCACCGGATCAGCAAGAGCCTGTCGATACCGGCGACAGCATGATGCAGAGCGCAGCAGCTTCCTCAGACGCGCGGCAGACGGGCCCGCCCGCGAGGAACCCGCCTCGTCCACACAGCCGGTCCGAATGTCGCCGCCGGTGAAAGAGGCGCTCTCGCCACCAACCCGAAATCGTGTGGCGGCCGGAACAAAGGGGTCTGGCGCTTGTTGAGTGACACCCATTCAGCAAGGAACTTATCGATGAAACACCGCCTTCTAATGACAGCGCTGTCCACCTGCGCGGTCCTGATATTTGCCGTGCCGTCCTATGCCGCCGATAAAGCTCAGGACTTCGTCGACAAGGCCGCCGCCGGAGGCATGTTCGAGGTCGAGTCGAGCAAGATCGCACAAGGCAAGGCTCGAGATGAGGCAGTCAAAGATTTCGCGCAGAAGATGATCGACGATCACGGCGCGGCAAACGCCAAGCTGGAGACGATCGCCGGCGAGCAGAAACTGAAGGTGCCTGCCCAGACGGACGCCGCGCACAAGAGCGAACTCGACACCCTGAACACCGGCAAGGACGCATTCGACAAGTCTTACGTGCAGATGCAGCGCGACGCACATGCTGACGCTGTGAAGCTGTTCGAAGGCTACGCCAAGGACGGCGACAATGCTCAGCTCAAGACATTCGCGCAGCAGACGTTGCCGACGCTCAAAATGCATCAGGAAATGATCGAAAAGATCGCATCCGGCACCAGCGACAAGTCTTCCACGACGAGCTCGACGACGCCCGCGGTGTCCACGAGCGACACCAATAATCGGGCCGCGCCCGTGCCTGGCGCCAACAGCTTCACCGAAGCGCAGGCGAAATCGCGGATTCAGGATGCCGGCTTCTCCAATGTCAGCGCGCTGACGAAGGACGACCAAGGCATCTGGCGCGGCACCGCCCAGAAAGACGGAAAGCAGGTGACCGTAGCGCTCGATTTCCAAGGCAACGTGGTTGCCGGCGCTCAATAACCGAACTCAGAAATGGAGTGAAACAATGACCACTGTCACCGGACTTTTCGATGACTATCAGGACGCCTCCGACGCCGTGAGCGAATTGGAAGCCATTGGCGTGCCGCGAGACGACATCAGCATCGTGGCCAACAATTCCGACAATTGGTATCGACAGGACGAGACTTCAGAAGCCGGCGAAGATGCCGCCGCTGGTGCCGGCCTGGGAGCGCTCGTCGGCGGCGCGGGCGGCCTGCTCACGGGGCTCGGGATCATGGCGATCCCCGGTGTCGGGCCCGTTGTGGCCGCAGGCTGGCTCGCTGCTACGGCTGTCGGCGCGGTTGGCGGCGCTGTGGTGGGCGGAGCCGCAGGCGGCATAGTAGGGGCGCTGACTGAATCTGGCGTTTCGGAACGTGATGCACATGTCTACGCCGAGGGCGTGCGCCGCGGAGGCAGTCTGGTGACTGCCAGAGTGGATGATCGGCTTGCCGGCGAGGCTGAACGGATCCTGCGAGGAGAGCGTTCCGTCAATCTCGACGAGAGGCGTAGCGCTTACGAGGCCGGCGGCTGGACAGGGTTCGACGCCAACGCAGAGCCCTATGATGACATCGAAGCGGAACGCGATCGCGTTCGCCGAACCACACCGCTCTAAAGATACGGCCCCGTCGAAGTCTCGACGGGGCCATTTCTTCGCGGCAGGAGCGGGCACCTAAGCATTTGTGATTATCGGACCGGCTAGAGCAATATTCAGGCGACGCCAGCAGGAATCGAGGGGATGACCCGGATCGCGACCTTCAACGTCAACGGGGTCAATGGCCGCCTGCCGGTGCTTTTGAAATGGCTTGGCGAGACCGACTATGACGTGGTCTGCCTTCAGGAACTGAAAACGTCGGACGACAAATTTCCCTTCGAGGCGATTCGGGACCTCGGCTACAGTGCGATCTGGCATGGCCAGAAATCCTATAATGGCGTGGCTATACTGGCGCGTGGCAGGGATCCGGTCGAGCGCCATCGCGGCTTACCGGGCGATCCTGACGATACCCACAGCCGCTATCTCGAGGCGGAGATCGACGGTCTCATCGTCGGCTGCATATACCTCCCTAACGGCAATCCGGCGCCAGGGCCCAAATTCGATTACAAGCTTCGTTGGTTCGAGCGTCTCGTCGACTACAGCAAATCGCTACTAGGCAAGCGCACGGTGCTTTGTGGTGACTACAACGTCGTCCCCACCGAGATAGACGCCGTAGTACCTCGCCGCTGGTTGGGCGACGCCGTCTTCTTCCCCGAAAGCAGGAAAGCCTATGCCCGCATGCTGAGCTTGGGCTGGGTGGATGCGATCCGTCGGATCAATCCAGACAAGGGCATATACACCTACTGGAACTTTTTCTATCGCGGCGGCTACGACCGAAGCTCAGGCCTGCGGATGGACCATCTGCTCGTAAGCCCATGCCTTGCGGAGAGCATTCTGGCCGCGGGTGTCGATGTCGAGACCCGTGGATGGGAAAAGCCGAGCGATCACGCACCCGCCTGGATCGACGTCGGTTAAGACCGTTTGCCCAATCGTTCCCCAAGGCCTAACGCGAACCCGCCCCCAACCAGCGGATGAACTCTGCATCCTTCCCGGTGATTTCCTTCACCGCCTTCAAGAGGGCTTCGTGTAGATCACCCATGGCGCGGTAGTGGGCGCATTGCATCGAAATCAGCGGACTAACGATACTCTTATCTGCATGAGTGTTGTTGCTCGTCAGTGCGCGGTTGTTGGTGGGGCGATCTTCAGCAGGCGACGCTTGGCCGCCTTCGCGCGCGCTTGCCCGTTTCGGATGCGGCAGCACAGCGCAATCCCCACAGCGATTCCATGGTTATCGTCGAGCATGGCCGTCGCTTGCTTCAGCGACTGGTCAGCTCGCTTTGCGTGCTGCCGGGCAGCCGCCATTTCGAGAACTACAAGTTCGACCGTCATCCCCTTTCCTCCGCGGGTTTGGTCCCTTCAAAAAACCAATCGGCGCCAGGGCGTTTTGTTCCTGCGACGGTCGGGCGCAGCCGTGGTCACAGCAGCCCACCGGGGAAGGTGTTTGGCTGCAGCCCTTGGGCGCCGACACCGCTCCGGGCAAAAACGGTCGCAAAACCACATTGATCGTTTGATCGCTCAATGTGGTCATGGCTCGCGGCAACTAATTCTGCGCTCGAGAGCCATGCGGGTTCCGCTCCATCGTTGCATAGGGGCAACCTGCCCCGTGTCGGAGCACGCCGGCTGATGGTGGCGATATTTGGTCCGATCATCGCCAGCCGACTGGGCGATCGCCTGGTCCAGTGCGCCCAAGCTGGGACATATCCGCACTGGCAGACCTGTGGGCTGCGACGCCACGCCACCTTCGGCGACGGTCGTACGATCGTATCGGGACAGGCGCATTCGCGAGCTCCGAATGGACCATAGCAGGTAGGATAATGGGACCTCAGTCCTCATTGCAGCACGAGCGATTATCGAACAACTTTTACTTACCGCCGAGTTTGAACCACGTCCCCCCGGAATAGGTGTCGGCGGCTAGGCCCGGCTCGCATAATCCTGTGTCACCCTCGATCTGCGAGCCGGGCTTTGCGCCGAAGCAGTTCATCATTTGGCAAAATCCTTTGACGGCTCCTCCGCAATGCCGAATTCGTGGACGGTGCCTTCGCGTTCGTCGACAACCCGAAACCAGTGCTCTTGCAACGCCTTGGTGGAGATCGCCTTTCCCGTCAGGGTCTCTGCGGCGCTGAGCGCATCAGGTGCCTCTGCAGATGTCGTGGCAACGATGCGTTCGCCATAGATCTCTTCGATTTGAAAGCGCGCCATCGGAAACCTCCTGAATCCAATGGCAACGCTCTCCGAAAAAGAAGGTTCAAGGTCCAATTAAGATCAGCGGAACCTAATATGCGGCTCCCACTTATGGAAAAATGAGCACACGCGGCGCCAGGCGCGCCGCGGCAATTGCTTGCCCCTTCAAACGCAAAAAGCCGTCCCGGTTAGACCGGGACGGTTATAGATTTATGATAGAATTGGTTGCGGGGACTGGATTCAACCCGCCGGCGTTCCTTAAGGAAGACCCTTTCAACTAACGAATTCCGTGACAGCGCCGTGTGGCAACCTGACCAGAACGCATCCGCCGATAGTAGGTTCACGACGTAGCGGTCCTTTGCTACCACAAGTATCGGCCTTGGTTCCGTCGAGTTCATCCCCGAGAACGGCGGCGGCGCCGGGGTGAGGTTGAAGCAGACGCGGCGCGGCGGTTAACCACCTTCGCATATTCGATCGAACTCAATAGATTGCTGGCCGTTTTGAGGCCATGGAAGATCGCCAACCTAGATTTCGCTGTCATTCCGAGCCGTCTGGCACATGGACCGTCTGGGACGACGTTACCGATGAGCCCGCGACCTTGGGAGGATGCAAACTCGTCGGCCGCACATGGGAGCGCGCCAAGACTGCCCGCGACTTGCTAAGGCGGATTTACAGCAATCGACTCGACGCTCGATCAGTTCGACGACACGCACCGATCACTTCAGCGGGTCGCGTCGATGATCTCATTTCGTCAATACGGAAGCGACAAGATTTAGGATAGCGCCGGCGCTTGCGTCAGGCTGCGGAAGGTGGGCAGGAATGGTGGCGGCTAGGAGCCCGCCAGCCGTATAAACCGCTATGCAATTGCCAACTGCCGCCGTCGGGATCATGCTGGAGCTTCTGGGACGGGTGCTCCCCGTCCTAGGTGTCCCCCTAGGCCCGGCGGCTTACCACTCCCCCGATGGCTGCCGGGCCGCCCCTCTACCAGCCACCAGCGCGCATTCCTCGTCGCCGCACCCTACAGCACCGAAGCGCCGATCGCCTCCTGGCGCCTTGCTGTGGCCAGCTGTAGGTCCCACGGGACGCTGCCGCCGTCAAGCCTCCCAAGCTTCCGCGATCACACCATGTCGATCGCAGATGTTTTAGTTACTTTGCATATTGCGGCGGACCACGGTTCGCCAAGCCGGCGCCCGCTTAGGCAATCTCCAACAAAGAGAGGCGCCGGCCACCCTTAGCCCGTCGCTAGGTGTGGGGGCACACCAGCGGCGGGCTATCGGGGTTACTCGCCAAGGAGTGGTTTCAGCCGCCAGCGAGGAATGGCAAGGCCTTCGACAGCGTTTGCAATGAGGACTGAGGTCCGAGTGCTTCCCGACCCGAAATCCCCGATCTGATGCTAACGTTAGCAACCGAGTGCCCGAATGCGTCGCGGATCGTGCAGATTAGATCGCGATCACCGGCCGGGAACCTGCGTAGAAGGTCGAGTGCCCTTGCCTTGGCTTGCGCAGAGCTTTTGAAGGTGTCTCCACGGGCATCGTGGTAGACATCACCGCCATGGGACAGGTCGAAGAAGAAGCGAGCCATGGGCCGATTTTAGCAAGCCCCGGTAAAAGGTTCATTATCCGTTTGAGGGAAAAGAGTTCATCCGCTGGTTTGGGAGTGGGACCATCCATAAGGAAGCCCGGCCTGTCGGGCGCGGGGATATGGGCTAACAGGCCGGACCATATTCTGCTCGTGGGTGGGCAGGGAGCCGAATGTTACGCTGCTTTGCGTTGACGCGCTTTAACATGTGTTCGTTGCCGGAAAAGGTCTCTCCATGCTCGGCCCGTCAAAGAAGTGGACGAAAGCTACCGGAGCAGCATCGATCGCATCAAGATCGGCAATACGGACGCGAGCGGCCATGGCGGGCACTTCGTCGTCCCGGTTGGCAGGGCTGTTCAACCAGCCGCACTTGCGATGCCTTGGTTCTTCCGTCTGGCCAGCAAAGTCGTGAGCCAGTCCGGATCCATCTCCGGCACGGACGAAAGAAGCAGTTCGGTGTAGGCTGCGTGGGGCGGCGTCAGTATCTCGGTTTTTAAGCCCTGCTCCACTACCTTCCCCTGATGCATGACCACAACCTCGTCGGCGATCGCTCTTACCGTTGCGATATCGTGGGTGATGAAGATGTAGCTGACGCCGAGTTCGCGCTGCAGCCGCATCAGCAGCGTCAACATCTCTTCCTGTACAATCTGATCCAGTGCCGAGGTGACCTCGTCACAGATGATGAGCGCCGGATTTGCAGCCAGTGCGCGGGCTAGGCAGATTCGCTGCTTCTGCCCTCCGGACAATTCTCCGGGCAGCCTGTCGAGGAAACCTTCGTCCATCTCGATCATGTGCATGAGTTCAGCGATCCGCCGGTCGCGCTGCTGGCCTTTTAAACCTAAATAGAATTCGAGCGGACGCGCGATTATCTCCTCGACAGTCTGGCGAGGGTTAAGCGCGCTGTCCGGCGACTGATAGATCATTTGGATGCGCCGCAGCAGGTCTTTCGAGCGTTCCTTCAGGGACAATGGAAGCGGCTTGGCATCAAATGAGATCGACCCGGACATGGCAGGCAGCAAGCCCGTAACAACACGGGCTAGCGTCGATTTCCCGGACCCCGATTCGCCCACCACTGCCACGGTTCGGCCACGCGGAACCTTGATGGACACGTCAACCAGCACCTTAACCCTTCCGGCATAGGCGGCGGTGACATTGTCGATCGACAGGATGTGATCGTGGGTCTGAACCTCCGGCTTGGCGAGCTTGCGCACGGCCCAGAGCGTGCGAGTGTATTCCTGGGCAGGGGCCGTGAGCATCTGCCGCGTGTCGGCTTCTTCGACGGCCTGTCCATGGCGCAGAACCATGATCCGGTCCGCCATCTGCGCCACCACTGCCAGATCGTGCGTCACGTAGATCGCTGCCGTGTTGAAATCTTCAACAATCCTGCGGATCGAGGCCAGGACTTCGACTTGCGTCGTCACATCGAGCGCAGTGGTAGGTTCATCGAACACGATCAGGTCGGGTCGGCAAGCCATAGCCATGGCAGTCATGGCTCGCTGCAACTGGCCACCGGATACCTGATGCGGATACCGGAAGCCTATGCTCTCGGGTTCTGGAAGCCGGAGGCGTCGATAAAGGTCAATAGCATCGGAATTGGCCTTGCCTCGGCTGGCGATCCCGTGCGCAACTGCCGTTTCCACGGTCTGATCGAGGAGCCGGTGAGCCGGGTTGAACCAGGCGGCCGCGCTTTGCGCCACGTAAGCAATGCGGGAGCCCCGCAGCCGCCGCCGGCGAGCTTCGGTTATTGACAAAAGATCGACGCCCTCGAACAGCACCGAGCCTCGGGTAATACGGCATCCCGGCTTGGTATACCCCATTGCCGCAAGGCCGATAGTCGACTTCCCGGCGCCGGATTCACCGATCAGTCCGAGCACTTCTCCGCGTTTAAGCGAGAGATCCACGCCGCGCACGATCGGATGCCAGCGCTCATCGGAAAAGCCTTCAACATGGAGGTCCCGGACCTGGAGAAGATCTGTTCCCTTTTCGCGCGCGATGCCACTGTTATTTTTCATCACGCAGTCCGCTGGTCGAATGCAAAAACCAGTCGACGACGAAATTCACCGCTACCGTGAGAAGGGCAATGGCCCCCGCCGGTAGCAGCGGCGTGACATCGCCATAGGTGATTAGCGTTGCGTTTTCCCGCACCATCGACCCCCAATCAGCCGATGGCGGCTGTATGCCGACGCCCAGGAACGACAGTGCTGCAATGGTCAGAAACACAAAACAAAATCGCAGACCAAATTCCGCGATGAGCGGCGGCAGAATGTTGGGCAGGATTTCCTTGCGCAATATCCATGCGGGGCCTTCGCCGCGCAATTGCGCGACCTCGACAAACTCCATCACCACTACGTTGAGCCCGACGGCTCGCGCCAAGCGGAACACCCGCGTTGAATCGAGCAGCGCTATGATCAAAACGAGGCTAGTGATCGAGGAGCCGAATATCGAGAGCAGCATCAGTGCGAAAATCAGGCTTGGGATCGACATCAACACGTCCACCGCACGTGACAATAGCTGGTCTGGCCAGCCCCGGTACATTGCAGCCAGAAGGCCGAGCGTCACCCCCGCTGCAAAGGATATGATTGTTGTGGCGAAGGCGATGCCGATCGTGTTGCGAGCCCCGTAGGTCAGTCGAGTAAGCATGTCGCGACCGAGCTGGTCAGTCCCGAACATAAACTCGTGGCCCCACGGCGCGAATGCCTCGCTAAATACCTGCGTTTCTCGATACGGAGCAATCAGCGGCGCAAATAGGGCGACCAGGACGTAGCAGAGGGTTACAACCATACCGAACCAGGCACTGAGCGGGGCCTTCTTCAGCGCTATACTCATGCGAGACCGGCGCGTGCGCCTCACCCTGGGCGCTCCGGTGGTCTGGATGACGGGCTCTGCGCTTGTCATCGTGGGTGCAAAAGCCTCGGGTTGGTTGCAATCGAAATAATGTCGGCGATCAGGTTGAGCAGAATGTAGGTGGCGGCGAAGACAAGGGCGCAGGCCTGCACGACGGGCACGTCTCTCGATTTCACGGCATCGACCATCAGCTGGCCGACGCCGGGGTAAACGAACACCACCTCGACAACCACGACACCGACGATGAGATAGGCAAGATTGAAGGCGACAACCGTCACGATCGGGGCCCAGGCGTTTGGCAAAGCGTGCCGAAGCACAATCACCATTGGCCTCATTCCCTTCAACCGAGCCATGTCGATATAGGGGCTTGAAAGCATGTTGATGATTGCCGCGCGCGTCATTCGCATCATGTGAGCGACGATGACGAGTGTGAGCGTGATGGACGGCAGAGCTGCACGCCAGACGTGCTCCCAGAACGGCGTCTGGTCGTTGATATTTGCCAGGGTCGGGAACTTCGGTACGACGTTCAGGGTCCAGTTGATTGAAACCGCGAGCCAGACGGGTAAAGACTCTGCGAACTGCGTGCCAGCAAACGTATCGCGCGAGATGATCAGAAAGGCGAGCATGTAGGCGACGAAGAATTCAGGGAACGAAATCGTCGTAAGCGTCACCGTGTTTACAAGCCGATCGAACCAGCTGTTGCGGTACAGGGCGGCAAGAATGCCCAACCCCAATGCCAGCGGCACCGCGACGAGCGCGGTCATTACCGCCAGGAACATGGTATTGTAGAGACGAGGGGCAATGATTTCCGCGACGGTCCGCCGATAGCCGGTTCGACTGGCGAAGGAAGATCCAAAGTCACCCTGCGCCATCTTACCGATCCAGCTGAAATAGCGTTGGATTGGCGGGCGATCGAGGCCGATCTCGTGTTGAAGGGCCACGACGGTTTCCGGGGTAGCAGATTGACCGAGCGTCGCCTTGGCGAAGTCGCCGGGCAGCATTGCGATCGCCGAAAAGATGATGATCGAAACGACGAACAACGTGATCAGGCCGAAGCCTAACCGTTGCAGAACCGTTTTTGCGACCGGATTCACACGCATGCGTATTCCCTGGGGCGCGCCGTCCGCGGTGCGAGCGGCGCGCTTGGCAAGCACCCCTATGCCTGGGCCGTCCACCAGCGCTCAGCCATCTTCAGTCCGTCATTTTCCCAATTCGGCGCCACATCGCCATGGGCTAGTTTCTTGGATTTGGCGCTGACGAAATTGTTGAACACCAGCACGATACTGCCGCCATCATCATGGGTCAGCTGCTGCATTTCCCCATACATGTCGGCGCGCTTGGCCTCATCCGCCTCGGCTCGGGCTTTGACGAGCAATTCGTTGAAGCGGGGATTCTTCCAGAACGACTCGTTCCAGCTGGATTCGGCTGCGAAGGCTTGTGTGAACATCCAGTCGGCGGTCGCGCGACCGCTCCAATAGGAAGCGCACCACGGCTTCTTGAGCCAGACATTATCCCAATAGGCGTCCTCAGCCTCGCGCACCACATTGACGTCTATGCCACACTGGGCGGCCGTCTCGCGAATGAGCGCAGCCGCGTCTACCGCACCCGCGAAGGCGGCATCTGCCACGGAGAGGTCGACCTTCAGCTTTTCCATCCCCGCCTTCTTCAGATAATGGCGCGCCTTTTCGGGGTCGAAACTGTGTTGCGGCTGCGGGTTTTTGTAGAACTTGATCGCCGGCGCGATTGGATCGTCATTGGCAACAGTAGCATGGCCGAGGAAAATCTTGTCGGCGATCTCCTGACGGTTGATCGCCCATTTCATTGCCATGCGCACATCCGGATTGTCGAAAGGCGGCATGGTGACGTTCATCGGCAAAGTATAGTGGCCGTAGCCGGTGATCTCGATGATCTCGATTTTTGGATTGCGCTTCAACATGCCGAGGGTCTTCAGATCGGCGCGTCCAATATAGTCCACTTCTCCGGTCGAGAGCGCAGCCATGCGTGCGGCCAAATCGGTAATCGCGATGAATTCCACCTCATCCAGGTAAGGCTTGCCGTTCTTGAAATAGTTGGGGTTGCGCTTGAGCTTGGCCGAAACTCCCGGCTGGAAATTCTCAAGCACAAATGCGCCGGTTCGAGCTCCTGATGCCCAATCGGCTTTTCCCTCCACGCTCGGCATGATGACGAAATGATAGTCGCTCACGATGTAGGGGAAATCGGCATTGCCGCTGTTAAGCGTAAAGACGACCGTTTGGGGACCGTCGGCCTTAATATCGGAAACAGGTTCAAGCAGAGACTTCGCTGCCGACTTGGTGTCGGCACCCATGTGATACCGCATCGAGGTCACGACATCGTCCGCCGTCACGGTCTTGCCGTTGTGGAAGGTGGCGCCCTTGCGCAGCTTGAAAACCCATGTCTTGGCGCCATTGGAAGATTCGAAGCTTTCGGCCAGGTCCGGCTGTATGCCACCCTTGGCGTCGACCTCCGTGAGGCTGTTGGACATGGCCCCCGAGAAAGCTGTTTGCGTGAACGTATCGGGATAGCCGGCCGGATCAATTGAATCCGTGGTCGCTCCGTGCGCCATGCCGAGCTTGGCGAAGCCGCCTTGCTGCGGTTGTGCCCGGGCCGTGGTGACGAAAATCTGATCGGCGGCAGCGACGGTCAGGCCCGCCGCCACCCCTAGATGAATGAAGTCGCGGCGGGAAACCTTGCCACGCCCGACCAGACTTTGCGCGATGCGAAGCTTGTACTCAGATTCTGACATTTTCGTTCTCCCATTGGCGGATTTTTCCGCGCTTTTTTAAACCCTCGTCGTGCAGTCGATCCGTCAGCTCTTCTTCCTTGCTTTTCACCTCTTCGAACTGCTGATCGTATGGCCTTCATGCCGTCACATAGATGTTGCCGTCCTCGACCATGACGGGGAATGTCCGCGCGCGGACCGTTGGGTCGACAAGTGCCGAACCCGTCTTGATGTCGAACTCCCAGCCATGCCAGGCGCAGCGCACGATCTCGTTTTCTCGATGATAGATGAACCGCGCCTCCTCCACCGGCGCGGTTGTCCCGCATTGCGGCCCCTCGCAGAGCGGCGCACCGCGATGCGGACAGATGTTGAGCAGCGCATGGAAGGTTTCTCCGACGCGGAACACACCCACCGAAAGGCTGCGGACCTTGGCAATGAAGGGTGTCCCGGCTTTGATCTCGTCGACGCGGCAGATGTAGGTTTTCTCGGCCATATTCTGCTCCGTCAGGCAGCATTCGCGGTCAGGATGGCAGGAATGCGCTTGTAGACGTCGAGCGCATTCTGGCCCATCACCTTCGTCCTCCAGGAAGACGGGATGTGCAGCGTGTTGGCGTCGTCATAATCCCAATGCGGATAGTCTGACGCAAACATCAGTGTGTTCTCGCCGTCCATCGCTTCCAGAATGGACCAGAGATGCTGGACGTTGGGGGGCTGCTCCAGCGGCTGCGTGGAGAAGCGTATGTTGCGCCGGCAGTACTCCGAGGGCAGCATCTTCAGCCACGGCGTTTCCTTTCGCAGCGCCTTGTAATCGGCGTCGAGGCGCCACAGCACTGTCGGCACCCAGGCGACACCGCATTCGATCACCACGAAATAAAGTTCCGGCCATTTCTCGAAGACACCGTGAGCAATCATGCTGGCGACGTGGCTAATCGCCGACATGTGCAGGATCGCGTGCGTTTCCCAAAAAAACGTTGTGGGGGCAGGCGCGACGGCGTTCCAATTAACGCCGCCATGCCCACCGAGGTGAATGGCGAACGGCAATCCCATTTCCGCACACGCTTCGTAGATCGGGTGATAGAAGGGATCGCCGTACGGCTTCACAGAGCCTTGGGAGGCTAGAACCTGGACCATGCGAGGATGGCTGCCTAGGCGACGGATCTCCGCGGCCGCTAGCTTGGGATCCTGAGGCGCAATGATGATCGAACCCATGAAGCGGTTGTCCTTCGGCAACCACTCCGCGATTTGATAATCATTGTAGGCACTGACCAGCGCACTAGCATAGTAGGGATTTGCCAGCGTGGAGGCTTCAATGGGCTCGTCCCCGGTCAGGATCGCCGCGCCGATATTGTATTTGTCGAGATGTTTTTCCTTCATGATCCGGTAGTTGTCGGCTTCGCTCTCGGGCCGCACATCCTTCCGGGAGAAATCCTGCGGATGAAACCAGGGGCGATGGCCGTGTGGGAAGGATCCTCTGGGGCCGGTCTTCTCGCCCTCAATGAACATGTCCTTCCAGATGCCCGAAAGATAGGGCTCCAATACCGTGGCGCTGGACCAGTAGTTGTGACAATCGCAGTCGACGATAAACACTTTAGCTTTCGCTCCCTCTCCAGACGGCGGCTTTACCTGCCGATTAGTTCCTACAGCTTCCGCCTTGACAATTGTCAGATCAAGCCAATGATCCCTGGGTAATGATCGAGTTTTTCGATTGGGGGCGACGCGTGCAGCTGGACCACATAGAGACGTTCCTCGACATTATCGAATCGCGGAACTTCAACCGGACCGCCGACCGGCTGAACATTACTCAGTCGACGGTCAGCACTCGGATCAAAAGCCTCGAAAGCGCGGTAGGGTCGGAGCTTTTCCATCGTGGTCGCGCCGGCGCTGAGCCGACTGCGGCGGGGCGACGTTTCGAAGCCTACGCGCGGGCGATGCTTTCGACCTGGTCGCAGGCGCGCCATGATGTGCGCGCATTCAACCGGTTCGAGGGAACCCTGCGCGTGGCCGCACAGGTTGGCATGACGCGCTCAGTGCTGCCTGGGTGGGTGGAGGCGCTCTGTCAGGCGCTTCCCAAAGCCTCGATCCATGTGGAATCCGACTATTCCAATCAGATGGTGACGGATCTCAGCATGGGCAATCTCGACATAGCGGTGCTGTATGCGCCGCGGTATCTTCCCGAAATTGCCTACGAGCACCTCATGGTCGAGGAATATGTGATGGTTTCGACGTTTGCGAGAACGATGTCGGAGGTCAATCCTGACAGCTACATTCGGCCGGGCTATACCGTCGTACTCGAAAAATCCCATTCGGAGCTTATTCCCTCCCTCGCAATTTCGCGCCTTTCCATGGGATCCGAGAGCCTGGCGGAAGCGATGCTGCGGCGAACTGGGGGGAGTTGTTACATGCGCAACGACGATGCCCGCAGGTTTACGGCCGAGTGCCCGTCATTCCTGGTCGAGGGCGCACCGACGCTCTACCAGCCCGTCCATACGGCCATGCTTGCCCGGCGCAAGCATGAGCCGATCATCCGCAAAGGGCTTCGTGCGCTGCAGCTGGCGGTGATGTCCCTCGAGACGTAGATCGAAATTCCCGATTAAAAAGCAGGGCTCGAACCACTGTTCCGGAAAGCGTCCGGCTGCCATGTTTGCGCGTCATTGAGAGCCAAACATGAACGCACACACTTCGTTTCCGGCTTCCGATTTTTTCGCGACGATGCGGCAGCGGCAATGGGCCGACGCATCGCTACAGGCAATGCTCTGCCGTGCGGTCATCGACGAGACGCACGACGTGAAGACCTTTGTGTTCTCGGCTGCCTCAGACCGCATGTTCTGCTTCAATGCGGGGCAATACGTGGTCCTTCACCCCACGATCGATGGCGCTGCGGTGGCCCGCTCCTATTCCGTTTCGTCGCCACCTACACGACCGCTCGACTTGCACGTCACGGTCAAGCGGACACCGGGCGGGCTCGTTTCTAATTGGCTACACGAGAATCTGCGCTTTGGCGACGAAATCAACATTGAAGGCCCGCGGGGCTCGTTCAAACTCGACGGTTTGCCCGGCGAAAAGCCTCTCTTTCTTGCAGGCGGCAGCGGGATCGCGCCTCTAATATCGATGCTGCGAACCTTGACAGACAGAGCATCCGATCTGGACCTGCGTCTCATCTACAGCGCACGGTCGCCGCGCGATATCATCTTCAGGTCGGAACTCGATGCGCTCGCTGCCCGATTCCCCAACATGGCTGTGACATACGTCTGTTCCAAGGCAGATCCCTCGTGGGCAGGACCGACTGGCCGCATAGACGGCCCCATGCTCCTGCGCCTCGTACCCGATCTTGGTGATCGCACAGTCTACGCCTGCGGCCCCGAACAGTACATGACGGCGCTGCGGGACGGTCTTGGCCAGGCAGGCGTTGACCCCCGGGGTTATCATGAGGAGAGCTTCGGAGCGGGTCTGGGCGGTGCTGCTCGGGATGTGGCCTCTGCCGTTTCGTCCTCGGTCCATTTCGCCCGTTCCGGATTGGAGCATCGCTGCGCGGCCGGAGAGACCCTGCTGGACGCGGCGCGCAAGTGTGGTGTCTATGTCCCCACCGGTTGCCAGCAGGGAGTTTGCGGTGCGTGCCGGATAGCCAAGCTCTCTGGAGCAGTCGCAATGCATGATCTCGGCGGACTCACGCCCGAAGAAAAGTCAGCGGGCTTTGTCCTGGCTTGTTGCAGCCGCGCGCAAGGCACCGTTTCACTCGATCTTTGACCTCGGTTGAGGATCTGAACGGATGATTCCTAATTGCGGCAAGCTGGTCACGCCTGCGATTTCACCTGAATTCCACGCCTGAGTTCCTCGAAAGGCAGATTCAAAGCGGTGTGGCCATGTGCCTCCGAGGACGGCCTTTGAGTGCCTGAGGCAGCACAAAATTTAAGCTGGACTACATTGAGGGATTCGACGGGGCGATGTCTGCTGCCAGGGAGTGGCGAAGCCGAACTTACGGCCGCTTTGGGGCGCAAAGCGGCCGATTCGCGTGACCGGTTCTAGCGTGCCGCGAGACGTTTCCTGATCGGTCACGTGGACGATGCCGAGGGGCTTTTAACCTGTGTCCAGATGGGAACAATCGAGTTCCATGGATGGGTAGCACGCATCGAGGACGTCGAGAAGGCCGACCGCCTTGTATTCGACCTCGACCCCGACAAGGGACTGGATTCGAGGCGGTCCGGGCTGCCGCATTCCAGTTCCGGGATATACTGAAATCCATTGGGTTGACCACCTTCCCGATGCTGATGGGCGGCAAGGGCGTGCATGTGATCGCGCCGCTCACGCCCCGGGCTGAATGGACTGAAGTAAAGGCCTTTGCCTCCCGGCTTGCTCAGGCGGTCGCGCAGAACGACCCGGCCCACTTCACGGCCCTGTTGTCGAAGGCCAAACGCAAGGGACGGATCTTCGTCGACTATCTGCGCAACCAGCGCGGCGCAACGGCAATCAGGCCTTTTAGCGCCAGGTCGCGGCCGGGTGCCCCGGTCGCAGCACCCGTCACCTGGGCGGAGATGAAGACGATCGATGCGCCCTCTCATTTCCATGTCGGCGATGCGCCCGAGTTGAAGAAGCGCGCCGCATCGAAGGCCCTCGCAGGCTGGGGCCGGGCCTATCAGTTCCTGCCGGACCTATGAAGCCATGAGGATCGCGACCTACCAGGTCAACGGCGTCAACCTGGCTGGAACAGGCAGCAATGGACATTGCCTGCCTCCAGGAACTCAAGGCGCCGCAGGACAAGTTACCGGAAGGGCCGATCCGCGACCTCGGCTATAACGTGATCTGGCATGGTCAGAAAAGCTGGAACGGCGTCGCGATCCTGAGCCGCGTCGGCAAAATCCACGAAACGCGGCGCGGCCTTCCCGGCGACCCCGACGGAACTCAACTGATCCAGTTCGCCGTCGCGCACGCCCAACGGCAAAGGCGCGTCTCTGGTTGATGTTGGCGACGTACGTGAGCCCTGAGCCCGCGTTGCGATTTGGATGATGCGCCTCATCGATCTGCGCTGGGGAGCCAACGCAAACCGCGAGAGGAGGGAGCTCTATGCAATGACTGGGAAAATCACGCTGATTGTCGTGCCCGTAGCGGAGCTCTCTTGCTCGACCTTGCCACCTATCTGCCGGGCGAGCGCCTGGATCAATTTCTGTCCCGACCCGCCAGGTCGGGGATTCTGGATGCCTCGACCATTATCGGCAACAGTCAGGCGTGCCTCGCCGTAGCCTATTCCGGACTCAAGCTTGACAACGATTCGCCCGCCCTCCGCCCCGAACGCATGCTTGACTGAGTTCATTGCGGCTTCATTCAAGATAAGACCGAGCGGCACCGCGCGTTCAATCGAGAGCTCGACCTCGTCCGCCGCGATCTCAATCGTTGCAATTTCCACCTGCGCCTGAAGCGAAGCGCACAGCGCCCTCAGATAGCCGGCGACGTCCACCGTTCGGAGGTCCTGACCCGGTGCCAGTTGGTCATGAGCAAGCGAAATGGCATTAACTCGGTTAGCCACGTGTTCTAAGGCCCGGTGCACTTCCGACCTGTCAAGGCGCCGCTTCTGGATGGCTATTGAGGCCAGGATGAGCTGAAAGTTGTTCTTTACGCGGTGCTGCATCTCCCGCAGCAGCACCTCCTGTTGTTGCGCCTGTACTAGAGCAGCGGTGGCTTCCACGTTGCTTCGCTCCAAATTGGGCCGCCGCATCGCTGAAGCAATGAGGGCGGCGGCAGCCGTCATGAAGTCGACGGTATCTTCGCTGAAGTCGCGGGTGACCGAGGAATCCACCTCCAGCACGCCCCAAGCCGCGCCCTTGATGAGGATCGGCACGTTTGCCAGCGACTTGATGCCGTGCTCTTTCAGCACATCGGAAAAGACGTATTCGCCATCCTGCTCGGCCGCCGCGCCATCGACAATCACCAAAGGCTCGGCTGTTTGATAAGTTCGGCCAGGCGGCGATCGCAGATCCGCCGGAAAAACAGCGTTCCGCAAAGTACCTTCCTTCCACCCGAAGCCGGCCTCCATGAACAGGTCCGCGGTGCGCGGGCGGTAGCGAAGGACCTTTGTATGGTCTATCTCAACGGCCCGGGCTACCTGCACACAAGCCTGATCGAGAAAGCGGCTGAGCGGAGTTTCCTCGCCCGCTAAGCGGCCAAGGTCCACGAGAATGCGGACATGTCGGCGTAACTTGGCTAGGTCGGTGCTGGAGTCCAATGATGAGGTCCTCTCGCAGGGTTAAATACCAACGTGTGAGCCTGCGAATTGCTCCCATCTCGCAGCCGGGGGAGCGAAGCCGGGGAAGCAGACAGGCACAATCCGTCCCCTCCGCATTGCCGATAACCTTAGCCGCTCAACCAAACGGCGCATCTACAAGGCGTCTTGAACAGCAAATCCGCTGAACTAAACCGCTTGCCGGCCCGTTGGGAGCTAGGCGTTTAGGGTTAGGCAGGGTCCTGCCGCCGCGCAGCGGGCCAGATAGATATCCGCTTTGTTGCCAGTGGCTGCCACGAACTCAAAGCCGGTGGCAGCTAATGAGCGCACACAAGGGACTCTGGCGGTTCTCATCGGCAGCCCCCTGCGGACACAAGCTCCAAAGCGAAGCCAAGGGCGTGGAACAAATTTCAGCGCGGCGATTGGCGTGCCGCGAGACGACATCAGCATCGTGGCCAATAATTCCGACAATTGGTATCGGCAGGACGAGATTTCAGAAGCCGGCGAAGATGCCGTCGCCGGGGCGGGCCTGGGAGCGGTCGTCGGCGGCGCGGGCGGGCTCCTTACCGGGCTCGGGATCATGGCCGTACCTGGCGTCGGACCCGTGGTGGCGGCCGGCTGGCTCGCTGCGACGGCGGTCGGCGCTGTGGGTGGCGCCGTGGTCGGCGGAGCCGCCGGCGGGATAATCGGGGCACTTACGGAATCCGGCGTTTCGGAACGTGATGCACATGTTTATTCCGAGGGCGTTCGCCGCGGAGGCAGTCTGGTGACTGCCAGAGTGGACGATCGGCTGACCGGCGAGGCTGAACGCATCCTGCGCGGCGAGCGTTCGGTCCATCTTGACGAGCGGCGCAGCGCTTACGAGTCCGCCGGATGGACAGGAATTCGACCCTGACGCAGAGCCCTTTGATGACATCCAAGCGGAACGCGATCGCGTTCGCCGAACGACACCGCTGTAATCGATGAGGCCCCGTGGAACTCTCCACGGGGCTTTTTCTTCTCGGGCAGGATCGGGTCGTCACCGCTCGCGCAAGTCTCGAAGAGAACGTTCGGCTTCTTCCTTGAACTCGCTCCCAGAGAGAAGTTTTTCGACCTGCCAATTCGACGGAACCGACGAACGAGATTGCCGTTCTCTCATCCCAATCAGGAGCGCTCAATGTTCAATCTAGTCGATCTCTCACTTTCGATACTGGAGGCGCAGCAAGTGATCTGGCTTAGAGGTATGCGAATTGCTAGTGGCGGCAAAGCGGCTGAACGCGAAGCTAAGTTGATGATCAGTGAAAAAATCGAGGCTGCCGGCCGCTCAATTATGATGCTCGCTATGGGCGCACCAGCAGACAAGTTTGTAAGTTACTATGGCGGGAAGATTAGGTCGAATAGAAAGCGACTATTGCGGTCGCCTGCTTGATCTAGCAGCTTGCGATCCGCCACAATGCAGTCGGCCAGTTTGCTATCGGACGAGCGGCTTGTTCAGCCAACGCGGCGTAGGTTCTTGCGCGACTAGCCCCCCAAGGTACCAATAAGGTCAAACTCGTTCACCATCGCTCTCTGGAACAGATAGACCAAAGTTCACGGCGACGTTCTGCGCATCGTCCGAGTCGAGTTGATGCCCGTCCTGCTTGCAGCGTGGTGCAGAACGCGAGTGAGCATGTCGAGGTGGGAGGGTTCTAGGACTTGGCTGTGCATCTCAGCGCCTCGTGTTTGGGCGAGGGAGATGTCCGCGGCCGTCCGTGCGCCATGACAAAACCGGACGGCGTACAACCTTAAATTAGGCCCTTCGGGTGCGGTCGGCACATTTGAGGTTGCGCACAAGCGACGGCCTTTTAGAGCGGGTGCCGGAACATCTATCCGCTGAAAAGTTGGCCTGCGATTTGTTGCTCGATGTCACGTGAGCTCCGTAAACGCAAGCCATATGTAGGCCAGCGTAAGCTGAAGCAGCGCCCGAACCTAAGAAACCTTAACCTATCCACCCCATCTTCGGCGAGCCGCCGTCACTCGGTGAGGGTAGGCCCGGCCGCACCTCGCCTCCCGGCGGCAGACCCGGGCCGGCTCATTCGGTTGGCGTATACAAGGTCAGCGAGGCGAGAAAGGAAATTAAGTAGTCCCGTCTCAGGATCTGGATCGTCGCCCGTCACCGCCGTAATGCCCCAACGCGCCAGCACAGCTTCCTCGACAGGATCACGATGTGCCATGAAGATAAACGAGGGGGGCCGATCCGCCTCAAAGCCCGACCGGCTCCAAGTCTGCCAAAGCCGATGCAGAAGCAGCCGGATGTTCAGGTCGGAAAGGCTGTAGCCAATAAACAGAACCGTACTGCCCAATGCGTCCGAACGGAACCTCACGTCGAGCGGCGAGTCGAACGACAGTCGATCAAGATAATCGGTTTCCGTGAGGACTAAGGAGGAATCGTCATCGAAGTCGCCGTGGAACTTCACGATGTAGGGGACGTCCCTGCGAGCCTTCGAGACATCCCTCGCATTGGCCACCTTCACGTATTCGACGCCATGTATTTCAAAGGCGACTTCAAGGTTTCGATCATAGTTCGTCGTATAGATCACCGGGAAGTTCAGCGCGACGATGAGACGGTGCAATTCGGACTGTTCGATCTTATCGCGGCTGACGGTCCAGTGCCGGTCCATCCAACTGCGCAGCGGTCCGATGCTGCCATGCTCGATGCGGTAATACTCGGCCAGAGTCTGGAAGCGGCCGCGTTGCCTGCCAAGGTCCACTTCCAAGCCGAGTTCATCCGCCATTCGCTCGATCAGCTTCTCCCAGGACGGCAGGCCGACGCTCATCGAGACGCCTGCCCCAACAAACAGCACCGCGTCGCGTTCTCGAATGGATTTCGCGAGCGGAACAAGAGGATCGCTGGTCATTGCCGATCCAAGAGAGGATGATTGCCCGCCACTGGATCGGCAGTCGTCTCAACGGCAGCATCGACACCTTGTACGCCAACGCGCCAATTACGTCCTGCCCAGCTGTTGCTCTTCCGGGATCGACGCAATTTTACCTACCAAGCGGCTTATGCGAGAGTTCCCTCAACTCCCGCTCGTCTGACATGTCGGTCATGTAATTGGCGACCAGTCGCAATGAGCGCGCCTCTCTCTGGGCTTCGCTTTCATTGGTCGTTGCGCCAGCTTCCAGCACGTGCCTCAAAAACCTCACCTTATCTGGCGTGAATGTGCCCTTCGAACTCTTGTGATTGGCATCGTCTTCTCCATAGGCGAGCTGATCTGCATCGCTTGCCGAAAAGCGATTGGGATCCCGGACGTCGCTTTCAGCGCTGTCACGAAACTGAAAAGAGTCATACGGCCGCGCACGACGTGCTCGCATCAGCTTGTGGGTCCACCTGCTTGCCGACAGGGTTGCGCAAGGAATGAAAATTGGCCTGGTCCGCCGTCGGGCTTAGGCCGCGAACTTCCGGTCGTTTGCTGTAGACACATGATTGGCCGCTCTCCGCCTGGACGCTACCGAACTACGCCCGAAAGACATTGTTCCCAACGGCGATGTTCCCAGCGGTGGTCTATTAGATCTCCAAGGTTCCCCCGCGATCGGGATGGTCGAGGCGGCCAACGCCTTCCTTGACCTTGTGGTGGACGGATAAACGCGCAGGTTCAGGTATGCTCATTGGAACGTCTGAGATTAGGGCGCAAAGCGGCCGCTTCACGTGACCGGTTCGAGCATGCCGCAAAACTTTCTCTATGAGGGCACAATCACCGAGTGCAGCACAGTTTTAGCAGCCCGCCTCACCAGCTTCATGTGTATCAAAGATCACTCGCGCGTCTCGAAACGCAAAAAACCGCCTCGGTCAGACCGAGGCGGTTATTGATTTATGACAAAATTGGTTGCGGGGACAGGATTTGAACCTGTGACCTTCAGGTTATGAGCCTGACGAGCTACCGGGCTGCTCCACCCCGCGTCAACTACGAGCAAGCGTTTGCTTGCGATTACGAGCAAGCGTTTGCTTGCGATTACGAGCAAGCGTTTGCTTGCGTCCTTGGAGGTAAGTTTGATCTTACCTGATTCAAGAGCCGCCAAATGAAAGGGCCGCTTGCGCGGCCCAGGCTCCCGTTTGGCGGGCCTTAAGATCGTAGAGAGAAGATTGTCTTCATCCGGATCCTGTGGATCTGGAAGTGAGGTGAACATGCGCTTTGCAGACCTGGCAGCGACCTACTCTCCCGCGTCTTGAGACGAAGTACCATCAGCGCTGGAGCGTTTCACGGCCGAGTTCGGAATGGGATCGGGTGCAGCCGCTCCGCCATAACCACCAGGTCGGCAAAACGCACGTTCAAATCGAGAAGCTGTTCAAGCGCGATCCGAAGATCGTCGCGTTTGTGCCAAGGCGACGTTTGCGTTTTGCATACGGGCGAAGCCCGCAAGCGCGACTGCGCGTCGCCGGTCGTCCGGCGCCCTCGCGGAGCATAGGC